>NZ_JAVAJK010000005.1:0-366377 GCF_052112325.1 Pseudomonas sp. Yb2C2 | reverse complement strand
CTATCGGGAGCAAGCCCCCTCCCACATTCGCTCTACCTTTTGCTCTGGATACGTTCTGTAAAACCTCCCCGCCTCGCTCTTCCCTACCTCGTCTACCCTTGAAAAACCGCAGGAAGCGGCCGCCCATTTCAAGGAACGAGCATGTCCCTCGCCATCGTCCACAGCCGCGCCCAGATCGGCGTCGAAGCCCCTGCCGTCACCGTTGAAGTGCATATGGCCAATGGCTTGCCGTCCCTCACACTGGTGGGTTTGCCCGAAACCGCCGTCAAGGAAAGCAAAGACCGCGTGCGCAGCGCCATCCTCAACTCGGCCCTGCAATACCCCGCGCGCCGCATCACCCTCAACCTCGCGCCCGCCGACCTGCCCAAGGACGGCGGGCGTTTTGACCTGGCGATTGCCCTGGGGATCCTCGCCGCCAGCGTGCAGGTGCCAGCGTTGATGCTCGATGACATTGAATGCCTGGGTGAGTTGGCGTTGTCCGGTGAAGTGCGTGCGGTGAAAGGCGTGCTACCGGCGGCTTTGGCGGCGCGCAAGGCCGGGCGCACCGTGATAGTGCCTCGGGCGAATGCCGAGGAGGCGTGCCTGGCGTCGGGGTTGAAGGTGATTGCGGTAGACCACTTGTTGCAAGTGGTGGCGCACCTCAATGGGCACGTGCCGATTGAGCCCTACAAGTCCGATGGCCTGCTGTACTTGAACAAGCCTTATCCGGACCTGAGTGAAGTTCAGGGCCAGCTCGCGGCCAAGCGAGCGTTGCTGATCGCTGCAGCGGGGGCGCATAACCTCTTGTTTAGCGGGCCGCCCGGCACCGGCAAGACCTTGCTCGCCAGCCGCCTGCCAGGTTTATTACCGCCGTTGAGCGAACAGGAGGCGCTGGAGGTTGCCGCGATTCAATCGGTTGTAAGCCTGGCGCCGCTGAGCCATTGGCCCCATCGACCGTTTCGTCAACCGCATCACTCGGCATCCGGCCCGGCACTGGTGGGCGGCGGCTCGAAACCACAGCCGGGAGAAATCACCCTGGCTCATCATGGGGTGTTGTTCCTGGATGAGTTGCCGGAATTTGATCGCAAGGTGTTGGAAGTGCTGCGTGAACCGCTGGAGTCGGGGCATATCGTGATTTCCCGCGCTCGCGACCGAGTGAGTTTCCCGGCACGCTTTCAACTGGTGGCGGCGATGAACCCCTGCCCTTGCGGCTATATGGGCGAACCCAGCGGGCGCTGTCGTTGTACGCCGGAGCAGATTCAGCGGTATCGCAACAAGCTCTCGGGGCCGCTGCTGGACCGGATTGACTTGCACCTGACCGTGGCGAGGGAAACGACGGCACTGAACCCGATCCAACAGGCGGGCGAGGATACCGCCCATGCCTCAGCGCGGGTCGCCCAGGCTCGCGAGCATCAGCAAAAGCGCCAGGGCTGTGCGAATGCCTTTCTTGATCTGCCGGGGCTGCGCGAGCACTGCAAGCTCACGAAGGTGGATGAAAACTGGCTGGAAACGGCCTGTGAACGACTGACCCTATCGCTGCGCGCGGCCCATCGACTGCTCAAGGTGGCGCGCACCCTGGCGGATCTGGATCAGGTAGAGACCATCACCCGCGACCACCTGAAAGAGGCCCTGCAATACCGCCCGGCGGCGATCACTTAAGCTTGGCGCAGCGCCAAATGTGGAAGGGGGCAAGCCTCCCACATCTTGGAAAACGGTGGCTCAGCGAAAGCGATCCACCTCATGGCGCAGGCTCGCCGCCAACGTCTCCAGTTCCTTGGCAGTAATCGCCAGGTTCGACACCACCTCACGCTGCTCGCTGTTAGCCAGCGCGATGCTCTGCAAGTTGCTGCTGAGCAAGGTCGCGGTGCTGCTCTGCTCTTGGGTGGCGGTGGTGATCGCGGCGAATTGCTGGCCGGCCGAGCGGCTCTGCTCATCAATACGCGCCAGGGCCGAGGCTACGTCGGCGTTGCGCGACAAGCCTTCCTGCATCAGCGTGTTGCCGTGTTCCATAGTGCTGATGGCGTTACCGGTTTCCCGCTGGATGCTCTGGATCATCCCGGAAATTTCATCGGTGGCTTCGCGGGTGCGCGATGCCAGGTTGCGTACTTCATCAGCCACCACGGCAAACCCACGGCCCTGTTCACCAGCGCGTGCAGCCTCGATGGCCGCGTTGAGCGCCAACAGGTTGGTCTGTTCGGCGATGGACGTGATCACACCGACGATGCCGCCGATTTCCTGGGAGCGCTGGCCGAGGGTGTTGATCACCGTGGCCGTGCTGTTCAGGGCGGTGGCAATGTGTTCCAGGGACGACGACGCCTCCTGCATCGAGGTGCGGCCAATGCGGGTCTGCTGGGCGTTTTCCTGGGCCAGGCGTTCGGTATTGCCCATGTTGTCGGCGATATTTAACGACGTCGCGCTGAACTCCTCTACCGCGCCGGCCATGCTGGTGATCTCGCCGGACTGCTGCTCCATGCCCTCATAGGCACCGCCGGACAAACCGGACAACGCCTGGGCGCGGCTGTTGACCTCTTCGGCAGCGTTACGGATATGGGAGACCATCGTCGACAGCGCTTCACCCATCTGATTGAAGCTGCGCGCCAGTTGGCCGATTTCGTCATGGCTGGATACGTTGAGGCGTGCGCTCAAGTCGCCCGCACCCAAGGCTTCGGCCTGGTGTACCAAGTCACTCAGCGGTTGCAGCTTGCTGCGCAGCAGCCAGACCGTGGCGCCCACCGCCAGCAACATCGCCAGCACGCTGCCGATCACCAGGCGAATCCCCACGGCCCAGGTCACCGCGCGGATTTCAGCTTTCGGCATGCTCGCGACCACGGCCCACGGGCCGCCTTCGAACGGTACCGAAACGCTATAGAAATCTTCGTTCTTGTCGCTCCAGAAGCGACCTTTGCCCGGGGTCTTGGCCAGGTCCAGCATCACCGGCACCGATTGATCCAACGCCTGCACACCGGCGGGTGCCACTAGCCAGTGCTTTTGCTCATCCAGCAGTGCAAGGGAGCCGGTCTGGCCAATTCGGAAGCGCTTGAGGTTTTCGAATTGGGCATTCTGCGCATCGGTGTAGTCAAAACCGATGAACAGCACGGCGATAACCTTACCGCCGCTGTCACGCACCGGGCTGTACTGGGTCATGTAGGAACGATCGAACAACACCGCCCTGCCGATGTAGGTCTGCCCACCCACAACGCGCTGGTAGGCCGGGCCCTGACGGTCGAGGACGGTGCCGATGGCGCGGTTGCCATCCTGCTTGGTCAGGGACGTGCTGATACGGATGAAGTCGTCGCCACTGCGCACAAATACGGTGGCCACGCCGCCAGACATTTGCTTGAACTCGTCCACCTCATCAAAGTTGTTGTTCAACACCTCGTTGCCCAGGTACAGGCTGGGCGTCTGAACACCGGCCACGCTCACGGGTTGGTCCACATGCACGCTCAACCCGGCACCGAAACGTTTTTCAAACAGCCCGCTCAAACGCTGGGTGCTCTCGCGCAACGTGCTGTGGAAGGTATTGAGTTGGTCGGCAAGCAAGCGCGCCTCGCTGGCCAGGTGCTCCTCGCGGGTATCGAGGTTGGCGGAATCGAGGGAACGCAAGGCGAAAACAGTACTGCCGCTGATGACGACAGCCAAAATCACGGCTAACGCGAGACCTAACTGGGAGGCAATCCGGGCGCGAGGTTGAGACATGACAGCTCCTGGCCGAGGCCAGGATCATCCTGATCTCATAGCGCTGCTCGGCAAATTATCTGGTGGGAAACGTTGGTGCACGATGGTTCCAACACACCTACTTCGGCGGCGTTTTGCAATACTTGAGCGAATCGCAGGGGTATCACGCAAACGGTTGCGTCGCTGAGTCAAAACCCCTCAATTGAGCCGTTCGACGTCGGGTAAAACCATGGCCTGCACCTCGCTCTGGAGGAAATCCGCCAGACGCCGCAAGCGCTCACCCCCTGGACGGGTTTTCGGCCACACCAAATAGTAATTTTCCCCACTCGCTACCGCAGTCGGCCACGGCAAGCTCAAGCGTCCCTGCGCCACATCCTCGGCCACCATCAGCAGGTCGCCCATCGACACGCCATAACCGCGGGCGGCGGCGATCATGCCCAGCTCCAAGGTATCGAACACCTGCCCGCCTTTGAGCGACACCTGGGACGATAGCCCCATGCGCTCCAGCCAATTGCGCCAGTCTCGGCGGTCGGGTGTGGGGTGCAGTAACTCGGCGCCGGCCAGGCGGGTCACGTCCCAAGGACCGTCGTTCAACAGGTTCGGTGCACCCACCGGTATCAACAGCTCGGGGAACAGATAGCTGGCTTCCCAATCCGCTGGAAAATGCCCGTAGCTCAATAACACCGCGCAATCGAACGGCTCCTGGTTGAAGTCCACCTCGTCCACGCTCATCCAGGCGCTGGTCAGTTGCACCTCATTGCCCGGCTGCAGCGCCCGGAAGCGGCTGAGTCGCGCCAGCAGCCAGCGCATGGTCAATGTGGAGGGGGCCTTCATGCGCAGGATGTCATCTTCGGCATTCAAGGTATGGCAGGCGCGCTCCAGCGCCGCGAACCCTTCGCGCACACCGGGCAACAACAGACGCGCCGCTTCAGTGAGCTGCAAGGTGCGGCCATTGCGCTGGAACAGCCGGCAGGCGAAATGCTCTTCAAGCGTGCGGATATGTCGGCTCACCGCACTTTGGGTGATCGACAACTCCTCGGCCGCGCGGGTGAAAGAGCTGTGTCGGGAGGCCGCTTCAAACGCGCGCAAGGCATAAAGAGGAGGAAGACGACGAGACATGAGGAAAGCTCCGACAGCGCAATACTGAAACCCTACCAGAATCAATCAAGCATGAGTTTTAATCATGCAAACGATCGCATTTATCCCTTTGTGCAATGGGCTGAGAGCGCCGAGAATCAGCACTTCCCCAACCCTCTGACTTTTTGAGCGTGATGATCATGCAGCATCCGGCACGTACCGAACTCTGGGCCATTCTGCGGCTGTCAGGGCCGTTGATTGCCTCGCAGTTGGCGCACATGCTGATGGTGTTGACCGACACCCTGATGATGGCGCGCCTGAGCCCCGAAGCCCTGGCCGGTGGCGGCCTGGGTGCCGCAAGCTATTCGTTCGTCGCGATTTTCTGTATCGGCGTGATTGCCGCCGTGGGCACCTTGGTTGCGATCCGCCACGGCGCGGGCGATATCGAAGGTGCCACCCGCCTGACCCAGGCCGGGCTGTGGCTGGCCTGGCTGATGGCCCTGGCGGCGGCCCTGCTGCTGTGGAACCTCAAGCCGGTGCTGCTGATGTTCGGCCAGACCGAGACCAACGTACATTCGGCCGGGCAATTTCTGACCATGCTGCCGTTTGCCCTGCCCGGCTACCTGAGCTTCATGGCCCTGCGCGGCTTTACCAGCGCCATCGGCAAAGCCACTCCGGTGATGGTGATCAGCCTCGGCGGTACGGTGGTCAACTACCTGCTCAACCACGCACTGATCGAAGGCATGTTCGGCCTGCCCAAGCTCGGCTTGATGGGCATCGGCCTGGTCACGGCGATTGTCGCCAACAGCATGGCGCTGGCGTTGATGTGGTACATCCGCAGCAACCGGGCCTATGCCGCCTACCCGCTGAGTACAGGGCTGCTGCACCTCAACACCCAATATCTGCGCGAGTTGTGGCGCCTGGGCCTGCCGATCGGCGGCACCTATGCGGTGGAGGTCGGGCTGTTTGCCTTTGCAGCCCTGTGCATGGGCACCATGGGCAGCACGCAGTTGGCAGCGCACCAGATCGCCCTGCAAATCGTATCGGTGGCCTTTATGGTGCCGGCGGGGATGTCCTACGCGGTGACCATGCGCATCGGCCAGCATTATGGCGCCGGACAGTTGGTGCACGCACGCATGGCCGGGCGTGTCGGCATAGGCTTTGGCGCGGCGATAATGCTGGGATTCGCGGCGGTGCTGTGGCTGTTTTCCGAGCCGCTCATAGGACTGCTGATCGACCACGACAACCCGGCGTTCCACGACGTGATCGTCCTGGCCGTGAGCCTGCTGGCCGTCGCCGCGTGGTTCGAGCTGTTCGACGGCGTGCAAACCATCGCCATGGGTTGCATTCGCGGGCTCAAGGACGCCAAGACCACGTTCCTGATCGGTGCGGGCTGCTACTGGTTGATTGGCGCACCCTCGGCCTGGCTGATGGCTTTCACGTTGGGCTGGGGGCCAACCGGCGTGTGGTGGGGCCTGGCACTGGGACTGGCCTGCGCCGCGATAAGCCTGACCTGGGCGTTTGAAGCGAAGATGAAGCGGATGATTCGCCGGGAAGGCCCGGCGCCCGAAGCCGACACCGGCTTCCAGGCGGTACAGGCCGACTAGAGACCCTCGCTCACGCGGGTGTGCTTGCCGTCGCCGAAGGTCAGGTATTCCACCAGCTCCGGCAACGGCAGCGGCTTGCTGATCAGGTAACCCTGGGCCTGGTCGCAGCCGAACAGCCGCAATAGCGCCAGTTGCTCGGGGGTTTCCACACCTTCGGCCACCACTTCCAGATTGAGGTTGTGCGCCAGGTTGATCATCGCGTGCACCAGTTTGCGGTTCTCTTCGCGCTCCTCCATGCCGCCGACAAAGCTTTTGTCGATCTTCAACAAGGCAATCGGCAGGCTGTTGAGGTGCACAAACGACGAGAAACCGGTACCGAAGTCATCCAGGGAAAACCGCACACCCAGGCGACCAAGGGCGTCCATGGTCTGCTTGACCAGGTCACTGCGGCGCATCACGGCGGTTTCGGTCAGTTCGAACTCCAACCATTGCGCTTCCACGCCGCGCTCGCTGATCAGCCGGCTCAGTGTAGAAAGCAGCTGGCTGTCCTGGAACTGGCGAAACGACAGGTTGACCGCCATATGCAGCGGCGGCAGGCCGCGTTCGCGCAGGTCTTGCATGTCACGCAGGGCCCGGGAAATCACCCAGTAACCCAACGGTACAATCAGGCCGCTCTGTTCGGCCAGGGGCACGAATTCACTCGGCGGCAACAGGCCGCGCTCGCCGTGGCGCCAGCGCACCAGGGCTTCCAGGCCGACGATATGCCCGTCGTCGAGGTCGAGGCGCGGCTGGTAATGCAGCTCCAGCTCATCACGGCGCAAGGCACGGCGCAGCTCGCTTTCCAGGTCGGCCAGGCTGCGCGCGTTGCGGTTGATGCGTTCGTTGAAGATATGAAAGGTACAGCCCTGGGTGCTCTTGGCTTGCTGCATGGCGATATGGGCGTGCCACATCAGCGGGTCGGCGCCGGCACGGGCGCGGGCATGGGCCACGCCCAGGCTGCAGCCGATCAGCAGGCTTTCGCCATCCACCCAATACGGCTCGGCCATGGCTTCGGTGATGCGCTCGGCCATCCACTCCGCACGCTGGGGCGCGCGGCGCGTATCGATCAGCAGGGCGAATTCGTCGCTGCCCAGGCGCGCCAGTTGATCGCCGGCTTCCAGCTGGCTCTTGAGCCGCGAGACCACTTGCAGGATCAGGCGGTCGCCGGCCTGGTGGCCGAGGGCATCGTTGGCATGGCGGAAATTATCGAGGTCCAGGTGACCGAGGGCCAGGCCGCGACCTTCGTTCTCGGCCAACCGTGCGGCCAGCAGGGTCTGGAAGCCCTGGCGGTTGGCGATGCCGGTGAGCGGGTCCTGCTCGGCCAGGCGTTGCAGGGTGTTTTCCAGCACCCCCCGCTCACGCACATGGCGCAGGCAACGACGCAACGTGTCGGCGTCCAGCGCATTGCGGATCAGCCAGTCACTGACGCCCAGTGGCGGAACCAGCGGCTCCTGCTCCAACAACAACACGCACGGCAAGCTGCAACGGCCAGGGCCGGGTTGCAGGCTGGGCATGGTCAACAGCACTGCGCTGTCGTCGTCATCGAACAGACGACTCACCGAGTCCCAGTTTGGCGCGCTGATCAGCACAGCCCCATCGCCCATCGGCGCCAGGCACTCGCGCAACAACGCTGCCCACTCAGGCGTATCGGCCAGTAGCAGCAAACGCAAGGGTTCGACAGGCGTAGACAAGCTAGCTCCCTAGACTCTGCAAAAATTCGTTGGCGGCGGGCATTATGACGTGCGGCCTGATAATCACCAATGATCGTGGTTATCAAATACGCAGGCTGTAAGCAATTGTCTTAAAAACCCAGACATCCTGCGGCAAAGTAGCAAAACCGGCAAATTTAGATCGAGTGGTACGTCACACCGTCGATCCAGGGCAGCAGAATCTTGCCAGCCTGTTAAAATGCCCGCCCTTTTGAACAACGACTCCCTGAATTCCGTATGTCCCGACTCAATCCCCGGCAGCAAGAAGCCGTGAACTACGTCGGCGGCCCTCTATTGGTGCTCGCCGGCGCAGGCTCCGGCAAGACCAGTGTGATCACCCGCAAGATCGCGCACCTGATCCAGAACTGTGGCATCCGCGCCCAATACATCGTCGCCATGACCTTTACCAACAAGGCAGCGCGGGAAATGAAAGAGCGTGTCGGCACCCTGCTCAAGGGTGGCGAAGGCCGTGGTCTCACGGTATGTACCTTCCACAACCTGGGCCTGAACATCATCCGCAAGGAGCATGTGCGGCTGGGCTACAAGCCGGGCTTCTCGATCTTCGACGAGACCGACGTCAAGGCCCTGATGACCGACATCATGCAGAAGGAATACGCAGGCGACGACGGCGTCGACGAGATCAAGAACATGATCGGCGCCTGGAAAAACGACCTGATCCTGCCGCCTGAAGCCCTGGAAAACGCGCGCAACCCCAAGGAACAGACCGCCGCCATCGTCTACACCCACTACCAGCGCACGCTCAAGGCGTTCAACGCGGTGGACTTCGACGACCTGATCCTGCTGCCGGTGAAGCTGTTCCAGGAACACGCCGACATCCTCGAAAAGTGGCAGAACAAGGTGCGCTACCTGCTGGTGGACGAATACCAGGACACCAACGCCAGCCAATACCTGCTGGTGAAGTTGCTGATCGGTACGCGCAACCAGTTCACCGTAGTGGGCGACGACGACCAGTCGATCTACGCCTGGCGCGGCGCCCGCCCGGAAAACCTGATGCTGCTCAAGGACGACTACCCGTCCCTGAAAGTGGTGATGCTGGAGCAGAACTACCGCTCCACCAGCCGCATCCTGCGTTGCGCCAACGTGCTGATCTCGAACAACCCCCACGAGTTTGAAAAACAACTGTGGAGCGAGATGGGCCACGGCGATGAGATCCGCGTGATCCGCTGCCGCAACGAAGACGCCGAAGCCGAGCGCGTGGCGGTGGAAATCCTCAGCCTGCACCTGCGCACCGACCGCCCCTACAGCGACTTCGCGATCCTGTATCGCGGCAACTACCAGGCCAAGCTGATCGAGCTGAAATTGCAGCACCACCAGGTCCCGTATCGGCTGTCAGGCGGCAACAGCTTTTTCGGACGCCAGGAAGTGAAGGACCTGATGGCCTACTTCCGCCTGATCGTGAACCCGGACGACGACAACGCCTTCCTGCGCGTGATCAACGTGCCGCGCCGCGAGATTGGTTCCACCACCCTGGAAAAGCTCGGCAACTACGCCACCGAACGCAAGATCTCGATGTACGCCGCCACCGATGAAATCGGCCTGGGCGAACACCTGGACACGCGCTTCACCGATCGCCTGTCGCGCTTCAAGCGCTTCATGGACAAGGTACGTGAGCAGTGCGCCGGCGAAGACCCGATCAGCGCCCTGCGCAGCATGGTCATGGACATCGACTATGAAAACTGGCTGCGCACCAACAGTTCCAGCGACAAGGCCGCGGATTACCGCATGGGCAACGTCTGGTTCCTGATCGAAGCGTTGAAGAACACCCTGGAAAAAGACGAAGACGGCGAAATGACTGTCGAGGACGCCATCGGCAAGCTGGTGCTGCGCGACATGCTCGAGCGTCAGCAGGAAGAGGAAGACGGCGCCGAAGGTGTACAGATGATGACCTTGCATGCGTCCAAGGGCCTGGAATTTCCCTACGTGTTCATCATGGGCATGGAAGAGGAAATCCTCCCGCACCGCTCCAGCATCGAAGCCGACACTATTGAGGAAGAACGGCGCCTGGCCTACGTGGGCATTACCCGCGCACGTCAGACACTGGCCTTCACCTTTGCCGCCAAGCGCAAGCAATACGGCGAAATCATCGATTGTGCCCCCAGCCGTTTCCTGGACGAGCTGCCGCCGGATGACCTGGCCTGGGAAGGCAATGACGACACCCCGACCGAGGTGAAGGCCGTTCGCGGCAACACCGCCCTGGCGGATATACGCGCGATGTTAAAGCGCTAGAATCGACTACTTTTCAATCTACTTTCGGCGCACAACCCGCCATTAGAGGAAGCTTTCCGTGGAAGCACTGCACAAGAAAATTCGCGAAGAAGGCATCGTGCTTTCCGATCAGGTACTCAAGGTCGACGCCTTTCTGAATCACCAGATCGACCCGGCCCTGATGAAACTGATCGGCGACGAATTCGCCGCGCGGTTCAAGGACTCGGGCATCACCAAGATCGTCACCATTGAAGCGTCGGGCATCGCACCGGCGATCATGACGGGCCTGAACCTCGGCGTGCCGGTGATTTTCGCCCGCAAGCAGCAGTCCCTGACCCTGACCGAAAACCTGCTGTCGGCGACGGTGTATTCCTTCACCAAGAAAGTCGAAAGCACCGTGGCGATCTCGCCGCGCCACCTGACCAGCAGCGACCGCGTACTGGTGATCGATGACTTCCTGGCCAACGGCAAGGCATCCCAGGCGCTGATTTCGATCATCAAGCAGGCCGGTGCGACCGTTGCCGGCTTGGGGATTGTGATCGAGAAGTCGTTCCAGGGTGGCCGTGCGGAGTTGGATGCGCAGGGTTATCGGGTTGAGTCGCTGGCGCGGGTGAAGTCGCTGGAAGGTGGCGTCGTCACCTTCATCGAATAATCGTTGCCTGCACGCGGTTAAACAGGTGGGAGGGGGCTTGCCCCCGATAGCAGCGGGTCAGCCAACACATTTGGGACTGATACACCGCTATCGGGGCAAGCCCCCTCCCACATTTTGATCTGTGTTGGTTTTTAGTGTGCGGTTGCTTGTAAGCCAGCGAGCAATAGACGCTGATAGAGATCCTCCTTCAAACCCTCCGGCGAATCCAACCCCATCCGCTTCAGATGCTCGGGAAACGCCTGGGGCTCCGGGGCATCCAGCGCCGCCTTGCCCAACTCCAGAATCTCCGTCAGCTTGAATTTGCTCTTGAGCCAGTTCAATGCGCGCAACAGATCCCGCTCTTCATCCGTGAAATCGCTGCCCAGCGGATACTCCGGGAACAAACGTCGATGCCGCGCCTGGATACCCTGGAGCCGCTCCGGCGTGTTGTCGCTGAAGCGCGGATCGAGCTGGAAATCCTTGGGCAACTTGCCGGCCTTTTGCGCCTGCTCGATCAAGTCGGCCTGGAAGCGTGAGTCGGTGATGTTGAGCAACGCCTCGATCACCTTGGCATCCGTCTGCCCACGCAGGTCGGCAATGCCGTACTCAGTGATGACGATGTCCCGCAGGTGCCGAGGAATGGTGCAATGCCCATACTCCCAGACGATAGTGGAACTGACCTCACCCGCCGACTCACGCCAACTGCGCAGGATCAGGATCGAGCGCGCGCCCTCCAGCGCATGCCCCTGAGCCACAAAGTTGTATTGCCCGCCCACGCCGCTGAGCACGCGACCGTCCTCCAACTGGTCGGCCACGCCTGCGCCCAGCAACGTCACCGTGATCGCGCTGTTGATAAACCGTGCATCCTGGCGCTGCAGGCGCTTGAGTTCTTCCTGGCCGTACAGCTCGTTAATGTAGCTGATGCGGGTCATGTTGAATTCCAGGCGCTTGGCGTGGGCCATCTCCTGCAGGCGCTGGTAAAAACTGCGCGGCCCCAGGAAGAAACCGCCGTGGATCGAAACGCCGTCGGGCTGCGCCGCATCGTCCAGCAAACCGGCGTTGGCTTGCTCCTGGGTGGCCACATCCGGATAGACCTTGCGCCGGATAATCCCCGCATCCGCCAGCACCAACAGGCCGTTGACGAACATTTCGCTGCAACCGTAGAGGCCACGGGCGAAGGGCTCGACACCGCCTTCCCGGCTGATCAGCGGGGCCCACTGGTACACATCGATGTCCGTCAGCAGCAGTCGATAGGCTTCGTTGTCCGCCTGGCGCGCCAGCAACGCGGCGGTCAGCGCATCCCCCATGGAGCCGATGCCGATCTGCAAGGTGCCCCCGTCGCGCACCAGGGTGCTGGCATGCAAGCCGATGAAATGGTCCTGGAACCCCACCGGCATGTTCGGTGTGGAGAACAGTGTGGTGCTGTCCTTTGCATCGATCAGGTAGTCGAACGCGTCCATGCCCAACTCCGAGTCGCCCGGCATGTAGGGCAACTCGGTGTGAACCTGGCCAACGATCAAGACGGTTTCGCCCGCTTCACGGCGCTTGGCGATCATGGGCAGCAGGTCGAGGGTGATATCGGGGTTGCAGCTCAGGCTCAGGCGATCCGGGTGTTCGGCGCTGCTCGCGACCAACTGCGCCACCAGGTTCAAGCCGGCGGCGTTGATGTCGCGGGCGGCATGGCTGTAGTTGCTGCTGACATAGTCCTGCTGGGCCGAAGTGCTATGAAGCAGGCTGCCGGGCTGCATGAAGAACTGCTGCACATGGATATTCTTCGGCAGGCTGTCTGAATGCAGCGCGGCGAGAAACTCCAACTCTGGGTAATCACCAAACACCCGCTCGATAAAGGGTTCGAGAAAGCGTTTCTGCAAGCCATCGCCCAAGGTCGGGCGGCCCAGGCTCAACGCGGTGTAAATCGTCAGCGCCCGCTCCGGCAGCTTGGCGATACGCCGGTACAGTGCATTGGCAAACAGGTTGGGCTTGCCCAGCCCCAGGGGCATGCCCATGTGGATATGCGCCGGTAGCCGCGCGAGTACATCGTCAACTGCTTGCTCGATTGAACACAACTGCACCATCCGACCCTCCTGAACATTCCATGATTAGGGGTTGGACAGAGAATGGCGGGTCTTTGCTGCAAAGAACAGCCTCGAAACACACATCACACCCACAAAAAAGCCGCTCGTAAGCGGCATTTTTGACGAAGATCGACGGTTACAGGCCGGACATCTTCTTGATCGCGCCCTTCAGGTCATCATCCGAGCAATCCGCACAGGTGCCTTTAGGCGGCATGGCGTTGATACCGGTAATGGCCTTAGCCAGGATGCCATCAAGGCCGCCCTGGTGGTCGGCGCGTTCTTTCCAGGCAGCGGTGTCGCCGATTTTCGGCGCGCCCAGCAGCCCGGTACCGTGGCATGCGTTGCAGTGCTTGGCGATGATGTCGTCGGGCGTCTTCGCAGCGCCCCCGCCCGCAGCTACCGCCACTTCCATGCCCTTGCACTCCTGGCCCTGGACGCAGACTTGGCCAACCGGCTCCAGGCGCTTGGCAATGTCATCGTTGGTCGCAGCTTGAGCGCTGACAGCCCATAGGGCCAGTACGGTTGCTGGTGCAGCCAGCATTTTCATAATTAGATTCACGCGTTCACCCTCAATGGTGGCTATTCACGCCTGCGGCCACGGTTTCGCAGGCGGCGAAAGTATAACGGTTAGCCCGTCCGGCCGAAACAACCCTATTAAATAAAGGGAGATTAGACCTCGCGGAATGCAGCTGCGGGAGCCTCTGCAACGCTGGCAGGACGCCTCTTTTGTTAAAAGTTCGCGGGTGTGGCTGCGCTGATTAGTCGCGCCGGCACATCGAACGGATTACGGAAACGATGAGGCTTGGTGCTTTCAAAGTAGTAGCTATCGCCGGCTTCGAGCACAAAAGTTTCAAGACCGACCACCAACTCCAGACGGCCTTCCACCAGAATCCCGGTTTCCTCGCCCTCGTGGGTGAGCATTTCTTCGCCTGTATCGGCGCCAGGCGGGTAGATTTCATTGAGAAACGCAATTGCCCGGCTCGGGTGCGCACGGCCCACCAGCTTCATGGTGACGGCGCCGTCGGAGATGTCGATCAGCTCATTGGCTTTATAGACGATCTGCGTCGGTATTTCCTGGAGGATCTCCTCGGAAAAGAACTCGACCATGGACATGGGGATGCCGCCAAGCACCTTGCGCAAGGAACTGATCGAGGGGCTGACGCTGTTTTTTTCGATCATCGAAATGGTGCTGTTGGTGACACCCGCGCGCTTGGCGAGCTCACGCTGGGAAAGACCCTTCAGCTTACGGATGGATTGCAGTCGTTCACCGACGTCCAATGCGGGAGCCTCCTAGGATTCAGGCGTTGTTGTAATTGAGCGTTATCATGGCGACAGCGTTCAGTATTTACAACACTTGGGCCTAAATCCCAGGGAGCTGTGTTCGTCCCTGTCGCTCAAGCGCCGGAATAGAGCCTTGGCACACGACGCAGGTTGCAGAAGATCTGGTACGGGATGGTCTCGGCAGCGGCGGCGACGTCACTGGCGAGGATATTTTTGCCCCACAGCTCCACCGTGGAACCAAGACCCGCCTCGGGGACGTCCGTCAGGTCGATACACAGCATGTCCATGGACACGCGACCCAGCAATTGGCTGCGCTGCCCCGCCACCAGCACCGGCGTGCCGGTGGGCGCATGGCGCGGGTAGCCGTCGGCATAGCCCATGGCAACCACGCCGATACGCATCGGTTTGGGCGTGATGAACCGGGCGCCGTAGCCTACCGGCTCGCCGGCTGGCAGTTCACGCACGCAGATCACTTTCGATTCCAGGGTCATCACCGGCTGCAAACGCGCGGCCAAGGCCTGGTCCTCACCAAACGGTGTGGCGCCATAAAGCATAATGCCAGGACGCACCCAGTCGCTGGATACGCTCGGCCAGCCCAGGACCGACGGCGAGTTGCGCAGGCTGACCTCCGCCACCAGGCCCTGGCGCGCCGCATCGAATACCGCCACTTGCTCGTTGCTGCTGACGCAATCGAGTTCATCGGCACGGGCAAAATGGCTCATCAACACAATCTTTGCGACTTTGCCGCTGGCCAGCAGGCGCTGGTAAGCCTCGTGGTAATCCTTGGGGTGCAGGCCAACGCGGTGCATCCCCGAATCGAGCTTGAGCCAGATGGTCAGCGGCGCGCTCAACCGGGCCTGTTCGATGGCCTCCAGTTGCCACAGCGAATGCACCACGCACCAGAAATCATGCTCGACGATCAGCGGCAACTCGTCGGCTTCGAAAAAGCCTTCCAGCAGCAGCACTGGCGCGCGAATACCAGCGGCGCGCAACTCCAGCGCCTCCTCGATGCACGCCACGGCAAACCCGTCGGCCTCGGCTTCCAGCGCCTGGGCAACGCGTACGGCACCATGGCCGTAGGCGTCGGCCTTGACCACGGCGAGGGCCTTGGCCCCCGTGACTTCACGGGCCAATTGGTAGTTGTGGCGCAAGGCTTGGAGGTCGATCAGGGCACGGGCAGGACGCATGGCGGCAGGCTTCTAGGCGGCAAAGTGAAGAAAAACCGGCGCCGACCAACAGCGTCAGCACCGGGAGAGGGAGCGTTGTTTAAGGCAGCGCGGCCACGACGGACAGCTCTACCAGGATTTCCGGTTCGCACAGCCTGGCTTCAACCGTGGCGCGGGCCGGGGCGACGCCTTTGGGCAGCCACTTGTCCCACACCGCGTTCATACCGGCGAAATCGGCGTCGATGTCCTTCAGGTAGATCGTCACCGACAGCAGCTTGGTTTTGTCGGTGCCGGCCAAGTCCAGCAAACGTTCGATATTGGCCAGGGTTTCACGGGTCTGCTGTTCGATCCCGGCGTTCATGTCGTCACCGACTTGCCCGGCCAGATACACGGTACCGCTGTGAACAACGATCTGGCTCATGCGCTCATTGGTGAGCTGGCGCTGGATTGACATGTTTTGCGGACTCCTGGTGGTTGCCATAACGGGAAATATCGAGGCCTTCGGCGCTGATCTGCGGCGTTTTCTTCGCCATCAGGTCGGCCAACAGGCGACCGGAGCCGCACGCCATGGTCCAACCGAGAGTGCCATGGCCGGTGTTGAGGAACAGGTTCTTGAACGGCGTGGCACCGACAATCGGCGTGCCGTCGGGTGTGGTCGGGCGCAGGCCGGTCCAGAACGTGGCTTCGGCCAGATCGCCGCCCTGAGGATAAAGGTCGTTGACGATCATCTCCAGGGTTTCACGCCGACGCGGGTTAAGCGACAGGTCAAAACCGGCTATTTCAGCCATGCCGCCGACGCGGATGCGGTTGTCGAAACGGGTGATGGCGACCTTGTAGGTCTCGTCGAGAATGGTCGACGTCGGCGCCATCGCCGAGTTGGTAATCGGCACGGTCAGCGAGTAGCCCTTGAGCGGGTACACCGGCGCCTTGATCCCCAGCGGCTTGAGCAGCTTCGGCGAGTAGCTGCCGAGGGCCAGCACGTAGCGGTCGGCGGTTTCCAACTTGCCGTCGATCCATACGCCGTTGATGCGGTCGCCGGCGTAGTCGAGACGCTGGATGTCCTGCTCGAAGCGAAACTCCACACCCAACTGCTTGCACATCTCGGCAAGGCGGGTGGTGAACATCTGGCAGTCGCCGGTCTGGTCGTTGGGCAGGCGCAGGGCACCGGCGAGAATATCGGTGACGCTGGCCAGGGCCGGCTCAACACGGGCGATACCGGCGCGGTCGAGCAGCTCGAACGGCACACCGGACTCTTTCAAAACGGCAATGTCCTTGGCGGCGCCATCCAACTGGGCCTGGGTACGGAACAACTGGGTAGTCCCGAGGCTGCGGCCTTCGTAGGCGATACCGGTTTGCGCACGTAATTCGTCGAGGCAGTCACGGCTGTACTCGGACAGGCGCACCATGCGCTCCTTGTTCACCGCATAACGGCTGGCGGTGCAGTTGCGCAGCATCTGCGCCATCCACAGGTATTGGTCGATATCGGCAGTGGCCTTGATCGCCAGCGGCGCGTGGCGTTGCAGCAGCCACTTGATGGCCTTGAGCGGCACGCCCGGCGCGGCCCATGGCGATGCATAGCCTGGGGACACCTGGCCGGCGTTGGCGAAACTGGTTTCCATGGCAGCCGCAGGCTGACGGTCGACTACAACCACTTCAAAGCCAGCCCGCGCCAAATAGTAGGCACTGGTCACCCCAATGACGCCGCTACCCAAGACCAGAACGCGCATTTTTATACCCTCATCGCGGGCTTGGCCGCTGACGTGTGTTATTCGAGCAATGATGGGCGCAGTATAAAAAGCAATCACCAGTGCATTTCACTATATAAATGCCTATATTTGGCGACAATTCTCGGCAAAAACCCTTTTCACAGAGGCGTATCCCCTATGCGTACCAACACCCAGACCAAGCGGGAGCTGGACAAGATCGACCGCAACATCCTGCGCATCCTGCAAACCGATGGGCGAATTTCGTTCACCGAGCTGGGGGAAAAGGTCGGGCTCTCCACCACGCCGTGTACCGAGCGGGTGCGACGGCTGGAGCGCGAGGGGATCATCATGGGTTACAACGCGCGTCTAAACCCACAGCATTTGAAGGGAAGTTTGCTGGTATTTGTCGAGATCAGCCTCGATTACAAATCCGGCGACACCTTTGAAGAGTTCCGCCGCGCCGTGCTGAAACTGCCCCATGTGCTGGAATGCCACCTGGTCTCGGGGGACTTCGACTACCTGGTGAAAGCGCGGATTTCCGAGATGGCCTCGTACCGCAAATTGCTCGGCGACATCCTGCTCAAGTTGCCCCATGTGCGGGAATCGAAGAGCTATATCGTGATGGAAGAGGTCAAGGAGAGCCTCAACCTGCCTATTCCCGATTAAACCAGCACCTGCCGGGTGCTCGCCATGTATTCATGGATCTGCTTTTCCACCCGTGGATGAATCAGCTCCACCGGCCCCCGCCCATTGGGGCATGGCAAGGTCTTCGTGGTACCGAACAGCCGACAGATCAGCGGCCGCTCGTCATACACGGTGCAGCCGTGGGGGCCCAGGTGCACACAGTTCAGCTCGTCCATTGCGGCGTCCTGCTCGGCAGCGGTCTTGCGTGGCAGGCGCGACATCTCCTCGGGCGAAGTGGTGACCGGCCCACAGCAGTCGTGGCAGCCGGGGACGCACTCGAACGAAGGAATCTGACGGCGCAGCGCGCTGATTTTCTGACTGTTGCAACTCATCGAAACAGGTACCGAACGGCGAATAGAGGTGGATTCTGAAGCAAAACGCCCCGCGCAGACAGCTTCGTCCGACCGCTGTATCCTGCGTCAAATTTTCCAAACAGGGATGCTCCCCATGACCGCCAGCGCCCGGCACACCGCTTCCTACTACGCCGCCAGCAGCGTACCGCAACCCGACTACCCGGCGTTGACGGGCGAGGTGGGCGCTGATGTGTGCGTGATCGGCGGCGGTTTCTCCGGGCTCAACACGGCCCTGGAGCTGGCTGAGCGCGGCTTCAGCGTGGTTCTGCTGGAGGCGCGCAAGATCGCCTGGGGCGCCAGCGGGCGCAATGGCGGCCAGTTGATTCGCGGCGTCGGTCATGGCCTGGAGCAGTTCACCAACGTGATCGGCACCGATGGCGTGCGCCAGATGAAGCTGATGGGCCTGGAAGCCGTGGAGATCGTGCGTGAACGTGTCGAACGCTACCAGATCCCCTGCGACCTGACCTGGGGCTACTGCGACCTGGCCAACAAGCCTCGCGACCTGCAAGGCCTTGCCGAAGACGCCGAAGAACTGCGCAGCCTGGGCTATCGCCACGAAGTACGCTTGCTGCAAGCGAGCGACATGGGCAGCGTCATCGGCTCCGACCGCTATGTGGGCGGCATGATCGACATGGGCTCGGGCCATCTTCACCCGCTGAACCTGGCGCTGGGTGAAGCAGCTGCGGCGCAGCAGTTAGGCGTGCGTTTGTTCGAACAGTCCGAAGTCACGCGTATCGACTACGGCCCCGAGGTCAAGGTGCACACCGCCCAGGGCCATGTGCGCGCCAAGACCCTGGTGCTGGCCTGCAATGCCTACCTGAATGGGCTGAACCCGCAATTGAGCGGCAAGGTGCTGCCCGCCGGCAGCTACATCATCGCCACCGAACCGTTGAGCGAAGCACAAGCCGCCAACCTGCTGCCGCAGAACATGGCGGTGTGTGACCAGCGCGTGACGGTGGATTACTTCCGGCTGTCCGCCGACCGTCGCCTGTTATTCGGCGGCGCCTGTCACTACTCCGGACGCGACCCCAAGGACATCGGCGCCTACATGCGGCCAAAGATGCTGCAGGTGTTCCCACAGCTGGCCGACGTGAAGATCGATTACCAATGGGGCGGCATGATCGGCATCGGCGCCAACCGCCTGCCGCAGATCGGCCGCCTGGCGGATCAGCCCAACGTGTATTACGCCCAGGCCTACGCAGGCCACGGCCTCAACGCCACACACCTGGCGGGCAAACTGCTGGCCGAAGCCATCAGCGGCCAGCAGCAGGGACGTTTCGACCTGTTCGCCCGGGTGCCACACATCACCTTCCCCGGCGGCAAGCACCTGCGCTCGCCGCTGCTGGCCTTGGGAATGCTCTGGCACCGTCTCAAAGAGCTGGTCTGATCAATCGCGCCAGAAGGGTTTCAAGCCTTCCTGGCGGGCTTGCTCCAGGGTCAACCCAACGTCGCGCAATTGCTCGCGAGTCAAGTGCAGCAAGGCCTTGCGCGTATGGCGGCGGTGCCAGAACAAGCTCCAGCGGCTGATCTCGCGCGGCGACGTCGCCCGCTCTTGCCCAGCCTGCAATTCCTGACTGTGTAACGTCAGCCGCACATCACTCATGCCGTTCATTTTGCTGCCCCTCATTTGCCTGTTGCCATGAGTGGCTAGAATGGGCGAGCAGACAAAACCATTACAGATTCAACCCACCTTTATTAAATCCATACAGACACTGCCTATGCGCGGCTGAATCCTGTATTTTCCCCCTATCTGTACTGGTCCCCTGGGAGCGACCGCCATGACGCTTTACGTCAACCTCGCCGAATTGCTGGGCACACGCATCGAACAGGGGTTCTATCGCCCTGGTGATCGACTGCCGTCCGTACGCGCCTTGAGCGTGGAGCACGGGGTCAGCCTGAGCACCGTGCAGCAGGCGTATCGGTTGCTGGAAGACAATGGCCTGGCGACGCCCAAGCCCAAGTCTGGGTACTTTGTACCGGTGGGCCGGGAGTTGCCGGCGCTGCCCGAGGTCGGCCGCCCGGCCCAGCGCCCGGTGGAAATCTCCCAGTGGGATCTGGTGCTGGAACTGATTCGCGCCGTTCCGCGCAAAGACGTCATACAGATGGGCCGCGGCATGCCGGACGTATTGTCACCCACCCTCAAACCCCTGCTGCGCAGCCTGGCCCGCGTCAGCCGGCGCCAGGATCTGCCGGGGCTGTATTACGACAATATTCTCGGCTGTATGGAACTACGCGAGCAAATCGCCCGGCTGTCATTGGATTCCGGCTGCCAACTGACGGCCGAGGACATCGTGATTACCACCGGCTGCCACGAGGCGCTGTCCGCCAGCATCCACGCCATCTGCGAGCCGGGCGATATCGTCGCGGTGGACTCGCCCAGCTTCCACGGGGCCATGCAGACCCTCAAGGGCCTGGGCATGAAAGCCCTGGAAATCCCCACCGACCCGATCACCGGCATCAGCCTCGAAGCCCTGGAACTGGCACTGGAACAGTGGCCGATCAAGGTCATCCAGCTGACCCCCAACTGCAATAACCCGCTGGGCTACATCATGCCGGAAGCGCGCAAACGCGCATTGCTGACCCTGGCCCAGCGCTTTGACGTCGCGATCATCGAAGACGATGTGTATGGCGAACTGGCCTACAGCTACCCACGCCCGCGCACCATCAAATCCTTCGACGAAGACGGTCGTGTGCTGCTGTGCAGTTCGTTCTCCAAGACCCTGGCGCCAGGCCTGCGCATTGGTTGGGTCGCTCCGGGCCGGTACCTGGAGCGGGTACTGCACATGAAGTACATCAGCACCGGCTCCACCGCCACGCAGCCGCAGATCGCAATTGCCGAGCTTCTCAAAGGGGGTCATTTCGAACCGCATTTGCGACGGATGCGCACACAATACCAGCGTAATCGCGACCTGATGCTCGACTGGGTCAGCCGCTACTTCCCTGCCGGCACCCGCGCCAGCCGCCCACAAGGCAGCTTCATGCTGTGGATAGAACTGCCGGAAGGCTTCGACACCCTCAAGCTCAACCGCGCACTGGTGGAACAAGGCGTACAGGTGGCTGTGGGAAGCATCTTTTCCGCGTCGGGCAAGTACCGTAACTGCCTGCGCATGAACTACGCTGCCAAGCCTACCGCCCAGATTGAAGAGGCCGTGCGCAAAGTCGGCGCTGCCGCGATCAAGATGCTGGCCGAAACGGTGGACTGACCTTTCGCAAGAAATCGCCGTCATATGTCGACAACCGCCCTGACCTGGACACGACTCCCTTGATGATTCGACGGCTTTTACCGTTTTTCCTGCTGGGAGCCCTGGCCCTGAGCGGCTGCGCCACGGTGAGTACCCCGCGCATACCCAGCGATGCCCTGCCGGCCGCCCAATCGTCGTTCGGCCGCTCGATCCAGGCCCAGGCCGCGCCTTACCAGGGCCGTTCAGGTTTTCGCCTGCTGCCCAACAGCAGCGAAGCCTTCATGGCCCGCGCCGAGCTGATCCGCAATGCCCAGACCAGCCTTGACCTGCAGTACTACATCGTCCACGACGGCATCAGCACGCGGATGCTGGTGGATGAACTGCTCAAGGCCGCCGACCGTGGCGTGCGCGTGCGCATCCTGCTGGATGACACCACCAGCGACGGCCTCGACCAGATCATCGCCACCCTCGCCGCCCACCCCAAGATCGAGATTCGCCTGTTCAACCCCCTGCACCTGGGACGCAGCACCGGTGTGACGCGCGCCATGGGCCGCCTGTTCAACCTGTCGCTGCAACACCGGCGCATGCACAACAAGCTGTGGCTGGCGGACAACAGCGTGGCCATCGTCGGTGGGCGCAACCTGGGGGATGAGTATTTCGACGCCGAGCCCAACCTGAACTTCACCGATATCGACATGCTCAGCGTGGGGCCGGTGGCCGAGCAACTCGGGCACAGTTTCGATCAGTACTGGAACAGCGCCCTGAGCAAACCCATTGATGATTTCGTCTCCAATACGCCCTCCAAAGGTGACCTGGCCGCCGCGCGCCTGAGCCTGGAGGCGTCGCTGGCCGAATCGCGCCAGCAGAAGCACGCGCTGTACGCGCGCCTGCGCACCTACCAGACCCAGCCGCGCATGGACATCTGGCGCCGCGAACTGATCTGGGCCTGGAACCAGGCGTTGTGGGACGCACCCAGCAAGGTGCTGTCCAAGGCCGACCCGGACCCGCACCTGCTGCTGACCACGCAACTGGCCCCGGAGCTGGAAGGCGTCAACCATGAACTGATGATGATCTCGGCGTACTTCGTGCCGGGACAGCCCGGGCTGGTGTACCTGACGGGGCGCGCCGACGCAGGCGTATCGGTGAGCTTGTTGACCAACTCTCTTGAAGCCACCGACGTGCCTGCCGTACATGGCGGCTATGCACCGTACCGCAAGGCGCTGCTGGAGCACGGGGTAAAACTCTACGAGCTACGCCGCCAACCGGGTGACGGCGGCGGCAGCGGCCCGCACCTGTTTCGTCGAGGCACGTTCCGCGGCTCGGACTCGAGCCTGCACAGCAAGGCGATGATCTTTGATCGGCAAAAATCGTTTGTCGGCTCTTTCAATTTCGACCCGCGCTCCGTGCTGTGGAACACCGAGGTCGGCGTGCTGGTGGACAGCCCCGAACTGGCGGAACACGTGCGCAATCTCGCCCTGCAAGGCATGGCGCCGGCCCTGAGCTACGAGGCGAAACTGCAGGACGGCAACGTGGTATGGGTGACCGAGGACAACGGCCAACTGCACACCCTGACCCGTGAACCGGGCAGTTGGTGGCGACGGTTCAATGCCTGGTTCGCCACCTCGGTCGGCCTGGAACGCATGCTCTAGGAACAGCGAGGATCAAGCCGGCTGAGCAGCACCGAATGCGCCTTGGCGCAGCAACAGCACCACCAAGCCCAATGCCCCGCCCGCCATCAGCCACGGCAGCGCGTGCCCGCTGATCCATTGGCTGCCGGCGCCGGCTACCAGCGGGCCGATCAGGCAACCGATGCCCCACAACTGCGCGATGTGGGCATTGGCACGCACCAGCGCATCGTCACGATAACGCTCGCCGATCAGGATCAGCGACAACGTGAACAACCCGCCGGCACTGGCGCCGAACAGCACCCATATTGGCCAGATCAGCAGCGTGTGCATCAGCAACGGAACCGCCAGGCTCGATGCCAGCAACAGCAGTGCGCAACTCAAAAACAGCGTGCGTCGTGGCAGATAATCCGCCAGCGCACCGATGGGCAGTTGCAGCAGCGCGTCACCGACCACTACCGTGCTGACCATCGCCAGGGCAATTTCGGCAGTGAAGCCCTGTTGCAGGCAATACACCGGCAGCAGCGTCAGGATCATCGCCTCAAACGCGGCGAACAGCGCCACCGCCCAGGCAATCGCCGGCAGGCTCAGGCAGAAGCGCCACAGGTCCGCGAAGGTCACGCTGAACGATTCGGCACTGGGCGCACCAGAGCGACCCAGCAATGCCAACGGAGCCACCACCAGCAGGCCAACGCCGACCCAGAAACCATAGTCATGGTCGGTACCGATCAGGCCCAGCAGCAACGGGCCCGAGAGCTGGCTCAAGGCATAACTGCAGCCATACAGCGCCACCAGCCGGCCACGCCACTGCTCCACCACCAACTGGTTGATCCAGCTTTCACCGAGGATAAACACGATGGTCAGGATCACCCCGATCATCAGGCGCAACGCCAGCCATATCGGGTAGCTGGGCAGAATGGCCAGCAAACCGATGGACACCGCGCCAGCCCACAGGCACAGACGCATGAGATTCGCGGTGCCGAGCCAGGCGGCCAGACGGCTGGAGACCTTGGCGCCGAGCAATACGCCAAAGGCCGGCATGGCGGCCATAACGCCAATAGCGAAACTGCCGTAGCCCCAGCCCTCAAGGCGCAGGGAGACCAGCGGCATGCTGACGCCCAGGGCCAGGCCGACACTGAGCACCGAGGCCAGGACGGCGAAATAGGTCGCCCAACGCATTGCCACGCTCCTGTGGATAATCATGGGTTCACACAAAACAGTGTGGGAGGGGGCTTGCTCCCGATTGCGGTGGATCATTGAGCACTGTTAGTGCCTGACACACTGCTATCGGGGGCAAGCCCCCTCCCACATTTGCCTGCGGTGTTGCTTACAGCTTGATCCAGGTCGCCTTCAGCTCGGTGTACTTGTCGAACGCATGCAGCGACTTGTCGCGACCATTACCCGACTGCTTGAAGCCGCCAAACGGTGCGGTCATGTCGCCGCCGTCGTATTGGTTGACCCACACGCTACCGGCACGCAGAGCCTTGGCGGTGAGGTGCGCCTTGGAAATGTCCGACGTCCACACCGCAGCGGCGAGGCCGTATTGGGTGTCGTTGGCGATCTTGATCGCTTCCTCGGCGCCGTCAAAGGTGATCACCGACAGCACCGGGCCGAAGATCTCTTCCTGGGCGATTCTCATGGCGTTGGTTACACCGTCGAAAATCGTCGGCTCGACGTAGGTGCCGCCCGTCTCTTCCAGGATGCGCTTGCCACCCGCCACCAACTTGGCGCCGTCAGTGTGGCCGGCTTCGATGTACGACAGCACGGTGTTCATCTGCTGGGTGTCCACCAGGGCACCGACGTTGGTCGCCGGGTCCAGCGGGTTGCCGGGCTTCCAGCCCTTGAGGGCCTCTATCACCAGCGGCAGGAAGGTGTCCTTGATCGAACGTTCCACCAGCAGGCGCGAACCGGCAGTGCAGACTTCACCCTGGTTGAAGGCGATGGCGCTGGCAGCGGATTCGGCAGCGGCTTGCAGGTTCGGAGCATCGGCAAAAACGATGTTCGGGCTCTTGCCGCCGGCTTCCAGCCATACACGCTTCATGTTCGATTCGCCGGAGCGGATCAACAGTTGCTTGGCGATCTTGGTCGAACCGGTGAACACCAGTGTGTCGACGTCCATGTGCAGCGCCAGCGCATTGCCGACGGTGTGGCCGTAGCCCGGCAGCACGTTGAACACGCCTTTCGGAATACCGGCTTCAACGGCCAGGGCCGCGATGCGGATGGCGGTGAGTGGAGATTTTTCGGACGGCTTGAGGATCACCGAGTTACCGGTGGACAGCGCCGGGCCGAGTTTCCAGCAGGCCATCATCAGCGGGAAGTTCCACGGCACGATGGCACCCACCACGCCGACCGGCTCGCGGGTCACCAGACCCAACTGATCGTGCGGGGTGGCTGCGACTTCGTCGTAGATCTTGTCGATTGCCTCGCCGCTCCAGCTCAGGGCATTTGCCGCGCCGGGTACGTCAATGTTCAGGGAGTCACTGATCGGCTTGCCCATGTCCAGGGTTTCGAGCAGCGCCAGTTCTTCGGCATTGGCCTTGAGCAGCGCGGCGAAACGGATCATGGTGGCTTTGCGTTTGGCCGGCGCGAGGCGCGACCAGACACCGGAATTGAAGGTGGCGCGGGCATTTTCTACGGCGCGCTGGGCATCGGCGGCGTCACAACTGGCAACACTGGTCAGCAGGCGACCATCGACCGGGCTGATGCATTCGAAGGTGTCGCCGGAAACAGCAGCGGTGTATTCGCCATTGATGTAGGCGCGGCCTTCGATCTTCAGATCCTTGGCGCGTTGTTCCCAGTCGGCACGGGTCAGGGTGGTCATGCGAGTGTCCTCCTCTTATTGAATACAAGGGCCAGGCGATGTCCCCCGGCAGCCTCAAAGAATGCTTGCCCGCCAGCCAGCTGTTCGGCTCAAAGGCAGCTGCCACCCTAAACCAGCGGCCAGGGATGTTTCAATATATTTGACATAACCGCGGTAAACGCCCTTGCGATGTTCATTTTAATAAACATAGACTTTGGGCTCTCCAACCGCAGGCCAGACGGGACACGCACATGAGCATCCAGGACATCGTCGACTTCAGCCAGGCCAACACCGCCCCAGACCGCTACCGCCCTGCCGCAGAAAAAATCCTCAAGGGCGATCCCGAACAAACGGTGTACAACCATTACAACAGCCCGTGCGGCCAGATGAACGCCGGTGTCTGGGAAGGTGAGGTCGGGCAGTGGCAGGTCAACTACAGCGAGCATGAGTATTGCGAGATCGTGCAGGGCGTCTCTGTATTGCGCGACGCCGAGGGCAATGCGAAGACCTTGCGTGCCGGCGACCGCTTCGTGATCCCCGCCGGCTTTAGCGGCACCTGGGAAGTGCTGGAGCCGTGCCGCAAGATCTATGTGGTGTTCGAGCAGAAGGCCTGATCAGTAAATCCGACGCAAAAAAAAGCCCGTATCGTGAGATACGGGCTTTTTTTCACAAGGAGGAAAATCAATTACTTGATTTTGCCTTCTTTGTAGATCACGTGCTTGCGAACGCGCGGGTCGAACATTTTCTTTTCGAGCTTGTCCGGGGTAGTACGCTTGTTCTTGTCGGTAGTGTAGAAGTGACCAGTACCGGCGCTAGAGATCATTCGAATCAATTCACGCATGATAGAGCTCCTTAGATCTTGCCAGCGGCGCGGATTTCGGCCAGCACGACAGTGATGCCACGCTTGTCGATAATACGCATGCCTTTGGCAGATACACGCAGGCGAACAAAACGTTTCTCTTCTTCAACCCAGAAGCGGTGATGCTGCAGGTTCGGCAGGAAACGACGACGGGTTTTGTTATTTGCGTGGGAAATGTTATTCCCAGTCACCGGACCCTTACCGGTAACTTGACAGACTCTCGACATGCCTCAGCCCTCTAAAACCACATGCCCAACCCGGCATGGGTTGGCCGCTTAATCTCTCAGTCATTTGGCGCCAGGCGCCGCGTTTCTTTAGGGTCTTACCGGCTACACCTACAAGCGAAGGAACCGGGCCCCTAGAAAAGAGCGCTGCTTTATACCAGAAAGACCCATGTGCAACAACAGCCCGTGTATTTTTACCGGCGTAAATCTCGGCGACAGACGCCCGAACCGTTGCCAGGAGGGGCCGCTGTAACAACCGACCGCTCGTCGCACAGAATGATTTACAGCACTCGCGCGCGCAATAAAGCGCACAGCGAAACGCGCTGGGGTGCCATCAAAACAGTATTTGAAGCAAAAGCACAGGCAAAAATGGGCTAGTCATTTATCAACCAGACCACTACGGTAGGGCTTTTCCAGACTGCACTCGCAGATGGGCCTTCGATCTGCAAAGGAAACCGAACATGCGCCTCGCTGCCCTACCGCTATTGCTAGCCCCTCTATTTATCGCGCCGCTGGCCTCTGCCGCCAGCAACTTGAGCGTCTGCACCGAGGCCAGCCCCGAAGGGTTCGATGTGGTGCAATACAACTCGCTGACCACCACCAACGCCTCGGCCGATGTGCTGATGAACCGCCTGGTGGACTACGACGCGGCCAGCGGCAAACTGGTGCCCAGCCTGGCTGACAGCTGGGACGTCTCGCCGGATGGCCTGACCTATACCTTCAAGCTGCACCCGGACGTGAAATTCCATCGCACCGAGTATTTCACCCCAAGCCGCACCCTGACCGCCGAAGACGTGCGCTTCAGCTTCGAACGCATGCTCGACCCGGCCAACCCGTGGCACAAGATCGCCCAGAGCGGCTTCCCCCACGCCCAGTCCCTGCAATTGCCAACGCTGGTCAAGAAGATCGATGCCCTCGACCCGCTGACCGTGCGCTTTACCCTCGATCACGCCGACTCCACCTTCCTCGCAGCCCTGAGCATGGGCTTTGCCTCGATCTACCCGGCGGAATACGCCGACAAACTGCTCAAGGCCGGCACGCCGGAGAAGCTCAACAGCCAGCCGATCGGCACCGGGCCGTTCATCTTCAGCCGTTTCCAGAAAGATGCCGTGGTGCGCTACAAGGCCAACCCGGACTATTTTGCCGGCAAACCGGCTGTGGATAACTTGATCTTCGCCATTACCCCGGACGCCAACGTGCGCCTGCAGAAACTGCATCGCAACGAATGCCAGATCGCCCTGTCGCCCAAGCCCCTGGATGTGGGCGAGGCCGAAAAGGACCCCGCACTCAAGGTAGAAAAAACCGCAGCATTCATGACCGCATTCGTGGCCATCAACAGCCAGCACCCACCGTTGGACAAGCCCGAGGTGCGCCAGGCCATTAACCTGGCCTTCGACAAGGGCAGCTACCTCAAGGCGGTGTTTGAAGGCACCGCCGAAGCCGCCAACGGCCCGTACCCGCCCAATACCTGGAGCTACGCCAAAGACTTGCCGGGTTATCCACAGGACCTCGCCAAGGCCAAGGCCTTGCTGGACCGTGCCGGCCTCAAGGACGGCTTCAAGACCACCCTCTGGACGCGCCCCACCGGCAGCCTGCTGAACCCTAACCCGAACCTCGGCGCGCAACTGCTGCAGGCGGACCTGGCCAAGGTGGGCATCCAGGCCGAGATCCGCGTGATCGAATGGGGCGAGCTGATTCGCCGCGCCAAAGCGGGTGAACACGACCTGCTGTTCATGGGCTGGGCCGGCGACAACGGCGACCCGGATAACTTCCTGACCCCACAGTTTTCCTGCGCGGCGGTTAAATCCGGCACCAACTTCGCCCGCTACTGTGACCCGACGCTGGACAAGCTGATCAGCGCCGGCAAGACCACCAGCGAACAAGGTGTACGCAGCAAGCTGTACCAGCAGGCCCAGGCGCAGATCCAGCAACAGGCGCTGTGGTTGCCGCTGGCGCACCCGACAGCGTTCGCCCTGGCGCGCAAGAGCGTCGAGGGCTACCAGGTGAGCCCGTTCGGGCGCCAGGATTTCTCGAAGGTCAGCGTCAAGCCCTGAGAACCAGGCCCGCCCCCAGGGGGCGGGCTTACATCCAGCCATATTCCGCCATCGACAACGGATCACCGTCCCCCACGATGATGTGATCCAGTACCCGCACATCCACCACTTCCAGGGCCTTTTGCAGCAGCTTGGTCAATTTTCGATCAGCCGCGCTGGGCTCCACGCTCCCGGAAGGATGGTTGTGACACAGAATCAACGCCGCCGCGTTATAGGCCAGGGCGCGCTTGACCACTTGCCGCGGGTAGACCACGGCAGCGTCGATGGTCCCCTCGGACAACACTTCGAACCCCAGCACCCGATGCTTTGAATCGAGAAACAGGCAGCCGAAAACTTCATGGGGCTCATGGCGCAACAGCGACTTGAGGTAATTGCGCACGGCCACCGGGCTTTCCAGCACCGAATCGCTGCGCAGGCGTTCGGCCATATGGCGCCGGGAGATTTCCAGTACCGCCTGCAACTGCGCAAACTTCGCCGGCCCCAAGCCCAATTGCTGGCTGAACACCGCCTGGCTGGCTTCCAGCAGCGGGCGCAAACCGCCAAATTGCGCCAGCAGATGGCGCGCCAGGTCCACCGCGCTCCTGCCGGTTACCCCGGTGCGCAGGAAGATCGCCAGCAATTCAGCATCGGACAGACTCGCAGCACCCCACTCCAAAAGCTTCTCTCGCGGCCGCTCTGCCGCCGGCCAATCACGAATACTCATTCCACCTCCCTGTGCATGTGCGCCGCTGTTGCGGGGCGGGCGCTGTGTTATCGTAGGCCCTCTTTTTTGCGTGCGATTTCACCTGGGGAGGGGGCATCGCAGGCGTCACTGAACTGGCTTCACTGAACTGGAAAGGCAAACCAATGCAGCGTCTGTATCGGAAACGCATCGTTCTCGGCGTCGGCGGCGGCATTGCCGCCTACAAGAGCGCAGAGCTGGTCCGCAGGCTTCTCGACCAGGGCGCTGAAGTGCGCGTGGTCATGACCCGCGGCGGCAGTGAGTTCATTACTCCGCTGACCATGCAGGCCTTGTCCGGACACCCGGTTCACCTGGACCTGCTGGACCCGGCAGCCGAAGCCGCCATGGGTCATATCGAACTTGCCAAGTGGGCCGACCTGGTACTGATCGCCCCAGCCACCGCCGACCTGATTGCGCGCCTGGCGCAAGGCATTGCCGATGACCTGCTGACCACCCTGGTACTGGCCACCGACGCCACCGTCGCCATCGCCCCGGCCATGAATCAGGCCATGTGGCGCGACCCGGCGACCCAGGCCAACACCCAGCTCCTGCAAAGTCGTGGCCTCAAGGTGTTCGGCCCGGCCTCCGGCAGCCAGGCCTGCGGCGATGTCGGCATGGGCCGCATGCTCGAAGCCACCGACCTGGCATTGTGCGCCGCCGAATGCTTCCAGCACCTGGCCCTGACCGGCCGGCACGTGCTGATTACGGCCGGCCCGACCCAGGAAAACATCGACCCGGTACGCTACATCACCAACCATAGCTCAGGAAAAATGGGCTTTGCCTTGGCGGAAGCCGCGGTCGAGGCAGGCGCACGCGTTACCCTGATCACCGGTCCGGTGCACTTGCCGACCCCCGATCGCGTCACGCGAATCGACGTAGTCAGCGCCCGGGACATGCTGGCCGCCTGTGAGGCCGCCATTCCCTGTGACCTGTTTATCGCTTCGGCAGCGGTTGCAGACTACCGCCCTGAAGTCGTCGCCCCGCAAAAGCTCAAGAAAGACCCTACGAGCGGTGACGGGCTGCTCCTGCAAATGGTGCGCAACCCGGACATCCTGGCCACAATCGCCACGCGTCCGGACCGCCCGTTCAGTGTCGGCTTTGCCGCCGAGACCGAGCACCTGCTGGACTACGCCGCACGCAAACTGAAAGACAAAAACCTCGACCTGATCGTTGCCAATGATGTCGCCAACCCGAGCATCGGCTTCAACAGCGAGGAAAACGCCTGCAGCGTGATCGACCGCGAGCTGCACGCCACTCTTTTCGCCCAGACCAGCAAAGGCAAGATTGCCCGCCAACTGATCTCTTTTATCGCCCAACGGCTGAACCAGGTTTAATTTCCATGCACGCTTTGCAAGCCAAGATCCTCGACCCCCGCATCGGCACCGAATTCCCGCTGCCGGCCTACGCCACCCCAGGTTCCGCCGGCCTGGACCTGCGCGCCATGCTCAAGCAAGACACCGTCCTTGAACCGGGCCAGACCGTCCTGATTCCCACCGGCCTGTCGATCTACGTCGGCGACCCGGGCCTGGCCGCGCTGATCCTGCCGCGCTCCGGCCTGGGCCACAAACACGGTATCGTGCTGGGTAACCTGGTAGGCCTGATCGACTCGGACTACCAAGGCGAGTTGATGGTGTCGTGCTGGAATCGTGGCCAGACGGCGTTCAACATCGTTGTCGGCGAGCGCATTGCCCAGCTTGTACTGGTGCCGGTGGTGCAGGCGCGCTTCGAACTGGTGCAGGATTTCGACGAAACCCAACGCGGCGCAGGCGGTTTTGGGCATTCCGGCAGTCACTGACTACGCTGAACCTGGCCGGGCGCTTTTGCCCGGCTCGATGCCCCCGCAAGGCTTTTCAGGATGAAGAATGCGCGGACTTTATCAGCGAGATTTCCCATTTGAAATCAATGCATTACGCAGGAATAAAGACAGGGGCCAAGCTCCGATGGCACTTTTGCACCACGAACTCTCTGCCGAAAACACCGTCATACCCTTCAGTTTGAGCCTGCCGGTCAGCCACATTAAGGCCAGCCTTGCCCCCCTTGAGATGGAGTTTCCCCCCGCGATGAGTACCGCAGCCCGAGTAGCCCCGACATTCCCCGACAGCATCTTTCGCGCCTATGACATTCGTGGCGTAGTCCCCAAGACCCTGACCGCCGAAACCGCCTACTGGATTGGCCGCGCCATTGGTTCCCAGAGCCTGGCCCAGGACGAGCCGAACGTCTCGGTCGGTCGTGACGGTCGCCTGTCCGGTCCGGAACTGGTGGAACAACTGATCCAGGGCCTGGCCGACAGCGGCTGCCATGTCAGCGATGTGGGCCTGGTGCCCACTCCCGCGCTGTACTACGCCGCCAATGTACTGGCCGGCAAATCCGGGGTAATGCTGACCGGCAGCCATAACCCGTCGGACTACAACGGCTTCAAGATCGTCATCGCCGGCGACACCCTGGCCAACGAACAGATCCAGGCCCTGCACACCCGCCTGAAGACCAACGACCTGACCAGCGGCAAAGGCAGCATCACCAAAGTTGACATCCTGCAGCGCTACTCTGATGAAATCACCGGCGACGTCAAACTCGCACGCCGCCTCAAAGTGGTGGTGGACTGCGGCAACGGCGCGGCCGGCGTGATCGCCCCGCAGCTGCTCGAAGCCTTGAACTGCGAAGTGATCCCGCTGTTCTGCGAAGTCGACGGCAACTTCCCCAACCACCACCCGGACCCAGGCAAACCGGAAAACCTGGTGGACCTGATCGCCAAGGTCAAGGAAACCGGTGCTGACGTCGGCCTGGCCTTTGACGGCGACGGCGACCGTGTAGGCGTAGTGACCGAAACCGGCGAGATCGTATTCCCGGACCGCCTGCTGATGCTGTTCGCCCGCGATGTGGTGGCGCGCAACCCGGGTGCCGAGATCATTTTCGACGTGAAGTGCACCCGCCGCCTCACCCCGCTGATCAAGGAATATGGTGGCCGTCCGCTAATGTGGAAGACCGGTCACTCGTTGATCAAAAAGAAAATGAAGGAAACCGGCGCGCTGTTGGCCGGCGAAATGAGCGGCCACGTGTTCTTCAAGGAGCGCTGGTTCGGGTTTGACGACGGCATTTACAGCGCCGCCCGTCTGCTGGAGATCCTCAGCAAGGAAAAATCCACCTGCGATTCGCTGTTTCAGACCTTCCCGAATGATATTTCTACGCCAGAGATCAATATCCATGTGACCGAGGAGAGCAAATTCAGCATCATTGACGCACTGCACGATGCGCAATGGGGTGAAGGCGCCCACCTGACCACCATTGATGGTGTGCGAGTCGATTACGCCAAGGGCTGGGGCCTGGTTCGCGCGTCCAACACCACACCGGTGCTGGTGCTGCGTTTCGAGGCGGATACCGAGGCTGAGTTGCAGCGCATCAAGGACGTGTTCCACGCCCAGTTGAAACGTGTTGCCCCTGATCTCCAATTACCGTTCTGATTTTTACCGGAGCCCTGAATGACCCTCGAACGCGAAGCCGCTGCCAACACCGCCAAGGTCCTGTCCGAAGCGTTGCCTTATATTCGACGCTACGTCGGCAAGACGCTGGTGATCAAGTACGGCGGCAATGCCATGGAAAGCGACGAGCTGAAAACCGGCTTTGCCCGCGACATCGTGTTGATGAAAGCCGTGGGAATCAACCCCGTGGTGGTCCACGGCGGCGGCCCGCAGATCGGCGACCTGCTCAAGCGCTTGTCGATCGAGAGTCACTTCATCGATGGCATGCGCGTCACTGACGCGCAGACCATGGACGTGGTGGAGATGGTCCTCGGCGGCCAGGTGAACAAAGACATCGTCAACCTGATCAACCGTCATGGCGGCAGCGCCATTGGCCTGACCGGCAAGGACGCCGAGCTGATCCGCGCGAAAAAACTGACCGTTACCCGTCAGACGCCGGAAATGACCCAGCCGGAAATCATCGATATCGGCCAGGTAGGCGAAGTGATCGGCATCAACACCGACCTGCTGAACCTGCTGGTCAAGGGCGACTTCATCCCGGTGATCGCGCCGATCGGCGTGGGTGCCAACGGTGAGTCCTACAACATCAACGCCGACCTGGTGGCGGGCAAGGTGGCCGAAGCATTGAAGGCTGAAAAGCTGATGCTGCTGACCAACATTGCCGGCCTGATGGACAAGGAAGGCAAGGTGCTGACCGGTTTGACCACTCAACAAGTGGACGAACTGATCGCCGACGGCACCATCTACGGCGGCATGCTGCCGAAGATCCGTTGCGCGCTGGAAGCGGTGCAAGGCGGCGTCGGCAGCTCGCTGATCCTGGATGGTCGTGTACCGAATGCAATCCTGCTGGAAATCTTCACCGATACGGGTGTGGGCACGCTGATCAGTAACCGCAAGCGTCCCTGATTTACAAAGCACCAAAAAACCGCAGTTTCTTACGGCGCCTACGACAATACGTACCCATGTACGGAATATTCGTCAGGCAAAGTAGAATCTGCGGTTTTTTATGCACAATGGAAACACAGCCTACAACGATGATCACGAAAACGCCGCTGAAGTCTTTCAGTATTAATGGGTATTTCAACACTCACTGAAAACATCACAAAGGGTGAAATGCCTCGACTTTTTTCACCGTAATAGCTATTTTCAACATTCGCTGAAAAGGGCTAAATTAATGAAAGAACTCGAAATTCACTCCAGAGACGCGCTGCGAAGCCTCCTGAGCAAGGTACCGATTCTCGAGATTAAAAGCCTCAAAACTATGCCTCCTTCCAAAGGCTGGACTCCCGACTTCATTATCGAGATTGACGCATCGGGCAAATCACGCCCTCTGGTATGCGAGGTAAAAGCAAACGGCCAGCCCCGATTCATAAACGCGGCCATACTTCAGCTTCGCGACTATGTGAGCGAGCAAAGGCCGGAGGCGACGCCTATTGTGGTAGCCCCCTATCTTTCACCCGTAGCAAGACAACTGTGTCGGGAAAAGGGTGTGGGATATCTGGACCTGGAAGGTAATGCCTGGATCTCGTTCGATGGTGTATTCATTGATCACCAAGTAGCTGACAAGCCGCTCTCGGAGCACAGGGAGCTTAAGTCTTTCTTCAAACCGAAATCAGCGCAGATCATACGCACGATGCTTCGGGATCCGGGCCGAGCCTGGCGGGTGGTAGAACTGTGCGAAGCCGCCGGGGTGAGCCTGGGACAGGTCAGTAATGTCCGCACAGCACTACTGAATCGAGAATGGGCAAGAGCGACAAACGACGGCGTATGTCTATCCGATCCTCAAGCGCTCCTGGATGCATGGACCGAAGCATACGAGCCTCCATCAGGAGAGCGTAAGGGCTTCTATACCACCTTACATGGCAGCGCATTGGAAAATGCCGCGCGCATCGCTATTGGAGAAAGGAGCGACGGACACGCACTTTTTTCCTCCTTTTCTGCCGCTCAATGGCTCGCACCCTATGCTCGCATCAGCACGAATTACTTTTATGCCGACATTGAAGGGCTAGAGAGACTGGTTAAAGCACTACAGTTGGTTCCTGCATCAAAGGGAGAGAACGTTGTCATCACTTTACCCAACGACGAAGGACTCCTACTGGACACCGTTGAACCCGCACCGGGCGCCCTGTGCACCAGCCCAGTTCAGACATATTTGGATCTATCGGTTGCGGGAGAGCGCGGAAAGGAAGCCGCCGAATATCTACGGCAGGAAAAACTGACATGGTCTCGTTAATCCCTCAAGAACCTCAATCGGCCTCAGATTATGACGACAGAACGACAGCTGCCGTGAAGGCGGTATTAGTCGAGATCGGTCAGATCCTTGGTTCCTTCAAAGGCAAGTTTGCAGTGATCGGTGGAGCGGTGCCTTGGCTCCTACTGGCGAACGACGATATGCAGCACGTTGGAACCCTCGATGTCGATTTGAGCTTGGACGCAGAGGCTCTCGGTGATGGCGAATACGCGACGTTGATTGAAGCACTGATGGGTAATGGGTACGAACAAAGAGGAGAACTGCGGCGATTCCAGCTCGTTCGCCAGGTTCCCGTGCAAGACGGTGGATCGGCGATAGATGTGATCGTGGACTTCTTGATGCCGCGCGACGCCGAAATCATCCAGAACAAACCTCCCATTCTTAACGACTTTGCAGTTCAACGTGCTGACGGTGCCGACTTGGCGATGCGCTTCTATCAAATGGTTGCCATTGAAGGCTCCATGCCTACGGGCGGCAAAAATCGTGTCGAGGTCGCGGTGTGCTCGATCCCCGCCCTGCTGGCGATGAAGGGATACGCCCTGAACGGAAGGCACAAACAGAAGGACGCATATGACATCTACTACTGCGTCCGTAATTTCCCCGGTGGCATGCAAGCGCTTGCAGGAGAATGTCGATCAGTACTGGAAACCGGGAGTGGAAAACAGGGATTTCAGTTCATCGGCGAAAAGTTTGATATCGCCGAAGGCTATGGCCCAACTGCCGTAAGGCGATTCGTCGAAGACAGCCAAATACTCGGAGATCGCACACCGGAGCAATGGCAACAAGACGCTTTCGGGCAGGTTGACGCTTTATTGCGCGCCTTGCGACTGCGGGAGTAGCAACACCCCGAAACCCGAGCCGAAAAAAGGCCCCGATCAATTGAATGGAACGGGGCCTTTTTATTGTGGCGATTACTGAACGCCGAACTGCTCGCGATACGCCTTAACTGCCGGCAAATGCTGCTTGAGCTGCGGGTCGTCTTCCAGGAACTGCAGCACCTGGTTCAATGACACGATACTGACCACTGGAATACCGAAATCACGCTCCACTTCCTGGATCGCCGACAACTCACCGTTGCCACGCTCCTGGCGGTTCAGCGCGATCAGCACACCGGCGGCCTTGGCGCCGTCCTGGGAAGCGATGATCTGCATCACTTCACGGATAGCCGTGCCGGCCGTGATCACGTCATCGATGATCAATACATCGCCGGTAAGCGGCGCGCCCACCAGGCTGCCGCCTTCGCCATGGGCCTTGGCTTCCTTGCGGTTGAAGCACCATGGCAGATCGCGCCCATGATGTTCCGCCAGGGCCACGGCTGTTGCAGCGGCCAGGGGGATGCCCTTGTAGGCCGGGCCAAACAGCACGTCGAAGGAAATACCGCTTTCAACGATGGCTGCCGCGTAGAAGCGCCCCAACTGAGCCAGGGCCGAGCCCGAGTTGAACAAGCCTGCATTGAAGAAATACGGGCTGGTGCGCCCGGACTTGAGGGTGAACTCACCGAAGCGCAAAACCCCGCGATCGATGGCAAAACGAATGAAATCGCGTTGATACGCCTGCATGAAAAAAGCCTCAGATACCACGGATTTAGCTAATTAGGTAGACGGCGTGTATCATACACGCACGCGATTTTTGGGGCCATTTATGCGGATCATCAGTGTGAACGTTAATGGTATTCAGGCTGCAGTCGAGCGTGGTTTGCTCAGTTGGCTGCAAGCTCAGAATGCCGACGTCATCTGCCTGCAGGACACCCGCGCCTCCGCCTTTGAACTGGACGACCCAGCCTTCCAACTGGATGGCTACTTCCTTTATGCCTGCGATGCCGAAGTGCCCACCCAAGGTGGCGTGGCTTTGTACTCGCGGTTGCAACCCAAGGCGGTCATCAGCGGCCTCGGCTTCGAGACAGCCGACCGCTACGGGCGCTACCTGCAAGCCGATTTCGACAAGGTCAGCATCGCGACCTTGCTGCTTCCTTCGGGGCAGAACGGCGATGAAGACTTGAACCAGAAGTTCAAGCTAATGGACGATTTCGCCCGTTACCTGGATAAACAGCGACGCAAACGTCGCGAGTACATTTACTGTGGCTCGCTGTACGTGGCGCAACAGAAGCTGGATATCAAGAACTGGCGTGACAGCCAGCAATCCCCGGGCTTCCTGGCGCCGGAACGGGCCTGGATGGACGAGATTGTCGGCAACATGGGCTATGTGGATGCGCTGCGCGAAGTCAGCCGCGAAGGCGACCAGTACAGCTGGTGGCCAGACAATGAACAGGCTGAGATGCTCAACCTGGGCTGGCGCTTCGACTACCAGTTGCTGACCCCGGGTCTGCGCCGGTTCGTTCGCAGTGCACGCCTGCCGCGCCAGCCGCGCTTCTCGCAGCACGCGCCGCTGATCGTGGACTACGACTGGACACTGACCATCTAGGGTCTTTATCCAGGCACAAAAAAACCGACATCGCTGTCGGTTTTTTTGTGGGTGTCGATTATTTGACCAGGCGCCAGGTCAAGGGATAGCGATAGGCGATCCCTTTGTTGGCTTTGATTGCGCCGATGATCGTCAGCACCACGCTTGCGATGACCAAGGCCGTCATCAGGAAAAACCCAATGACCGCGAAGGCCAGCACGATGCAAATGATCCAGGCGATGGCTACGGTGATCTGGAAATTCAGTGCCTCCTTGCCCTGGTCGTCAATGAACGGATCCACTTCTTTTTTCATCTGCCACAGGATCAGCGGCCCCACGACGCTGCCGAAGGGGAATACAAACCCCAGGAACGCAGCAAGATGGCACAACATTGCCCCCTGACGCACCTCGTAGGAAGGCGTAGGCACCGGCATTTGGCTGTCATTCATGGCGCTTCTCCTTGAGGCGTACTCAGTCAGCCAGTGCGGCGTTCTGCAGTTCGAAGATCTCAGTCATGCCTTTCTGGGCCAGGGCCAGCATGGCGTTCAGCTCGGCCGGCTGGAATGGCGCACCTTCGGCGGTGCCCTGCACTTCGATGAAACCACCGGTGCTGGTCATCACTACGTTCAGATCGGTCTCGGCAGCCGAGTCTTCCAGGTAATCCAGGTCCAGCACCGGCTCGCCCTGGTACATGCCCACCGATACGGCGGCGATCATCTGCTTCAGTGGGTCGCCGCCTTTCAGGCCGCCGCGCTTCTTGATGACTTTAAGCGCGTCGACCAGCGCCACCATGGCGCCGGTGATGGAGGCGGTGCGCGTACCGCCATCGGCCTGGATCACGTCGCAGTCGACGTAGAGAGTCACGTCGCCCAGCTTGGTCATATCCAGGGCCGCGCGCAGGGAGCGCCCGATCAGGCGCTGGATTTCCAGGGTACGGCCGCCTTGCTTGCCACGGCTGGCTTCACGCTGGTTACGCTCGCCGGTGGCGCGTGGCAGCATGCCATATTCGGCGGTCAGCCAACCCTGGCCCTGGCCCTTGAGGAAGCGCGGCACGCCATTTTCAACGCTGACGGTGCAGATAACCTTGGTATCGCCAAACTCGACCAGTACGGATCCCTCGGCGTGTTTGGTGTAGTTGCGGGTGATGCGGATCGAGCGGAGCTGATCGGCAACGCGACCACTTGGACGTTTCATAGGGGATACCTGTACTGAGGACGAAAAACTGCCGAGCATTATAGAGCCGCGAGCCGATTCGGGGCACTGCTAAAAATCTGGTTACGAATGCCCAGGGTTTGGGCGCGCCCGCCCCACTGCGCTACAATCCCGCGCCTTCGCAGCCTGTCGGCTTCAATTTACCCATCAGCCCGCTTTCGCGGGACTGCATCGCGAGGTACCTCCATGGTGCACAGCATGACCGCCTTTGCCCGCGTCGAAAAAGCCGGCGCCCAAGGCACCCTGAGCTGGGAACTGCGCTCGGTCAACAGCCGCTACCTGGAGCCGCACCTGCGCCTGCCGGAATCCTTCCGCGACCTCGAAGGCGCCGTGCGTGAGGCACTGCGCCAGGGCATCTCCCGCGGCAAGCTGGAATGCACCCTGCGCTTTACCGAAGAAACCACCGGCAAGCCGCTGCAGGTAGACCGCGAGCGCGCTGCGCAACTGGTCGCCGCGGCCGAAACCGTCGCCGGCCTGATCAAGCAGCCCGCCGCACTGAACCCTCTGGAAGTGCTGGCCTGGCCCGGCGTGCTGGTGGCCGACGCCTCCGACCCGCAAGCCCTCAACGCCGAAGCCCTCGCCCTGTTCACCCAGGGATTGAAGGAACTCAAGGCTGGCCGCGAGCGTGAAGGCGCCGAACTGGCCCGACTGATCAACGAGCGCCTGACGTCGATCGAAGCAGACGTGGTCACCTTGCGCGAGCTGGTACCGCAGATGCTCGCCACCCAACGCCAGAAGGTCCTCGACCGCTTCACCGACATGAAGGCCGACCTCGACCCCGTGCGCCTGGAGCAGGAAATGGTGCTGCTCGCGCAGAAGAGCGATGTCGCCGAAGAACTGGATCGCCTGAGCACCCACATCCTCGAAGTGCGCCGCGTGCTCAAGTCCGGCGGCGCCGCTGGTCGGCGCCTGGACTTCCTGATGCAGGAACTCAACCGCGAAGCCAATACACTGGGCTCCAAGGCTTTCGATCCGCGCAGCACCACGGCGGCGGTCAACCTCAAGGTGTTGATCGAGCAGATGCGCGAACAAGTACAGAATATTGAGTAAGGCAACCTCCATGACCCATAGCACCGGCACCCTGTACATCATTTCCGCCCCTTCGGGCGCGGGCAAGAGCAGCCTGGTCAAGGCCCTGACCGACGCTGACGAGCAGATTCGCATCTCGATCTCCCACACCACCCGCGCCATGCGTCCGGGCGAGGTGAACGGCGTGCACTATCACTTCGTCGAGCGCACCGAGTTCGTCAAGATGATCGAGCATGGCGACTTCCTCGAGCGCGCCGAGGTGTTCGGCAACCTCTACGGCACCTCGCAGAGCCACCTGCAGCAGACCCTGGACGAAGGCCACGACCTGATCCTGGAAATCGACTGGCAGGGCGCCGAGCAAGTGCGCCAGCTGATGCCCAAGGCACGCTCGATCTTTATCCTGCCGCCGTCGCTCGAAGCCTTGCACCAGCGCCTGACCAACCGTGGCCAGGACAGCGACGAGATCATCGAAGGCCGCATGCGGGAAGCTGTCAGCGAAATGAGCCACTATGTCGACTACGACTACCTGATCATTAACGACGATTTTTCCCACGCGCTGGATGACCTGAAGGCGATTTTCCGCGCCAATCAGCTCCAGCAAAAGCGTCAACAGCAGCGTTTCGGCAAATTACTAGCCGAACTGCTCGGCTGATTGGCCCTTCCCAAAACCGCTGCAAGGGCTTTACATTGGCGCTTGCAGCGGTTTTGCGAGAGCCTGCGAAAAATCAGCGCTTCCCTAAACGCTGGTGATTTTTTAAACTGCTCAGTCCGCTCGCCCAACCGGGCAGCGCGCATCTTGCATTCGCTCCGAGGAATATCATGGCCCGCGTAACCGTTGAAGACTGCCTAGACCACGTGGCAAACCGCTTTGAGCTGGTCATGCTCTCTACCAAGCGTGCCCGTCAACTGGCCACTGGCGGCAAAGAGCCCCTGGTCCAGTGGGAAAACGACAAGCCTACCGTTGTAGCCCTGCGTGAAATCGCTGAAGGCCTGATGAGCTACGAGTTCATCGCCAACGCTGAAATCGTTGAAGACGAACCGTTGTTTGCAGCGTTCGAGGACGAGTCCAACGAGGCCGTCTAAGCCTATGCCTGGTCGACGTAGCACGGCGCGGGGTCACAGCCTTCGGCAGGAGTTCACACTTTGCCGAGCATAGACGCCCTCGCCGATCGCTTATCGGCCTACCTCGGCCCCGACCAGGTCAACCTGGTCCGCCGAGCGTATTTCTACGCCGAACAGGCCCACGACGGGCAACGCCGCCGAAGCGGTGAGGCGTACGTCACCCATCCTCTTGCGGTGGCGAATATCCTGGCCGACATGCACATGGACCATCAGAGCCTGATGGCCGCGATGCTGCATGACGTGATCGAAGACACCGGCATTGCCAAGGAAGCGCTCAGTGCGCAATTTGGCGAAACCGTGGCCGAACTGGTCGACGGGGTCAGCAAACTGACCCAGATGAACTTCGAGACCAAGGCCGAAGCCCAGGCGGAAAACTTCCAGAAAATGGCCATGGCCATGGCCCGGGACATCCGGGTGATCCTGGTCAAGCTGGCCGACCGGCTGCACAACATGCGCACGCTGGAAGTGCTGTCCGGCGAAAAACGCCGGCGCATCGCCAAGGAAACCCTGGAAATCTACGCGCCCATTGCCAACCGGCTGGGTATGCACGCCATTCGTATCGAGTTCGAAGACCTCGGCTTCAAGGCCATGCACCCGATGCGTTCGGCGCGCATCTACCAGGCCGTCAAGCGCGCCCGGGGCAACCGCAAGGAAATCGTCAACAAGATCGAAGAATCCCTGAGCCATTGCCTGGCGATCGACGAGATCGAGGGCGAGGTCAGCGGCCGGCAGAAGCACATCTATGGCATCTACAAGAAGATGCGCGGCAAGCGCCGGGCCTTCAACGAGATCATGGACGTGTACGCGTTCCGCATCATCGTGGACAAGGTCGATACCTGCTACCGCGTCCTCGGTGCTGTACATAATTTGTACAAACCCCTGCCGGGGCGCTTCAAGGACTACATCGCCATTCCCAAGGCCAACGGCTATCAATCGCTGCATACCACACTGTTCGGTATGCACGGGGTGCCGATCGAGATCCAGATCCGCACCCGCGAAATGGAAGAGATGGCCAACAACGGCATCGCCGCCCATTGGCTGTACAAATCCAGCGGCGACGAGCAGCCCAAAGGCACCCATGCCCGCGCCCGCCAGTGGGTCAAGGGCGTGCTGGAAATGCAGCAACGTGCCGGCAACTCCCTGGAATTTATCGAAAGCGTGAAGATCGACCTGTTCCCGGACGAGGTCTACGTATTCACGCCCAAAGGCCGCATCATGGAGCTGCCCAAAGGCTCCACTGCGGTCGACTTTGCCTACGCGGTGCACACCGACGTCGGCAACAGCTGCATTGCCTGCCGGATCAACCGCCGTCTCGCGCCGCTGTCCGAACCGCTGCAAAGCGGCTCCACGGTCGAGATCGTCAGTGCACCCGGAGCCCGCCCGAATCCGGCGTGGCTCAACTTCGTGGTCACCGGCAAGGCCCGCACACACATCCGCCACGCGCTGAAACTGCAGCGCCGCTCCGAGTCCATCAGCCTGGGCGAACGCCTGCTGAACAAAGTGCTCAACGGCTTCGACAGCGCCTTGGACAAGATTGCGCAGGAGCGCGTGCAAGCGATGCTCCACGAGTACCGCCAGGAAACCATCGAAGACCTGCTGGAAGATATCGGCCTGGGCAACCGCATGGCCTACGTGGTCGCACGCCGCCTGCTGGGCGAAGGCGAACAGTTGCCAAGCCCCGAAGGCCCGCTGGCGATTCGCGGCACAGAGGGCCTGGTGCTCAGCTACGCCAAATGCTGCACGCCGATCCCTGGCGACCCGATTGTCGGCCACCTGTCGGCTGGCAAGGGCATGGTTGTTCACCTCGACAACTGCCGCAACATCACCGAGATCCGTCACAACCCGGAAAAATGCATCCAGCTCTCGTGGGCCAAGGATGTCACCGGCGAATTCAACGTCGAGCTGCGCGTGGAGCTGGAACACCAGCGCGGCCTGATCGCCCTGCTGGCCAGCAGCGTCAACGCGGCCGACGGCAATATCGAGAAAATCAGCATGGACGAGCGCGATGGTCGCATCAGCGTGGTCCAGCTGGTGGTCAGCGTGCATGACCGCGTGCACCTGGCCCGCGTGATCAAGAAACTGCGCGCCTTGACCGGTGTGATCCGCATCACCCGCATGCGTGCGTAGCCCATCCATTACAAGGAGTCATTCATGACCAAGACCGTTATCACCAGCGACAAGGCCCCAGCCGCCATCGGTACTTACTCCCAGGCCATCAAGGCGGGCAACACCGTCTACATGTCCGGCCAGATCCCGCTGGACCCAAAGACCATGGAACTGGTGGAAGGCTTCGAAGCCCAGACCGTACAGGTCTTCGAAAACCTAAAGTCCGTGGCCGAAGCTGCCGGCGGCTCGTTCAAGGACATCGTCAAGCTGAACATCTTCCTCACCGACCTGAGCCACTTCGCCAAGGTCAACGAGATCATGGGCAAGTACTTCGAACAACCTTACCCAGCCCGCGCCGCCATTGGTGTTGCCGCCCTGCCAAAGGGCGCACAGGTTGAGATGGACGCAATTCTGGTCATCGAGTAAAACACCCGGCGCAGCCTCCATAGGCTGCGCCGACTTCGTTTTAAAAGGATTTCATGATGCGCAAAGCGCTTGTAGCCTCTTCGTTGCTCGCCCTGTTGCTCGGCGGCTGCGCCAGCAACCCTGCCAACCAGGATGTGAGCGGCACCTGGATCAACCAGGTCGCCATCGATGCGGCAGCCAAGGGCGGCCCTTTGCGTGAAGCGCTGCAAAGCTATGGCCCGAACCTCGAATGGGAGGTCAACCCCAAGGCTTCGCAGGCACGTTACTACAACGGTTTTGAAGTCGCGGAAGGCAAGTTGCTCGGCGAACAGTCCGGCGCCTGGAGCGTCGACTTCTACGGCAGCTCCGCCACTGAACTCAAGCGCAAAGGCAGGCAACTGCTGCAAGTGGCCAACGACAACGAGCCCGAGCAGCTCTTTGCCCGCGCCAAGGAACCTGCACCGGAAGGTGCGCCGCTGGGTGCCAACTTCGAACGCGCCCTGTACGCAGCCTATATGGGCGGCGACTGGAAGATCACCGACGGCTTCGGCAACGGTGCCACTGTCCAGTTCCAGCCTGACGGCAAGGTCGCCGGTTTGCCCAATGTTGATCGGTACTCTCTGTGCCTGGCCGGTGACTGTGCCTCCATGAGCGGCGGCTACGACAGCATGTGGCTGCAGCTCAACGGCGTGGGTAACCCGTGGATCTTCGTGCGCAAGGGCAAGCAGTTGGAGATCTTCCAGGCGGTCAACACCGCTCAAGCGGATGAAGTGCCTCAGTTCACTCCCGGGCCGCGCCAATGGCTGCTTGAAAAACAATAGCAGTCATCACCCAGCTCCAAATGTGGGAGAGGGGCTTACCCCCTCCCACATCTTTAACCGCATTTCAGCCTTTAAGAATGGCTGCGTACCCTTCGCGGTAGCTCGCATACGTGGGCGTCCACCCCAGCGCCTTTATCCGGGCATTGCTGCATTGCTTGCTGCCCGCACGCCGCACACTCGCGTCCTCGGACCACTCAGTGACGCCCAGGTAGTCACGCAGCCAGGCCACCACCTCGGCCAAGGGCGCCGGTGCATCGTCGACGCCGATATAGACCTTATCCAGCGAACCGCCCTGCTCCACGTGGCGTAGCAAAAATGCCAGCAAGCCCGCCGCATCATCGGCGTGTATACGGTTGCCGTATAAAGGCGGATCAAGCGCTACACGGTACCCCTGGCGCACCTGGGTCAGCAGCCATTCGCGACCAGGACCGTAAATGCCGGTCAACCGCACGACGCTCGCAGGAATGCCACTGTTAAGTGCCACCTGCTCGGCCTCCAGCATGACTTGCCCGGAATAACCCTTGGCCTGGGTTTCGGAGGTTTCGTCGACCCACTCGCCATTCTGCTGCCCGTATACGCTGCTGCTGGACACAAACAGCAGGTGCCTGGGCTCCTGGCCATAATCCTTCAGCCACTCCAGCACATGCTGCAACCCTTGCACGTAAGCGGCGCGATAACCGGCCTCATCGTGGTCGGTGGCGGCGGCGCAGTACACCAGGTAATCCACCCCGCCGATCGGCCAGGTGTCAGGGCAATCCTTGTTGAACAGGTCGCCGGCAATGCCGATCACCCCGTCGGGCAGGCGTGAAATATCGCGCCGCAGGCCATGAACCTCCCATTCCGAGGCCAGCAATTGGCTAGCCAGCCGACTACCCACATCGCCACATCCGGCAATCACAACCGAAGGCACAGACATCATAAAACTCCGTTCTTAAAGGTCTAGATTAGCCCTCGCAGCAGACCGGCGGCCAGAAAAAGGGCAAATAAAGTTACTGTATTACTTCTGTTAACAAGAATTACTTGCAATAATAACCGCCCATTTGTCCTCGACCCCTTTGGGTCTGGAAGGACGATCAGTCATTTTCTTCTCTCAGGTCCGGCCAGCATGACACGTAATACAACCCCCGCTTCGCCAACCAAGCTTCACAGCCCATCCCGCGCCTGGCGTGCGATTGCTGCGATGCTGTTCAGCGTACTGCTGGCGCCGACCGCCGCATTCGCTGATGCCACCGCCCCGGCTACCCCGGCCGCCGCCGAGCACAATGCTGCGGCTCCAACCGCACCCGCTGCGGCCACCGACCCGGCCCAGGCTGCAGTCCCAGCCGCCGCCGACGAAACCGGTGTCGTGCTGGAAGAAGACAACACCCTGGGCATGGCCCACGACCTGTCGCCATGGGGCATGTACCAGAATGCTGACGTGGTGGTGAAAGCCGTGATGATCGGCCTGGCCATCGCGTCGATCATTACCTGGACCATCTGGATCGCCAAAGGCTTCGAGCTGCTGGGTGCCAAGCGCCGTCTGCGCACTGAAATCGTCCACCTGAAGAAGGCCACCACCCTCAAGGAAGCCAGCGAAAGCGCGACCAAGAAAGGCACCCTGGCCAACACCCTGGTGCACGACGCACTGGAAGAAATGCGCCTGTCGGCCAACACCCGTGAAAAAGAAGGCATCAAGGAGCGCGTGGCGTTCCGCCTGGAACGCCTGGTTGCAGCCTGCGGCCGTAACATGAGCAGCGGCACCGGCGTGCTCGCGACCATCGGCTCCACCGCGCCGTTCGTCGGCCTGTTCGGTACCGTCTGGGGCATCATGAACAGCTTCATCGGCATCGCCAAAACCCAGACCACCAACCTCGCCGTCGTCGCCCCCGGCATCGCCGAAGCCCTGCTGGCAACCGCCCTGGGCCTGGTCGCCGCGATTCCTGCGGTAGTGATCTACAACGTCTTCGCCCGTTCGATTGCCGGCTACAAGGCCCAGGTATCGGACGCGTCGGCAGAAGTCCTGCTGCTGGTCAGCCGCGACCTCGATCACCTGCCTACCGAGCGCAGCTCGCAACCGCACATGGTGAAAGTGGGGTAATCGGCCATGGGCCTGCATTTGAATCAAGGCGACGACGAACTCGTCGAGAACCACGAAATCAACGTCACGCCGTTTATCGACGTGATGCTCGTGCTGCTGATCATCTTCATGGTGGCCGCTCCATTGGCCACCGTGGACATCAAGGTTGACCTGCCCGCCTCCAGCGCCAAGCCTGCGCCGCGGCCGGAGAAACCGATCTTCCTCAGCGTCAAGACGGACCAACGCCTGTTCCTGGGCGAAGAAGAGGTCAAGACCGAAACCCTGGGGCCGGTGCTCGATGCCAAGACCCAAGGCAAGAAGGACACGACGATCTTCTTCCAGGCCGACAAGGGCGTGGACTACGGCGACCTGATGAGCGTGATGGATGCCCTGCGGGCAGCCGGCTACCTCAAGGTAGGCCTGGTCGGACTTGAGACGGCAGCCAAGAAATGATCACGACGCGCCACAAACTGACGCGTTATGGCACCAGCCTCGCCGTCGTGCTGGGCGTGCATGCCGTCGCGATTGCCATCGCGCTCCACTGGTCAGCGCCGCGCACGGTGCAGTTGCCGCCGGCAGCCATGGTCATCGACCTGGCCCCGATGCCAGCACCGCCGCCGCCGGCGCCGCCGAAAGTGGTAACGCCGCCGCAACCGCCTGCACCGGTGGAAGAGCTGCCCCTGCCGAAACTGGCCGAGGCTCCCAAGCCAACGATCCAGGTGCCCAAGCCGGTCAAGCCAAAACCTAAACCGCAGCCGCCCAAGCCGGTGGAGAAAAAGATCGAGCCGCCCAAGGAGAAACCCTCCGAGGACCCGCCTAGCGACGCTCCGCCCACCAAGGCACCGGCTGAAAAATCGGCCCAGCCCGTACCTGGCCCGTCGCCGCAACAGATCGCCGCCAAAGCGTCCTGGGAAGGCACCCTGCTGGCACACTTGCAGAAGTACAAGAAGTACCCGCCAGGTGCCCAGGCCCGTGGCAAGGAAGGCCTGAACCGCCTGAAGTTCGTGGTGGATGGCGACGGTAACGTGCTGTCCTACGAGTTGGTGGGGCGTTCCGGCAACGCCGACCTGGACCGCGCCACCCTGGACATGATCCGTCGTGCCCAGCCGCTGCCCAAGCCGCCAGCCGATATGCTCAAGGGCGGCAGCATCGAGATCGTTGCACCGTTCGTGTACAACATCGAGAAGCGTCGTCGCTGAAAATGATGATGGCGAGGGACACCCCTCGCCACTCTCAGCAAAATCCCGCGCATTCCCCCCTCAATCCCCAGCAAAGTTCTGATAACGTGCGTCTATCGATTGCAGCCGGTATGCTTGGCCCGCAACCTCATGGACGCCCGCTATGACTCTTACAGAATTACGCTACATCGTCACCCTCGCCCAAGAGCAACACTTTGGCCACGCGGCCGAGCGTTGCCACGTCAGCCAGCCGACGCTGTCGGTGGGCGTGAAGAAGCTTGAAGACGAACTCGGTGTGCTGATTTTCGAGCGCAGCAAAAGCGCCGTGCGCCTCACCCCGGTGGGCGAAGGCATCGTGGCCCAGGCCCAGAAGGTGCTGGAACAGGCGCAAAGCATTCGCGAACTGGCCCAGGCCGGCAAGAACCAGCTGACCGCACCGCTGAAAGTCGGCGCCATCTATACCGTCGGCCCGTACCTGTTCCCGCACCTGATCCCGCAACTGCACCGCGTCGCGCCGCAGATGCCGCTGTATATCGAAGAAAACTTTACCCACGTGCTGCGCGACAAACTGCGCAACGGCGAGCTGGACGCGATCATCATCGCGCTGCCGTTCAACGAAGCGGATGTGTTGACCCTGCCGCTCTACGACGAGCCGTTCTACGTGCTGATGCCCGCCTCCCATCCGTGGACGCAAAAAGACACCATCGACGCCGGCCTGCTCAACGACAAGAGCCTGCTGCTGCTCGGCGAAGGCCACTGCTTCCGCGACCAGGTGCTGGAAGCCTGCCCGACCCTGACCAAAGGCAACGACGGCGCCAAGCACACCACTGTGGAATCCAGCTCCCTGGAAACCATCCGGCATATGGTCGCGTCCGGCCTGGGCATCTCGATCCTGCCGCTGTCGGCAGTGGACAGCCATCACTACGCCCCCGGCGTGATCGAAGTGCGCCCACTCACGCCACCGGTGCCGTTCCGTACCGTGGCGATTGCCTGGCGCGCCAGCTTCCCACGGCCCAAAGCCATTGAGATCCTCGCCGACTCGATCCGCCTGTGTTCGGTGGCCAAGCCGCCTGCTGCGAGCTAAGTAAACGTATGACTGAGCTGTCGCAGGTGTCGGTGACGGCACTCAAGGGTGTCGGCGAGGCCATGGCCGAGAAGCTGGCCAAGGTCGGCCTGGAAAACCTCCAGGACGTGCTGTTCCACCTGCCCCTGCGCTATCAGGATCGCACTCGCGTGGTGCCCATCGGCCAACTGCGTCCTGGGCAGGATGCGGTGGTCGAAGGCACCGTCAGCGGTGCCGACGTGGTGATGGGCAAGCGCCGCAGTCTGGTGGTGCGCCTGCAGGATGGCACCGGCGGCCTGAGCCTGCGCTTCTACCATTTCAGTAACGCACAGAAAGAAGGCCTCAAGCGCGGCACCCGCGTGCGCTGCTACGGCGAAGCGCGCCCCGGCGCCTCCGGCCTGGAGATCTACCACCCGGAATACCGCGCCATTACCGGTGACGAACCGCCGCCGGTGGACACCACCCTCACGCCGATCTACCCGCTCACCGAAGGCCTGACCCAACAGCGCCTGCGCCAATTGTGCATGCAGACCCTGAGCATGCTTGGCCCGCAGAGCCTGCCCGACTGGCTGCCCCTGGAACTGGCCCGCGACTACCAACTGGCGCCACTGGCCGATGCGATCCGCTACCTGCATCACCCCCCTGCGGACGCCGATGTCGACGAACTGGCCCTCGGTCATCACTGGGCCCAGCACCGCCTGGCGTTCGAAGAACTGCTGACTCACCAACTGTCCCAGCAACGCCTGCGCGAAAGCATGCGCTCCCTGCGTGCGCCGGCCATGCCCAAGGCCACGCGCTTGCCTGCGCAATACCTGGCCAACCTCGGCTTTGCGCCGACCGGCGCCCAGCAGCGCGTGGGCAATGAAATCGCCTACGACCTCAGCCAGCACGAGCCGATGCTGCGCCTGATCCAGGGCGACGTGGGCGCGGGCAAGACCGTGGTCGCCGCCCTCGCCGCCCTGCAAGCCCTGGAAGCCGGTTACCAGGTGGCGCTGATGGCGCCCACCGAGATCCTCGCCGAGCAGCACTTCATCACGTTCAAGCGCTGGCTCGAGCCCCTGGGCCTGGAAGTCGCGTGGCTGGCCGGCAAGCTCAAGGGCAAGACGCGCGCGGCCGCGCTGGAACAGATCGCCGGCGGCGCACCGATGGTGGTGGGTACCCATGCGCTGTTCCAGGACGAAGTGCAGTTCAAGAACCTGGCCCTGGTGATCATCGACGAACAGCACCGCTTCGGCGTGCAACAGCGCCTGGCCCTGCGCCAGAAAGGCGTGGGCGGGCGCATGAACCCGCACCAGTTGATCATGACCGCCACCCCGATCCCGCGCACCCTGGCCATGAGCGCCTACGCCGACCTCGACACTTCGATCCTCGACGAACTGCCCCCCGGCCGCACACCGGTCAACACCGTGCTGGTCACCGACACCCGGCGCGTCGAAGTGATCGAACGTGTGCGCGGCGCCTGTGCCGAAGGCCGCCAGGCGTACTGGGTGTGCACACTGATCGAAGAGTCCGAGGAGCTGACCTGCCAGGCCGCCGAGACCACCTATGAAGACCTCACCAGCGCCCTGGGCGAACTCAAGGTCGGGCTGATCCATGGGCGCATGAAGCCCGCGGAAAAGGCCGCGGTGATGGCTGAATTCAAGGCCGGTAACCTGCAGCTGCTGGTCGCTACCACCGTGATTGAAGTGGGCGTGGACGTGCCCAACGCCAGCCTGATGATCATCGAAAACCCCGAGCGCCTGGGCCTGGCGCAACTGCACCAATTGCGCGGCCGTGTGGGCCGAGGCAGCGCCGCAAGTCACTGCGTGCTGCTCTACCACCCGCCGTTGTCGCAGATCGGCCGCCAGCGCCTGGGCATCATGCGCGAGACCAACGACGGTTTTGTCATCGCCGAGAAAGACCTCGAACTGCGCGGCCCCGGCGAAATGCTCGGCACCCGCCAGACCGGCCTGCTGCAGTTCAAGGTCGCCGACCTGATGCGCGACGCCGACCTGTTGCCCGCCGTGCGCGATGCAGCGCAGGCGTTGCTGGAGCGCTGGCCGGATCACGTCAGCCCGCTGCTGGATCGCTGGCTGCGCCATGGGCAGCAATACGGCCAAGTGTGACGCCTGACGCACTTATCCGACCTACAGGTGTATCAAGCTGGTTATACTTCGGTGACTGTAAGAAATTGGATCAGGCCATGTCAGAAGTTGCCCACGCCACAGCCCCACTGACCGCCCCACCGGTCATTCGGGCTTTGCTCGCAAAACTCGCCATCAGCTACACGGAAGTCACCGAACATCCGGGCCTGAATCCTGCGCAAAAAGTCCAGGCCGTCTTGCTGGAAGACGCGGTGGGCGCCCTGATGGTGCTGTTCCCGCAGAACCAGCTGCTGGACCTCAACCGCCTTACCGAACTCACGGGTCGCCGCCTTACGGCCGTGTCGCCGGACCGCGTCGCGCGCATGCTGGGCAAGCACGACCTGAGCCTGCTGCCGGGCCTGCCGGCACTCACCAGTTCGCCGTGCCTGTACGAAGGCAGCCTGCTCGACGAGCCGAGCCTGCTGGTGCATTCGGGCGAAGCCGGGCTGCTGCTGGAAATCGCCAGCGACGCTTTCAAGACCATGCTCACCAAGGCCAGCGCGGCCCAGTTCGGTGAACCGCTGAGCAACATCCGCCCGAACCTCGACCGCCCCAATGATGACCGTGAGGAAATCACCCAGGCGATGCAGGCGTTTACCGCCCGTCGCATCCAGCAACGCCTGGAAGCGACCATCGAGATTCCACCGCTGGCCGACACCGCCCAGAAGATCATCAAGCTGCGCGTCGACCCCAATGCCACCATCGACGACATCACCGGCGTGGTCGAAACCGACCCGGCACTGGCCGCCCAAGTGGTGAGCTGGGCCGCATCGCCGTACTACGCATCGCCGGGCAAGATCCGCTCGGTGGAAGACGCCATCGTGCGCGTGCTGGGTTTTGACCTGGTGATCAACCTCGCCTTGGGCCTGGCCCTGGGCAAGACCTTGAGCCTGCCCAAGGACCACCCGCACCAGGCCACACCGTACTGGCACCAGTCCATCTACACCGCCGCCGTGATCGAAGGCCTGACCCGCGCCATGCCCCGCGCTCAGCGCCCGGAAGCCGGCCTGACCTACCTCGCCGGCCTGCTGCACAACTTCGGCTACCTGTTGCTGGCCCATGTGTTCCCGCCGCACTTCTCGCTGATCTGCCGCCACCTGGAGGTCAACCCGCACCTGTGCCACAGCTATGTGGAGCAACACCTGCTGGGCATCAGCCGCGAGCAGATCGGCGCCTGGCTGATGCGCTACTGGGACATGCCGGACGAGCTGTCCACTGCCCTGCGCTTCCAGCACGACCCGACCTACGATGGGCAATACGCCGAATACCCGAACCTGGTGTGCCTGGCCGTGCGCCTGCTGCGCAGCCGGGGGATTGGGTCCGGGCCGGACGAGACCATCCCGGACGAACTGCTTGAGCGTTTGGGCTTGAGCCGTGACAAAGCGGATGACGTCGTGGCCAAGGTGCTGGATGCCGAGGTGCTGCTGCGCGAATTGGCCTCGCAGTTCAGCCAGGCTTAACAGCAGCTGCAAGCTTCAAGTAGTCAGCTTCAAGCTTGCAGCTTGTGGCTCATCGCTTGGAGCTGCGCTTACGCCCCAAATACTTGGTCAACCCCTGGAACCAGATCACCAGCGCCGGGTTGCCCTTGATCTGGATCGACTTGTCCTGAATCCCCGTCATGAACGCCAGTTGCTTGTTCTTCGCCTGCATCGTGGCGAAGCCGTAGGCGGCATCCTTGAACGCGATGGCGAACGCCGGCGCCGGGTGAACGCCCGAGCGGCTGGTGATGCGTTGGTCTTTGACGATGAAGTGACGGGCAACCTTGCCGTCGAGGGTCTGCAACTGGAATGCGAGGTCTTTGTCACCCAGCTGTTGCTGGAAGGCAGGATTGGTGCGGCTGGCTTTGCCCATCATCAGGCCCAGCACCCACAGGAGAAGACGAAATTTCATGCACACGGCCTCGGTGTAATTATTGAGTGGCCGCAGCAGTTTAACCAATTGCAAAAAGAACGCTACCGATCTTGCGCATTAGCGGAAGATCGGCTGGCGTTTGACGCTTATAGCAGCATGTTACTTAAACGTTAGGGCAAGGCACCGGTGCCCAGTCGACCAGGTTAGGATCGCGGCAAGTGCCTTCGATCTGCGCTTTACCGGCGCTGGCGACCTTCTTGCTTTCATCCTGCTTGGTCTGGGCGGTCTGGAAGGTTTTCTCGGTGCTCACGGCTTCTGTTGGTACGGTTGGAAGCGGTGGCTTTTTCGGTGGCTTGGTGCCGGTACCTTTCTTCTTGCCCGGCGTCACAACGGGCGTTACATCGGCCTTGGCCACGGTGACCACGTCGGCACGCTGTACGCCGACCTGCTGCAGGTCTTTCTCGTAGGCCTGGGTGTAGTTGTTCAGGTCTTCGGCGGCTTTGCCGTTGACCGCCACGATCAGGTCATTGGATTCCTTCAGGCCCGAAACGATTTCCGCCAGGCGCTTGCGGCCTTCGGTGTCGTTGACGGTCTTGGCTTTGCGATCAGCCACCAACTTGGTGAATGCGCTCTGGTAGCACTGCTGGGACGCCCTGGCGTACGCGGTGCTGCGGTCGATGTCGGAGGCGCTTTTGTTCACGTCAGCCGCATACGAGGCAATGCGCTGGTTGTCGTCGGCGATCTGCTTCTGACGCTCGGTGTAGTACCCCGCTGCGCCGCCGGCCAGGGCCCCGCCCGCTGCGCCGATGGCGGCGTTACGGCCACGTTTTTCCTTGTCGCCGGTCAGGGCGCCGAGCAGGGCACCGCCGGCCGCGCCGATGGCCGCACCGGTCACCACCGACTTGGTCATGTTCGAATCGGTGGCGCGCAAGTGCTGCACCGGCTCGTAGCAGTTGGGGTAGTACTCGACCTTGGTGCTCGACGCGACCTTGGAGGCCGGCGACGTGGCGCAGCCGGTCAGCACAGTGCTGAAACCGGCCGCGATCAGCAGCAAGTGACGCTTGGAAACCGCCTTACGGGAAAAAAGCATAGGTTGTGTTCTCTTCTAAGTTTGACTTGCCCAGTGCGGCCACTGCCGCCTGAGTCCCTTCCAAGCTCGCCATACAGCCAGCGATCAGCGCTGACCGCTCGCTGCGAGCAATTCCTTCAAGATCGTCGCCGGGTCGGCCCGCTGTTGCTTGCGGTAGTTGCCGACATGGCGAACGAACAGTGTTGCGCGCGTCACCAGGCTCTTGCCGAGCACGGGCTTGCGATCCAACTCTTCCTTGATCCGTTGAAACTGCGCCTGGATCACCGCATCGGTGTAACGCGTGCCGGTGGCCAGGTTGTCGATATAGATCGCCACCGCGCCATCGAGGGCGCTGCGTCCGTTCTCGATAGCCGTGGCAAACAGTGCCGCGCTGGCCTCTTCCTTGTTGTCCAGAGCCTGCTGGCGACTCTTCTGCAGGTTGGCCAGGCGGATGTTGTAGTTGCTGATGGTCTCGGCCACCAGCGCGGCCGACTGAATCAGGTTGCCCGCCGCTTCTTCGCGTTGCTGGGCGATCAGCGAGACATTGCGCTTGAGTTCTTCATTGACCAGCCCCAACTCGGCCTGCAGCTTGGGGTCGGCGCTGGCGGCGATGATGCTGTCCAGGCGCTTGGTCGGGTCCTGGGCGTCGTCGATGGCGTCGGTCAGCGAGGCCAGGCGGCCTTCTTTCTGCCACTGCGCAAACAACTCCTTGTAACGCGAGCGCGGCGCCGACAACGCCCCGATTGCCACGCGGAATCCCGTGGTCTCGTTGCTTTGCTCGGTGCCGTCGGCGGCGAACAGCGGGTATTCGCGGCGCATGCCGGTAAACAGCGTGCCCTCGCCTTCGAGGTAGTTGCCGCCCTTGACCACAAAGCCGCCGTAGGTGCCCTGGCGACGACCGGCGTGCACCAGCTGGAAGGACTCCTGGACCATTTCCGCGGCGTTGCCGATCACGTCGAACATGCCGATGGGGTTGGGCAGCTTGGTACCGATAGGCATCAAGCGTGCGGCCTGGCCAGTACCGCCGGCGACCTGGTTGAACACCGCGTAATCACCCAGCGGGCCATCGCTTTCACTGCCTTCGGTGCGGCGTGGAAACAGGCGCCCTTCCAAGTCCTGGCGACTCACAGCCTGGCCACCGCGTGCGGCGAACTCCCACTCCACTTCAGTGGGCAGGCGCACGAAACCCAGGCCGCCGTCTTCCGCCGACGACCCACGACCGCTCACCGGCAGCAAATCGCGGTGGTATTTCATCAGCCAGGCGCTGTACACCGCCGAGAAGCGCTCAGCCTCAAAGCGCGACAGCTTCACCTTGGGCAAACGCCCGGCCATGCCGGTGGGCGCATCGCACGCCGGTGCCGGTTCGCCACTGGCCAGGGATTGCGCCTGGGCCATCACCTGGGCGTACTGGCGGGCGGTCACTTCGTACTTGCCGATGAAGTACAGCATGGGCTTGAGCGGGGTCTTGGCGTCGGTCTTCGGCATCAACGGCGCGATGACTTTGCTCCAGTCTTTCGGCAAGTCCTTGAGGGTGAACTGGCCGTTGATAAAGTCGCGGCGGTAGCCGGAGATAAATGACTGCTGGTAACCCGCCTCGCCTTCGGCGAAGGGGTAGCCGAGACTGATCTCGCGGTCATCCAAGGTCCCTTGGGCCAGCACGTAGGCATAGCGGAACACCATAGTGCCTTCGCACGGCAGCGGCAGGCTGACGTCGTCGGGCAACGGCTTGGGGTTGTCGAGCTTGTCGCTCGCTTCATCGGCCATGGCCAGCGAGGCCAGGCTCAGCGCCAGAACGGCGCCCAGTAACTTATACATCTCTGATTCCTTCAGAAGCCTGGATACGCGCCACTCGCCAACCACCACAGGCTGCCGCCACGGCGCTGACGCCAAGGACTGCAACCAGGGCCAGGCCATAGTGACGCGCCAGCAGGTGGCTGGCGTGTTCGCCCGGCACCTGCACGAATAACTTGTTCAACGCGGCCTCGGCCAGGCCATACAGCCCAACGCTGAGTAAAGCGGCAAACCCTGCGCTGTACAGCGCCTGCAGCACCACAAACAGCAACAGCGCGCCGGTGGAAAACCCCAACAGACGCAACACCGACAATTCCCGGCGCTTGCGTGCCACAGCGGCCAACGCCCCGGCGAAGATCGCCGCAAACGCGCCCGCCAAGGCCAGCCCGGCGATGATCCAGAAGACGATCGACAGGTTGCGGCTCAGCGACTGCACCTGGGCGATCGTCTGTGCCTGGGTCGATACCAACAGATTCTGCCCGGCGAAAAATACCCGCAGCGGCTCCACATCGGCCAGGCTGCGCGCATACAAGCGAAACGCCGGATACACCCGCTGCTCGCTCACACCCACCTCGTCACCGGCCCAACCCAACGCCGGTACCGCACGGCCATCGCGGTAATCTTCCGCCGCTTCCAGCAATCTCAAATCGGCAAACAACCCATCCCGGGCGAAGGCTTCCAGCGGCAGCACCGCCAGTACCTGCAAGCGCGTGCGCTGGGCTTCTACACGCCCCGCCACTTGCCGCGCAAAGCTGGTCTCCAGCCAATCCCCAGGCCGCGCCGCAAGCTTCTCGGCAGCGGTGTGGCTCAGCACGATCCGGTCCAGGCCCCTGGGCATCGGCAGGCCGTTCAGCAGCGGATCACCCGCAGCGGTCGGCAGCATTTCCAGGGTCAGCGTGCCCACCTGCGCCGTCGCCGCAATCTGCCGCGTGCGCGGTAAGGCGAACGCCACATCGCTGCGCTGGCCGAGCTGTTCGACAAATGCGCTGCTGAATCGACCACCGCCCAGCGGAATAATTTCACGGGTGGCCGGATCGGTCTCCAAACGTTCGGTCAAACTGCTAACCAGTCCAAATTTCAGGCCGAACAACACCAGCAACGGCGCAATCACCGCCACCAGCGCCAACACCGAACAGGCCGACAGCCAGGCATCGTTGCGGTAATCCTGAAAGGCCAGGGACGCCACCAAAGGGATGCGCATCAGCACGCCTCCCCAAGGGTCGCGGTGACGCCGCCATCGGTATCGCGACGGCAACTGATGCGCCGCACCTGCAAGCCACTGGCACGGGCCAAGGGTTCGTCATGGGTGGCGATCACACAGGCGGCGCGGTGCTCGCGGGCCTGGGCCAGCAGGGCCTGCATTACGCGCTCGGCATTCAGCGGGTCAAGGGACGCCGTCGGTTCATCGGCCAGCACCAGTTGCGGTGCATGGGCCAGGGCGCGGGCGCAGCTCACACGCTGGCGCTGGCCCACCGACAACGCAGCCGGCTTCTTGGCCAACTGGTCGCTGATCTCCAGCTGTTCCGCCAGGCGCGTCACGCTGCCATCGTCTTTCAACCCCAGCAGTTGCCGGGACAGCGCGATATTGCTGCGCACATCCAGAAAGCCCAGCAGCCCGCCGGTTTGCAGCACATAGCCCAAGTGCTGGCTGCGCAGCCCGGCCAGGGTGGATTGCTGATCGGCGCGCCACAGTCCACCAATGTCCTGCCGGTTGAATTCGAACCGGCCCACCTGATCCGGCGCCAGTACCAGCGCCAACAGATCCAGCAAGGTGCTCTTGCCGCACCCGCTCGGCCCGACAATTGCCAATTGCTCGCCGGCACGCAGGTGCAGCGCCGGGATCACCAGGCTGTAACGCTGGCTGCCGACACCCCGGCTTTTGTGCACCGCGCTCAAGTTCAGCATTACGGCAGTGTCGACAACGGCACGCGGTACAACGCATCACCCGGTTCGGCATCGCCGAAACGGACCCAGTTGGCCAGGTCATTGTGGAAGGTTTCGTAGAGGCGGATTTTCGAATCCAGCTCGTCGATAAAGTCTTCCTGCTCGGCCACGCTCAACGACAACCACAGGTCCTGGGTCATGTTCAGCGACTTGCTGCGGTACGGCAGGCCTTCCAGGTATTCGCCGAGAATGCCGCCGTCGGCCAGGTTGCCGCCCTTGCGCAGGGCTTGGGGGTCGCGGCTCATATAGGCCGAGGCGCTGGCGATTTCCTGGAAGAAATCCTTGGGCGAGGTCTGGGTCTTGCGCGCCGCATCGACGATCAGTTTCAGCGACTGTTGCAGGTCGTTGAGCTGCAATTTGGTCAGCATCACGCACACCTGGAACGCCGGCAGCGCGGGATTGGTCAGGTCGCGGTCGGCGGTCCAGGCACTGACCAGTTGCGGCGCCTGGCTGGCGTTCCGGCGACCGAGGAAGTCCATGTGCATGGCATAGCCGACCGCGGCGGATTTGTCCGCCAGGCTCGGCGCGGCACTCAGCAGCGGCACCGCTTGCGGCGTATTGCTGCGCACCTGGTGCACGAGGTTGGCGAACACGCTGCCGATCTCGTCGACACGCTCGCCCAGCTTGCGCACATCGCCACCCGGCACCGGCGTGTACAGGTCGCCGATCTGCGGGTTGGCGTCGGCGGTGAGGGTGCGGTATTGGCTCTCGGCGCCGGCGTGGGTTTTCTTGCCGGCGTCGGTGCGCAGGTGCAGCGCGTAGATCTTGATCTGCTTGCCCAGTGCGGCCTGGCGCACTTCGGCTTCGTTCATCTGGGTGGCGGCAAACGGGTCGTTCTTGCGCAGCGCGCCCGCATCGGTGACCAGCAGGATGATCCGACCGCCGTAGCCGGACCAGTCCATGCCGTCCACGGCCTGCATCACCCCGGCAAACGCGTCCTCGTTGAAGGAGTGGCTGGACACGGTGGACGCCTTGACCTGGCGCGCCATGTCGAGGAAGCGTTGCGGGTCGCGGCCCTGGTCGAGGCTGATCAGGGTCTTGGCCACGTATTCCAGGCCTGGGGTTTTCTTGATGCTGCTCCGGAAACCGACCATGCCGAAGCTGACACTGTCCAGCTCGCCACGCTCGGCGATACGGGTTTGCAGCTCGTGCACCACATCGCGGATCTGGTCGATGTAGGGCTGCATGGAAACCGTGGTGTCCACCACCAGCACCACGGCAGTGCGGAAGGCGTCGGCATTGGCGTTGATCACCGGGGTCGATGGCTTGGCCGTCGCGTTACTGCCTGGGTCGATGGAGGCAACGTTAAGCAACTGCACCGGCTGGCCGTTTTCGTCGAAGCTCTCCTTGGCGTCGAAGATCGGCAACAGGTAGAACTGGTTCTGCGGCACCGCGCTGGCGGCCGGCTCCAGGGCCAGGACCTGGCCGTTGTCGTCGCTGTTCTTCTGCGCCTTGGCCAGCACGCCTTTGGCGGCGGCTGGATCGGCGAGCAACTTTTCCACTTCGCCGGATTGGCGCAGGAACATCACCGGCGCCCGGCCGGAGCGTTCGGTGAACTTGAGCACGAGGCTTTGCTTCCAGTCGCTGACCTGGGCGGCCGGCAACCAGCCGTCGCTGCGGCCATCGGTGGCGGCACCGACGCGCACCCACGGGCTGCCGTCGACGTCTTTGCGCTGGTACACATACAGCACGGAGAACGCCGGCAGGGCCTTGCCCGGCGCGCCGCCGGCGTCATCCGACAGCTTGGCGCCGGGCTTGCTGAGCACGCGCTGGAACAAAGTCTTCTTACCGGCCATCAACAACGGCCGTTGGCCGCCGTCCACTTCGGCGGCCGCAGTGGGCGTTGCCGGGGGCACGTCGGCGACCGCCGCTGGAGGCTTGGCCTGAGGCACGACGGCAGCCGGCGGCTTGGCCGGCTCATCACTGCCGCTCAACCACCAGTAACTGCCGCCACCAATGGCCAATGCGACGGCCACCGCCACGGCGGCCAGTGCCAGCACCGGCCCACGACGCTGCTCGGACACGGCGTTATGCTGGGTCGGCGTCACCACCGGCTGGCGCACCGGTTGCGGCTGGGGTCTGTCGGTCGGGATGTCGATGGTGACCGGGGTCATGCCCGCCAGATCAAAACTCAGCGGGATCGGCAACGGCCGCACCAGCGTGGCCTCCGGCGACTCCGCAGGCAGGTTATCCAGCGCCTGCAGCAACGCCGCCGCATCCGGGAAACGCTCTGCCGGGTCCTTGGCCAACAGCTTGCGCAACACACCCTGATAACGCCCGTGGTGCACCGGCAATTCCGGCAAGGGTTCGGTCAGGTGCGCCAGCGCGGTGGACAGCGCATCGTTGCCGTTGTACGGCAGCTTGCCGACGAGGATTTCATACAGCACCACGCCCAGCGCGTAGAGGTCGGCACGGCCATCGATCTCCTGTCCCCGCGCCTGCTCCGGGCTCATGTAGCTCGGCGTGCCCACGGCAAAACCGGCCTGGGTGAATTGGGTGCGGTCGTCCAGGGACTTGGCAATGCCAAAGTCCGACAGCACCGCCGTGCCATCGGCGCGGAACAGGATGTTTGCCGGCTTGACGTCGCGGTGCACCAGCCCCTGGGCATGGGCATAGCCCAGCGCCGAGGCGATCTGGCGGATCAGCGTAATGCCCTGCTCCGGCGTCAGGCCGGCGGCGATGCGCTCCTTGAGCGTGCCGTTGGGCAGGTATTCCATGGCCATGTAGTACAGCTCACCGACATTGCCGATGTCATGGATGGTCACCGTGTGCGGGTGAGACAGCCGCGCCAGGGTCTTGCCCTCGCGCAGGAAACGTTCGCAGAAGCTCGGGTCGGCCGCCAGCGCCGCCGCCATCACCTTCAGCGCCACCTTGCGCTCCAGGGAGCGCTGGGTCGCCAGGTACACGCTGGCCATGGCGCCTTCGCCGATCTCGCCGTCGATGTCATAGCCCGGAATCACAATGTTCATGCCGATACCTTCACGACGATGGCGGTGATGTTGTCCGGCGCGCCACGGTTGAGCCCCAGGTGCACCAGGCTGCGCACGATTTCATCCGGCGCGTCGTGGCTGAGCACTTCGCGGATCTCATGGTCGTCGACGGTCTTGTTCAGGCCATCGCTGCACAGCAGGTAGCTGTCGCCGGGGGCGATCAGCAGGTCGACCACCGCCAGTTCCAGCTGGGCTTCCACGCCAATGGCGCGGGTGACGATGTTGGCGCGCGGGTGCACGCGGGCATCGGCTTCGCTGAGCAGGCCGCTGTCCTGCAAGTCCTGGACGTAGCTGTGGTCGCGGGAGATGCCTTCGAGCACGCCGTCGCGCAGGCGGTACAGGCGGCTGTCGCCGGCCCACAGGCACACACCGCGCAAACCGCGCGCGGCGAGCACCACCACCGTGCTGCCCATCATGGTCACACCACGGTTGGCGGTTTCTTCACGCACGGCGGCGTTGATGCGGGTCAGGTCATTGCGCAGGGCTGCCGAGTACTCGTCGAGGGAACGGCCCATCGGCACGCTGCGCAGGCTGTCGACGATCAGGCTGCTGACATAATCCCCCGCCGCGTGCCCGCCCATGCCGTCGGCCACCACCCACAGGCGGTTTTCCGGCAGGTCCAGGCACGCGTCTTCGTTGACCTGGCGAACCATGCCCACATGGCTTTTGCTCGCGGATTTGTACGTCGACCCCATCTACACCACACCTTCTTGTCCGAGCAGAAACTGCGCAAAATCGCCGGCGGCAGGCAGGCCCTGACACCGCAATAAACCAGGGGAAATCGTCTGCGAACCACGCCCCCACCACAGGCTCGCACCGTCGCAGGCCTGTTCGGCGAGCGCGGTCATGCGCTGGTGCGGCACGCTGGCCGCCACGCGCTGCAGGCCGGCGAAACGGCTGTCCACCGCACGCGGCTCGGTCGCCGGTAAGCCCAGGTCATCGAGGCCAGCGTTGAAGCGTTCAAACGTGGCGCCGGCATCCAGGGTGCTGAGCAACAGCTCTTCGGCCTGCTCAAACCAGCTGTCCGGCCCGCCCACCAGGGACGCCGGGTTGATGTCGTGATCGAGCAAGGTGACCACCGCCAACGGGAAATAGCGCCCGACCCGGTCAATGCTCGGCATCACCACGCCCGCCGCCGCGTCCGGCCCGCACACGCCGGGCGCCAGCACAAAGCGCCATAGAGGGCTGACCAGGTACGCATTGAGCCAGTCGGCGCCGAGGCTGTTCTGGCTGGCGAGCAACCCCGCCGCCAGCCAGCTGTCCCAAGGGCCGATAAAGCTCTGGGGCAAGGCACGGCTGACGAAGTCTCCGCGACTGGCCAGCTTGCCGTAGAAACCCAGCGTCGTCATAGCCGCTCCGGCAGGCTGAAGCCACTGAGCACACGGCTCTTGAACGGGTTGAAGGCGCTGTTGGCACGCAACTCGTAGGCGATGCTCGCACCGTCGACCCGCAGGCGCAGGTTGAAGCGGTCCGGCGAGTTGCCGGCGGTGAGGTCCGATTGCTCCAGCAGGCGGAACCAGGCCCACGGCCCGTCGAGGGTCACGCCCGAGCGACCACTGGCCGACGGCGGCATGATCGAGATACGCACCACGCCAATGCTGCCGGGGTTCGGCCATTGCATCGCCACCGGGCGGCTGGGGCCGTGGTCGTAGCTCAATTGCTGGCCGTCGAGGTCGAGCAGGAACTGGGTGATCGTCGGGTCCATCGACACCGGTTTGAGTTCAAAACGCACGATCGGTTGGGTGCCACCGGAGCGGAAAAACGCATCGCGGATCGTCGCCGCGCGCTGGAAGGTTTGCAGCACGCCCGGCGCAATCCCGAGTTTCTGTGCCGCGCCCGGCTGCCAGCGCCAGGTCTGTGCCGAGGTGTCCACGTACGGCTGCAGGTATTTGCGGAAGTAGTTGTCCATCACCCCGCCCACGCCGAAGAACTGGCCGAAGTCATCCAGGGTCGCATCCCGCGCACTGCCCGGCGACATCGGGTAACGACCGGCCAGGGACTGGCGGTACACGTTGACCACTTCGCTGACCCACGCCGCGTTCAGTTGGTTACGCACCCCGCCCATCATGCTGTTGGTGGTGGAGTTGACCACCGACTTGACCATGCCCTGCACCAGCGGAGGTTGGCGCTCGGCGTTCAGGCTGACCCGTGTGGCCGCAGCCGCCGCCTGGTTCTTCGCCTCGCCAAGCAAGGCATCGCCGCTGGCCCCGACCATGGCGCTGACCTGCACATACAGCGCGTTCATGTCCGACAACAGGCCGTCGATGGCCGCCGGTTCGCCTTCGTTCTTGCTGACGATACTGTTGAGTTCGGCAAAGTGCGCGGTCACCGGATCATCCGCTGCAGCCGGCGCATTGGCCGTCGGTTGCTCCTGGCCGAGCAGGCTGCCGAGGCGCTCCTTGAGCTTGTCGACACCACCTTCCACCGGCACGCCTTTAGCGGCCAATTGGCGCTCTTCGGCTTGCAGATCGGTTTCCTTGGCCACTGCCACCAGCAGTTTTTTCAGCGGCGAACTCGGGCCGGAAATCACCCGCAGCACATCGGCTGCCTGGGCCACGCTGGTGATGGGCACAAAGTCGATATCGGCGAGCAACGCATCCCATTGGCGCTGATAGTCCTGGAAATACAGGCGACGCACATCGGCGGCCAGGCTGACCACGTTCTGCTGATCGGCCTGCTCATGGCCCAGCACCCATTGCTCTTCAGCCAGGGTGCCGGTCTGGTTCAGGCTGCTGAGCAAAAACGCCTGGCGATAGCCCTTGGCGGTGAAAAAGCCACTCAACGGCTCGCCCAGCGGCTTGCCGCTTTTACGGCTGAACACCAGCGCGGCATCGCGGCCAGCGGCTTCGTTGATACGGAAGTCCGGGATACCTTCAGGCAGTTTCTGGCGTTTGACCCGGTCGTAGACACGCTGGGCCACCGGCAGCTGTTGCAACTGGCGACGCAGATCGTCGATCAAGCGCGGGTCAAGGCGCGCATTCGGCGGATGGCGCTCGAACAGCGCCTGCAAGTGCCCGGTCAACGCCTGGCGCTGATCGGCCGGCAGATCGCGCGGCAGGTTGCGGTCCCAGTCGAGGGCGATCCAGGCCTTGATGAAGTCCGGATCGTAATGCTCGCTGTCGGCGAGCATCAGGTAGGCCTTGAGGCCTTCGTAGAGGAAGTCGGAGTTGCCGCCGCCGTGCAGTTGCTCCTCGATGCGCGTCACCAGGCGCGGCGCGAACACGGCGATCAACAGCTTGCGATAGACGCTGGCGGACTCGGCTTCGAGCATATCGCCCTGATACAGCCCCAGGCCTTCGGACCAGCTCGGCGAATCGCCCGCGAGGTTCTTCACCGCATTGAGCAGCGGCAGCACCGCGAGCACTTCACGCTGCGCCGGGCTGAGGTTCTGGACGGTCTGGCCCAGTGGCGCGACCTTTTGGTCGACCTGGGCGATATACGCCTGGTTGGCGCGATAACTCACCCACCACAGGCTGCTGACCACGATCACCAAGGCCACGGTGGCCGCGAGTACACCGCGTGCGATCCACGTGCGCCGACGCTCGACTTTCGGGTTAACGCCCACCAGTCCTCGTTCGGCAAAGGCCACGGCGGTGAAGAGTTTTTCGATGAAGTAACTGCGCCCGGTGCCGCTCTGGCGCGCCAGGTGCTGGCGGTCCAGGTTCATGCTCTGGGCCATGGCGCCGATCAGGCGATCGATCGGGCTGCCTTCCTGGGTGCCGCTGGTGAAGTACACGCCGCGCAGCAACACGCGCTCTTCAAAGGCATTGGGCTTGAACACGCCTTCGAGGAAGCTTTGCAGGCAGTCCTTCAATGCGCCGAACTGCTGCGGAAAACCGTAGATCAGGTCGCGCCGCGCCGGGTCGCGCTCCTGTTGCAGGCGCTCCACCAGGCGTTCGTTGAGGCGCTGCTCGAGGCCGGCGAATTCGCTTTGCAGGTGCGCCAGGGGGCTGTCGCTGTTCTTGCCGTCGTCCAAGGCAAAGGTCATGCCCCAGACCTGGGCGCGTTCTTCCTTGCTCAGGTTGTCGAAGAACTCCATGAAGCCCGGCACCAGGTCGAGCTTGGTCAGCATCAGGTAGATCGGGAAACGCACGCCCAATTGGGTGTACAGCTCCTGGATACGCAGGCGGATCGCCGCCGCGTGGGCCGCGCGTTCGGCATCGGTGCCCAGCAGCAGGTCCGACAGGCTGATGGCGATAAAGGCGCCATCGATCGGGCGGCGCGAGCGCTGCTTTTTCAGCAGGTCGAGAAAGCCCAGCCAGGCGGCTTTGTCCACCGTGGAATTGCTGTCTTGGGTGGTGTAGCGGCCGGCGGTGTCGAGCAATACCGCCTGGTCGGTAAACCACCAGTCACAGTGACGCGTACCGCCAACACCGCGCACCGCCCCGGCGCCCAACTGGGCCGCCAGCGGAAAGTGCAGCCCGGAGTTGACCAGCGCCGTGGTCTTGCCCGAACCCGGCGGGCCGATGATCACGTACCACGGCAGCTCGTAGAGGTTGCGGCGTTCGTCGCCACCGAGCTTGGCCTTTTTCAGCAGCGCCAGGGCTTCGTCCATGCGCTGGCGCAGGGTGGTGAGCTCTTCGGCGGTCGCCACGCTGTTGGGGTCGGCCGGGGTTTCGGCCGCCAGGCTGCGCATCACTTCGGCCGCTTGGCGCCGCGCCTGGATGATGCGGAACACGCGGTAGGCGATCCACACCGCAAACACCAGGATGATCAGCGCCCAACGGCGCCCTTCCGGCACCAGCACGTCGAGCAACGGCCCCACAAACCAGATGATCAGGCTCAGGGCGATCAGGCCCAGCACGGGGATCACCCAGCGAATCATGAAACTGAAAAACGCCTTCACTCGACGCCCTCCGCCAATACGGTGATTTCAACCCGACGATTGCGGGCACGGCCTTCGGCAGTTGCGTTGGTCGCCAACGGCTCGGTGTCGCTGCGGCCCTCGGCACTGAAGCGATCAGCCTGGCCGGTCTTGGCCGCGAGGATCTCCAATACCGACTTGGCCCGCGCTTCGGACAGCGCCCAGTTGGATGGGAAACGCAGCGTGGCAATCGGGCGGTTGTCGCTGTGCCCGGTGACGCGCACCTGGCCCTTGACCTTGCGGATGGCGTCGGCGATGCGCAGCATCAGCGGCTGGTAGTCATCGACGATGCTGGAACTGGCGGACGCAAACAGCTCATCGCCACGAATGGTGACCACGGAGCGGTCGACCTTGTCTTCCACCGCGACGCGACCGGCCTTGATGTCTTCCGCCAGGAAGCCGGCCAGACGCGGACGCTCGATCACTTTTGGTTGCGCCACGGGACGGTCGATGGCCTGCACCGGGATCTCGCCCAGGGCATGGATGTTCTTGAACACCGGTTCAGCCTGCGCCGCGAGCAGCAGGCGCAAGGTGAACAGCAAGGCCAGCAACAACGCCAGGCCAATCGCCACGGCGATCCACGGCGGCATGAACTGCGCCAGCCGATCACGCGCGACGGTGACGCCGCGCCAATGGGGCGACAGCTCGCGCTCGTGGTCACCGCGAGCACTGCGAATCGCCGCCGCCGTGCGCTCACGCAAGGCTTCCAATTGGCTGCGACCGTCGTTCATCACGCGGTAACGGCCTTCGAACCCCAGGCACATGCACAGGTACAACAGCTCCAGCAGGTACAGGCGCTCCCGTGGACTTTGCAGGCAGTGGTCGAGCAACTGGAAGACTTTTTCGCCCCCCCAGGCTTCGTTGTGCACCGTGATCAACAGGCTCTGCTTGCCCCAATCGCTGGTGCTGCCCCACGGCGTGCTCAACACCGCTTCATCGAGGGCGGTGCACAGCGCGTAGCGCGCCAGCAGCACCTCGTTGCGGGCCACGCCAGCGGCTTCGGCGCGTTCTTCGAACTGGCGCAGGTACGCCAGCAACTGCGCGCGCAGGCTGGCCGGCGCCGGGTGCGCGATGGTGTTGCGCAGGCGCGTCAACAGCGCCAACAGCGGGCCGGCGGCGCTTTCCAGCGGGTTCAGGCCCTGGCTTTTGCCGGTGAGGATCGGCGCGGCCGGCATCGACAGCGGGGCCGGCTCGGCACGCGCGGGTTCCGGCGCGCGGCCACCCGGGCGCGGCATGAACTGGGTGCGGTCGTCATCATTGGGATGCATCGCGGATTATCCTCGGATCGCCCAGAAGGCCAGGTTCAAGCCCGGGAACTGCCCGGCGATATGGAAGGCAAAACCACCGGAATTGCCCAGTTGCTGCCAATGCTCGCTGCCACGGTCCAGCTCGTAGTAGGTCGAGCCTGCGTGGTACGGCAGTTGGCGCGGCGCCACCGGCAACGGCAGCAAGGTGATGCCCGGCAGTTGCAGGTTGACCAGGTCGCGGATGTGCTCCACCGAGCCGACCTTGCTCTGCTGGCCGAAGCGCGCACGCAGGGTTTCGCCGGGCACATCGGCACGGACCACGAGGATGAAGCTGGCGCTGTCGAGCAAGGTTTTGTCGGCCAGCATGGCCACGTGGACGCCGTAGGCTTTCTCGACAATCGGGATCGGCGTGGCCTTGCTGTCGATCAGCATCGACAGGGCTTCGCGCAGGGCCGCCATGACTGGGGCGAAGCTCAGGGCCAGGTCGTCGTGCTGGTATTGCGGGTATTCCTGGGGACGACGGCCTGAAGTGGAAAAGGTCGAGAACTCACCGGCCAGGCTGACCAGTGCGCTGAAAAAGCGCTCCGGGTGCAGCGGGCTCAACTGGCTGAAATGCTGGATCAGCGGCTGGGCGCGGTTGACCAGTTGCAGCAGCATGAAGTCGGCGATCTCCGACGCACCGCCTGCCCCCGAGGCAACCACGCGGCCCGCCAGGGCTTCGCCGCGCTGGTGCAACAGGCCCAGCAGTTCGCTGCGAAACGCGCTCAATGGCTTGCTCGCGGCCACGTCCAGCACGGGCGGGATGTAGCTGTCGTCGAGGACCAGCGCACGGTCGGCGCGTTTTTCCTTGATGCGCACCAGGCCCACGGCGGCGTAGTCACTGATGCCGTCCTGGGCGGTCAGCAAGCGCAGGGCCCGGGAACCCACGGCCACCGGCGCGCGGTTTTCGAACGGCGCGTTGTCATCGCGCACTTCGCGCACCTGGCTCACGTAGCGCGCGGCTTCCAGGGCTTCGCCCTCATCCACGGTGTCGCGGGCACCCGCACGCTTGAGTGGCAAGGCCAGGTAGACCAGGCCATCGCGCAGGTTGTCGTCGATATTCAGCGGGCTGGGCGCCAGGTCATCCTGGGGAATGTTGAACGGCGTGCCGTCGGGCAACAGGCCGCGCGCCGAGACGATGGCCAGCTTGCCCTGGGCCAGCAGGCCCTGGTCGATCAGCAATTCGGAAAACCCCCAGGCGCCGGCGGACAACGGGCGGCTGCGGGCGTCGATCAGGTTTTCCAGGTAACGGTCATGCTGCTGGAAGTGCTGCGTTCCGATGAACATGCCTTCCGACCAGACCACGCGATTGTTCCAGGACATGGGGAGCTCCGATTGCTTCTTATTGGGCAGGGCTGGATGGGGTGACCACGACGTCGGCGCGCACGGCACGCACATCGAGGCTGATCTGATATTCGGTGTATTGGCGCGCCGGTACGTTGATCACCGTGCGCCATTGCGCGCGGTCCAACTCGCGATAACCCACCAGCAAGCCGATCTGGCGCGTGGAGGGGTCGAGGTCGCGCTGGATGCTCAGTTGCTGGCCGGGTTGCACCATGACTTCGTCCTGGTCCAGCAGGTCCAGGCCGAGGGTCGATTGCGCACGGTCGGCCAGGGCGAAGTAATCGGAGCGGGCGAAGGTGGCGGCGTTCTTCAGTTCGAAAATGCGCACCCGCACCGGCGCGGCCTGGCCGTTGGCGCCGGGGTTAAGCCCGGCAATCGCGTGGAAGTGCAGCTCGACGGCGGCGGTGTTCACTTCAGCCTCAGCAGCCGTTTCGGGTTTGACCGCATCCTTGCTACACGCGGTCAGCAGCAGCGCGGTGGCGACTGCGAGTAAAAACCTGGGAATCATCCTGCGTCCTCAATGACGTACTTAGCTATCCGTTAATCCGTAGGTTGCGGCGCGGTTTTACCGACGCTGTCGCGCGCTGTGTTCTTCGTAGGCCCGGCTGAATTCACGGCCGAACAGGTCCTGGAAATCTTCCTGGGCCTCGCGGGAAATATTGCTGTAGAGCTCGGTGAACTGCTGCCAGTACTGGGCCTGGCGCGAGCCGGCGAACAGGTTCGACAGCCCGCCGGGCTTGCCCATGCGCTCTTCCAGTTGCGCCGGTTCAAAGCGCGTGAGCAAGTGCTTGATCGCTGCTTCCACCCCGGCCATCACCGCCAGTTGGTGGGCGCGCAGGTCATCAAAACTGTCGCGCACGGCAATGTCCGGCGCCATAAACGCCTGGTTGCCGTGGCGAAGCAAAAGCAGTAAAGCTTCGTCGGCATTCGGTGCGAATTTCAACGGATTGTTTTCGGCAGGCTGGATCATGGTCTGCTGCATGCGGAACTCGCCCTTGAGGCTGGCGCGGGCACGCAATACGTCGATCAGGCCTTCGACCATCAGGCGGTAGCTGCGGCCGATGTTTTCCATCTGCGCCTCCGCCTGGGCCTTGTCCAGGCGCAACTGGTCCAGGCCGGCACCGCGCAGGAAGGCTTGCAAGAGATCGGGCGGCTGGGTGGCGGCCACGGGGAGCACTGGCTCGACCACGGGTGGCGGCTGGATGATCGGTGTGGGTGGCGGTGGCGGAGGTGGCGGCGCACTGGCCGACGGCGCCGGCGTGTCGCCAAACAGGTCCCAGTCTTCGGGAATCACCGAGCCCGAGACCACAGGCGTCTCGACCACGGGTACCGCCACCGGGGTCGGCGGGCGGAAGTCGTGTTGTTCGCTGGGAACATGGTCGGCCACGGTGGGCGGCGGCACGGCGGTGGGGCTGAGGAAGTCGAACAGGTCCGGCAGCGTGTCCATCGACGAAGCGCCCTGAAATTGCGGGGCAATCACCGGCGTCGGCGCGGGCTTGTTCGCCACGGCGCCCATCAGGGCCTCAAAGCTGTTCGGCGAATCACCGGCGAATGGCTGGCTGTCGATGGCCTGCACGTTGAAGTCGATCCGCGCCTGGATCTCGTAATCGCCGATGCGGATCAACTCGCCATCCTGCAACAGCTCGCTGTTACCCCTGCGCAAACGGATGCCGGCGTTAACCAACTCCACACCGTTTGTACTGTTATCGGTTAAATAATAACGACCATCTTTGTATTGAATAACGCAGTGCTGCGAAGACACCAGGCGCTCGGGATCAGGCAATACCCAGTCATTATCCGAGCTGCGGCCGATAGCCATCGAGCCCTGGTTCATGGACTTTTCCGAGCATTGCCCGGGGGTAATCTTGTGATAACTAGTGATAGTCAAACACAGCGACATCTTGCCTCCTTGCTGATACTTCGCGCGCAGTAGACCCCAGGGACAGCGACGCCCGGGAGATCCCCATCAGGTCGTGCAATCGACCGTTCAAAACCTGCTGATGCCAGCATGATCGCTGATCTTAACTGGGGTCCATGACAAAAATCCTATGCCGGTGCGTCGTTCGACCCACCAGTCGCGCAGGTTGTTAAGCACCGCACATCTGTCACAGAGGGCGAATAGCTTACCTTGACAAGGCATAAGTACTACACCAAAAATGCACAACTTCTTGAATACCGGTGATGGCACATTAGTGGCATCTTCTTATATGACCAAGAAAACATGCAAAGTTCCTTGCGCAACTAATGCATGCATTGCCCGCTATGTAACGGGCTGATAGGGAGATCAATTTCAGTGGATGTGCCGTTGCTGCTCACCGCCGTTTCCGCGACTTCGCCCTGTGGCGAAGACATGGAATATGACGCGGATTTTCTCCAGCTGGAGCGTGATGCCAAAGGCCAACCCGAGCGCAGCATGGGCGATTCGATCCTGCCCGCCGAGCCGCCGGAATGGCGCAGCATCCAGCAGCAGAGCCTCGACTTGCTGCAGCGCAGCAAAGACCTGCGCATCACCCATTTCCTGTTGCAAAGCTCCCTCGCCCTCCAGGGTGCGGCCGGGCTGGCTGAAGTCCTCACGTTGATCAATGCGCTGCTGCGCGAATACTGGGCCGACCTGCACCCGCGCCTGGATGCCGACGACGATAACGACCCCACCGTACGCATCAACGCCCTCTCCGGCCTGACCAGCGACGCAACCATTCGTCTGCTGCGCGAGAGCATTCTCACGCGCTCGCGCACCTTCGGTCCGGTGAGCCTGCGCGCCGCGTTGAATGCCAGCGGCCTGATGAGTTTCCCCGACGAACAGCTCGGCGCCCAGCAGCTCAACGCCGCGTTTCTCGACAGCGACCCCGAACACCTGCAAGCCACCCGCGACGCCTTGAGCACCGCACGCGCCGCCTGCGAAGCCATCGAGCAGCAGGTCAGCGACCAGGTGGGTTCCGCCCAAGGCGTGGACCTCAGCCTGTTGAAGCAACCGCTCAAGCAGGCGCTGCAGGTCCTTAACCAGTTTGTTCCGAACGGCGCTGCCAGCAGCGAGCCCGAGGCCGTCAGTGACGACAATGCCCCCTCGGTGGACTTCGCCGCTGCCCCCGCCGCACCTCGCCCCAGCGGCGACATCAGCAACCGTGATGACGTGCTGCGCAGCCTCGACAAGATCCTTGCGTATTACACCCGGCACGAGCCTTCGAGCCCGTTGCCAGTGTTGCTGAACCGGGCCAAGCACCTTGTGCACGCCGACTTCGCGGCCATCGTGCGCAATCTGATTCCCGATGGGATGTCCCAATTTGAAAACCTGCGCGGCCCGGACGGCGAGTAAGCCGCTCGACTGCGCAGTAACAACACCGTCGCTCAAGCGACCAGGAGCAGCAACGTGGCGAAGCAAAGTTCTCAGAAATTCATCGCGCGCAACCGCGCGCCTCGAGTGCAGATCGAGTACGACGTCGAGCTCTACGGCGCCGAGAAAAAGGTCCAGCTGCCCTTCGTGATGGGTGTGATGGCCGACCTCGCCGGCAAGCCTGCCGAGCCTCTTCTGCCTGTGGCCGACCGCAAGTTCCTTGAAGTGGACGTCGACAACTTCGACTCGCGCCTCAAGGCCATGCAGCCGCGCGTGGCGTTCCACGTACCCAACGAGCTGACCGGCGAAGGCAACCTGAGCCTGGACATCACCTTCGAAAGCATGGACGACTTCAGCCCGGCCGCCGTGGCCCGCAAGGTCGACTCGCTCAAGCAACTGCTCGAAGCCCGCACCCAACTGGCCAACCTGCTGACCTACATGGACGGCAAGACTGGCGCTGAAGAAATCATCATGAAGGCGATCAAGGACCCGGCACTGCTCCAGGCACTTGCCAGTGCGCCTAAGCCTGCAGGGGACCAGTAATCATGACTGACAATACCGCCCGCGAAGGCGCCCAGAGCCTGGGTGCAACCGAGGAAACCAGCGAGTTCGCATCCTTGCTGATGCAGGAATTCAAGCCCAAGACCGAGCGTGCCCGCGAAGCCGTGGAAACCGCCGTGCGCACCCTGGCCGAACAGGCCCTGGCGCAAACCGACCTGGTGTCCAACGACGCGATCAAATCGATCGAATCGATCATCGCCGCCATCGACGCCAAGCTCACCGCCCAGGTCAACCAGATCATCCACCACCAGGATTTCCAGCAGCTGGAAAGCGCCTGGCGTGGCCTTCACTACCTGGTCAATAACACCGAGAGCGATGAGCAACTGAAGATTCGCGTGCTCAACATCTCCAAGCCGGACCTGCACAAGACCCTGAAGAAATTCAAGGGCACCGCGTGGGACCAGAGCCCGCTCTTCAAGAAGATGTACGAAGAAGAGTACGGCCAGTTCGGCGGCGAACCGTACGGCTGCCTGGTAGGCGACTACTACTTCGACCAGTCGCCACCGGACGTGGAACTGCTGGGCGAGCTGTCGAAAGTCTGCGCCGCCATGCACGCCCCGTTCATTGCTGCGGCATCGCCGACCGTGATGGGCATGGGCTCGTGGCAGGAACTGTCGAACCCGCGCGACCTGACCAAGATCTTCACCACCCCGGAATACGCCGGCTGGCGCTCGCTGCGTGAATCGGAAGACTCGCGCTACATCGGCCTGACCATGCCGCGCTTCCTGGCGCGCCTGCCCTATGGCGCCAAGACCGACCCGGTGGAAGCCTTCGCCTTCGAAGAAAACACCGACGGCGCCGACAGCTCCAAGTACACCTGGGCCAACGCCGCCTACGCGATGGCGGTGAACATCAACCGTTCGTTCAAGCACTACGGCTGGTGCTCGCGCATCCGTGGCGTGGAGTCCGGCGGTGAAGTGGAAAACCTGCCGGCCCACACGTTCCCTACCGATGACGGTGGCGTGGACATGAAGTGCCCGACCGAAATCGCCATCAGCGACCGCCGTGAAGCGGAACTGGCGAAGAACGGTTTCATGCCGCTGCTGCACAAGAAAAACACCGACTTCGCCGCGTTCATCGGCGCCCAGTCGCTGCAGAAACCGGCCGAATACGACGACCCCGACGCCACCGCCAACGCCAACCTGGCCGCGCGCCTGCCGTACCTTTTCGCCACTTGCCGTTTCGCGCACTACTTGAAGTGCATCGTGCGCGACAAGATCGGTTCCTTCAAAGAGAAGGACGAGATGCAGCGCTGGTTGCAGGACTGGATCCTCAACTACGTCGACGGTGACCCGGCGCACTCCACCGAGACCACCAAGGCCCAGCACCCGCTGGCCGCCGCCGAGGTGATCGTGGAAGACGTCGAGGGCAACCCGGGGTACTACAACTCCAAGTTCTACCTGCGCCCGCACTACCAGCTCGAAGGGCTGACCGTGTCGTTGCGCCTGGTATCGAAGCTGCCTTCGGCGAAAAGCGCGTAAAAAATCGGGACTGGCTCGCTCCCTGTAGGAGCGAGCTTGCTCGCGAAAAACTTGAAGGCGCTGCGTTCATCCAGAATGCCCGCGTCACCGTTGACGACCTTCGCGAGCAAGCTCGCTCCTACAGGGTTCGGCGGCGTTAACAAATACAGTGGCTGAGGCCACACAGGGAGAAAACATGGCTGTTGATATTTTCATCAAGATCGGCGACATCAAGGGCGAGTCCATGGACAAGGCCCACAAGGACGAAATCGACGTGCTGAACTGGAGCTGGGGCATGGCCCAGTCCGGCAACATGCACGTTGGCGGTGGCGGCGGTGCGGGCAAGGTGAACATCCAGGACCTGTCGCTGACCAAGTACGTCGACAAGGCCTCGCCGAACCTGATGATGCACTGCGCCAGCGGCAAGCACATCGACAAGGTCAAGCTGACCGTGCGCAAGGCCGGTGGCGAAAGCCAGGTCGAGTACATGGTGATCAATCTGGAAGAAGTGCTGGTAACGTCCCTGAGCACCGGCGGCTCGGGCGGCGATGACCGCCTGACTGAAAACGTCACCTTGAACTTCGCCCAAGTGATGGTCGACTACCAGCCGCAGAAAGCCGACGGCACCAAAGACGGCGGCGCGATCAAGTTTGGCTGGAACATCCGTTCCAACACCAAGCGCTGATACGCCTACCTCGCTCCGCCGTAGCAGCTGCCGAGCGAAGCGAGGCTGCGTTCGAGGACGAAGTCCTCGCACACCAGGCACTGAGGTTTACCTGATGAAACTCAGTGCCTGCTCTACGACTGCTTCGCAGTCGGACGCAGCCTTGCTTCGCTCGGCAGCTGCTACGGCGGGTCTTTCATTTTCGATATTGTCCGTGGAGCTGCTTTGGTGGTAACTGAAATCGCTTCCCGCGACCGTCTGCAACCGTCCCTGCTGGACCGGTTGACCGACGACGACCCAACCAATCCCAAGGAAAGCGCCGATAAACGCGTGCTGTCCCTGACCCAACTGAAAGCCTCGGTGCTGCGCGACCTGGCGTGGCTGCTCAATACCACGTCGTTGCTCGATGCCGATGCCACGCTGCACACACAGGCAGGCACCTCGGTGGTCAATTACGGCCTGCCGGCGCTGGCGGGCAACAGCGTTTCCAGCGTCGACATCAAGGCCCTGGAAGCCCTGATCTACCAGGCGATTGCCACCTTTGAACCGCGCATCCTGCGCCATACGCTGCGCGTCAAAGCCCGCGTCGGCCATGGCGAGATGAATCACAACGCCCTGAGTTTCGAGATCGAAGGCGACCTGTGGGCGCAGCCGGTGCCCTTGCGCCTGTTGCTGCAAACCGACCTCGACCTGGAATCCGGCCATGTGCGCGTGGTGAATGCCGACCAGCGGAGGCGCCCATGAACCCGCGCCTGCTGGAGCTGTACAACCAGGAACTGCACCACGTGCGCGAAAGCGCGGCGGAGTTCGCCAAGGAATACCCGAAGATCGCCAGTCGGCTGACCTTGTCCGGTATGGACTGCGCCGACCCGTACGTCGAACGCCTGCTTGAGGGCTTTGCCTACCTCACTGCCCGCGTACAGCTCAAACTCGACGCCGAGTACCCGACCTTCACCCACAACCTGCTGGAAATCGCCTACCCGCACTACCTGGCGCCGACACCATCGATGACCGTGGTGCAATTGCACACCGACCCCGATGAAGGCTCCCTGGCCAGCGGCTTCCCGCTGCCGCGCGACACCGTGTTGCGCGCCGCCCTGGGCCGCGAAACCCAGACCTGCTGCGAGTACCGCACCGCGCATCCGGTGACGTTGTGGCCGTTGCAGGTCAGCAGCGCCGAGTACTTCGGCAACCCCGCCGCCGTACTCGGGCGCCTGGCCGCCAGCGAGCCGAAAGCCAAGGCCGGCTTGCGCCTGACCCTGCGCACCGGCGCCGAATTGCCGTTCAACAGCCTCGACCTGGACAACCTGCCGCTGTACCTCAGCGGTGCCGACGAGCAACCGTTCCGCCTTTATGAACAACTGCTGGGCAATGCCTGCGCAGTGTTTGCACGCAAGCCCGGTGGCGATTGGGTCGAGCGCCTGCCCCAGGACGCGCTGCGCTCGCGGGGTTTCGACGACGCCGATGCGGCCATGCCGGTCGTCGCGCGCGCATTCCAGGGCTATCGCCTGTTGCAGGAATACTTCGCCCTGCCCCACCGCTTCCTGTTCGTCGAATTCGCCGAGCTGAGCCGCGCGGTCAAGCGTTGCGACGGCCAGGAGCTGGAACTGATCGTGCTGTTCGACCGTCACGAGCCAAGCCTGGAAGGCAGCGTCGGCGCGGCGCAGTTCCTGCCGTTCTGCACCCCGGCGATCAACCTGTTCCCGAAACGCGTGGACCGCATCCACTTGTCCGACCGAGTCAACGAGCACCACGTGATCGCCGACCGCACACGGCCGATGGATTTCGAGATTCATTCGTTGAGCGGCATCACCGGCCACGGCACCGGGCCAGAGCAGCCCTTTTTACCGTTCTATGCGGTCCGCGATCCATCCCGTTATGGCCGCGACCAGGCGTACTACACCGTGCGCCGCGAGCCACGGGTGTTGTCCAGCGACCAGCGCCGCAACGGCCCGCGCTCCACCTATGTGGGCAGCGAAACCTTTGTCAGCCTGGTCGACAGCCGCCAGGCGCCGTATCGCCACGACCTGCGCCAACTCGGCGTGACCGCGCTGTGCACCAACCGCGACCTGCCGTTGTTCATGAGCGTGGGCAACGGCAAGACCGACTTCACCCTGGCCGACAGCGCGCCGGTGTTATCCGTGCGTTGCGTCGCCGGGCCAAGCCGTCCACGCGCCAGCCATGCCCATGACGCCAAGGCCTGGCGCCTGATCAGCCAGTTGTCGCTCAACTATTTGTCCCTGAGCGAGCAAGGCCAGGGCGCGGCGGCGTTGCGCGAACTGCTGCGCCTGTATGGCGACAGCAACGACGCGGCGCTGCAATTGCAGATCGAAGGCTTGCGCGACGTCAGCAGCAAGGCCGTCACCCGGCGCCTGCCGATGCCCGGCCCGATTGTGTTTGGTCGCGGCCTGGAAATTACCTTGGAGTTCGATGAAAACGCGTTTCGCGGCACCGGCGTGTTCCTGCTCGGTGCGGTGCTGGAACGCTTCCTGGCACGCTACGTGTCGATCAACAGTTTTACCGAGACGGTGATCCGTACCACCGAACGCGGCGAGATCATGCGATGGAAAGCCAAGCCCGGGCGTCGTCCGACCCTGTGAGTACGTTGGATGCGATGCATCAGGAGCCCTGGGAATACGATTTCTTCCAGGCGTTGCGGCGTATCGAGTGCGAATCGCCCGAGCTGCCGCGCCTGGGCCATTCCCTGCGCCTGGCGGATGACCCGTTGCGCCTGGGGCAACAGGCCGATTGCACCTTCGCCCCGGCCACCCTGGCCTCGGTCGATCCCGGCGGCGACGGCAAGCCGGCGCGGCTGGAACAGTTCTTCTTCGGCCTTGGTGGCCCCAACGGCCCGTTGCCGCTGCATATCACCGAGTACGTACGCGAGCGCCAGCGCAACAACGCCGACAGCACCAGCAAGCAGTTCCTGGACGTCTTCCACCACCGCCTGCTGAGCCTGTTTTACCGGGCCTGGGCCGAGGCGCGGCCGACGGTCAGCCACGACCGCCCGGACGATGACTACTGGTCTGCACGCCTCGCCGCCTTGAGTGGCCGGGGCATGCCGAGCTTGCTTAACCAGGGGTTGATCCCCGACACAGCGAAGCTGCATTACAGCGGCCACCTGTCGGCACAAACCCGCTACCCGGACGGTTTGAAGGCGATTCTCGGCGAATATTTCGGCCTGCCGGTGGAGATCGAAGAATACGTCGGCCAATGGCTGGAACTGCCCGAGCGCAGCCGCGTGGGCGTGAGCGCCAACCAGCTCGGCGTGGACTTCTGCCTGGGCAGCCACGTGTGGGACCGCCAGCATAAATTCCGCATCCGCCTGGGCCCGCTCAAGTTGGACGACTACATGGGCATGCTGCCCGGCAGCCAGCCGTTCAACGAGCTGGTGGCGTGGGTGGCCGAGTACCTGGGCCATGAATTGGACTGGGACTTGAACCTGATTCTGCAACAACCCGAAGTACCGGCGCTGCAACTCAATGGCCAGTTCCGCCTGGGCTTCAACACCTGGCTCGGCTGCCCTGCGGTTGATGCCAACGACCTAATCCTGGCCCGGCATTACGCCGATCAAGCCACCACCTCAAGGAATCCAGAGCATGGGTGAAATCAGTCGCGCCGCACTGTTCGGCAAACTCAACAGCGTGGCCTACAAGGCCATCGAAGCCGCCACCGTGTTCTGCAAGCTGCGGGGCAACCCGTACGTGGAACTGGCCCACTGGTTCCACCAGTTGCTGCAACTGCAGGACTCGGACCTGCACCGCATCATCCGCCAGTTCAACCTCGAGCCGGCGCGCCTGGCCCGTGACCTCACCGAAGCCCTGGACCGCCTGCCGCGTGGCTCGACGTCGATCACCGACTTGTCGTCCCACGTGGAAGAGGCGGTGGAACGCGGCTGGGTGTACGGCAGCCTGATGTTCGGCGAAAGCCAGGTGCGCACCGGCTACCTGGTGCTGGGCATCCTCAAGACGCCAAGCCTGCGCCATGCGCTGCTGGGCTTGTCCTCGGAGTTCGACAAGATCAAGGCCGAAGCCCTGAGCGAGCGTTTTGACGAATACGTCGGTGATTCGCCGGAAAACGCCCTGACTGCCAGCGACGGTTTCAATGCCGGCGCCGTGCCGGGCGAGGCCAGCGGCGCCATGGCACCGAGTGCGATGGGCAAGCAGGAAGCCCTCAAGCGCTTCACCGTTGACCTCACCGAACAAGCGCGCAGCGGCAAGCTCGATCCGATCGTGGGCCGTGACGAAGAGATCCGCCAACTGGTGGACATCCTCATGCGCCGCCGCCAGAACAACCCGATCCTCACCGGTGAAGCCGGCGTCGGCAAGACCGCTGTGGTCGAAGGTTTTGCCCTGCGCATCGTCGCCGGTGACGTGCCGCCCGCCTTGAAAGACGTGGAACTGCGCAGCCTCGACGTCGGCCTGCTGCAAGCCGGCGCGAGCATGAAAGGCGAGTTCGAACAGCGCCTGCGCCAGGTCATCGAAGACGTCCAGGCCTCGCCGAAACCGATCATTCTGTTTATCGACGAAGCCCACACCCTGGTGGGTGCCGGTGGCGCTGCCGGAACCGGTGATGCGGCCAACCTGCTCAAACCCGCCCTGGCCCGTGGCACCCTGCGCACCGTGGCCGCGACGACCTGGGCCGAGTACAAGAAGCACATCGAGAAAGACCCGGCCCTGACCCGCCGCTTCCAGGTGGTACAAGTGGCCGAGCCGTCGGAAGACAAGGCGCTGCTGATGATGCGCGGCGTGGCCTCGACCATGGAGAAACACCACCAGGTGCAGATCCTCGACGAAGCCCTGGAAGCCTCGGTGAAGCTGTCCCATCGCTATATCCCGGCGCGCCAGTTGCCGGATAAATCCGTGAGCCTGCTGGACACCGCCTGTGCCCGCGTCGCCATCAGCCTGCACGCGGTGCCGGCCGAAGTGGACGACAGCCGCCGCCGCATCGAAGCCCTGGAAACCGAGCTGCAAATCATCGCCCGCGAGCATGCCATCGGCATTGCCATTGGTGCGCGCCAGAGCAACAGCGAAGCCCTGTTAAGCGCCGAGCGTGAGCGCCTGGCGACCCTGGAAAGCCGCTGGGCCGAAGAAAAAACCCTGGTGGATGAGCTGCTCGCCACCCGTGCAACCCTGCGCGAAAAGGCCGGCGTCGTGGACAGCGGCAACGATGAATTGCGTGCGCAACTGGTCGACCTGCAACAGCGCCTCACCGCGCTGCAAGGCGAAACCCCGTTGATCCTGCCGACCGTGGATTACCAGGCCGTGGCCTCGGTGGTCGCCGACTGGACCGGTATCCCGGTGGGCCGCATGGCCCGCAACGAACTGGAAACCGTGCTCAACCTCGACCAGCACCTGAAAAAACGCATCATCGGCCAGGACCACGCCCTGCAGATGATCGCCAAGCGCATCCAGACCTCCCGCGCCGGCCTCGACAACCCGAGCAAGCCGATTGGCGTGTTCATGCTGGCCGGCACCTCCGGCGTGGGCAAGACCGAAACCGCCCTGGCCCTGGCCGAAGCCATGTACGGCGGCGAGCAGAACGTGATCACCATCAACATGAGCGAGTTCCAGGAAGCCCACACGGTGTCCACCCTCAAGGGCGCACCACCGGGCTATATCGGCTACGGCGAAGGCGGCGTGCTGACCGAAGCGGTGCGGCGCAAGCCCTACAGCGTGGTGCTGCTGGACGAGGTGGAAAAAGCCCACCCGGACGTGCATGAGATCTTCTTCCAGGTGTTCGACAAGGGCGTGATGGAAGACGGCGAAGGCCGGGTGATCGACTTCAAGAACACCCTGATCCTGCTGACCACCAACGCCGGTACCGAGCTGATTTCCCAGGTCTGCAAGGACCCGGCGAACATCCCCGAGCCGGAAGAAATCGCCAAGGCCCTGCGCCAGCCGCTGCTGGAGATCTTCCCGCCCGCCCTGCTCGGCCGCCTGGTGACGATCCCGTACTACCCGCTGAGCGACGAGATGCTCAAGGCGATCACCCGCCTGCAACTCAACCGCATCAAGAAGCGCGTGGAGACGACCCACAAGGTCGCCTTCGACTACGACGACGCGGTGGTCGACCTGATCGTCTCGCGCTGCACCGAGACCGAAAGCGGCGGGCGCATGATCGACACCATCCTCACCAACAGCCTGCTGCCGGACATGAGCCGTGAATTCCTCACGCGCATGCTCGAAGGCAAGGCATTGGCGGGTGTGCGCATCAGCAGCCGGGATAACGAGCTGCATTACGACTTCAGCGACGCCGAATAACGACTGTTGGAATGCAATGCAAATATGGGAGGGGGCTTGCCCCCTCCCATATTTCGAACCGGTTCCGTCAGTTATTTAGTCATTTACAGGTTAACCGATGCTATTCAACCAAGCCTCACGCCTGGCCAAGATCACCAGCCCCCTCGGGCCGGATGTGCTGCTGCTCAATGAAATGGGCGGCGGCGAAGAGCTGGGCCGCCTGTTCAACTATGAACTGCAACTGACGTCCCTGGACGCCAACATCGACCTCAACCAGTTGCTCGGCAAGCCCATGAGCGTGGGCGTGCAACTGGCGGACGGCGGTGAGCGGCACTTCCACGGCATCGTCGCGCGCTGCAGCCAGAACATCGACCAGGGCCAGTTCGCCAGTTACCAGGTGACGCTGCGCCCGTGGTTCTGGCTGCTGACTCGCACCTCGGACTGCCGGATTTTCCAGAACCTGAGCATCCCGCAGATCATCAAGCAGGTGTTCCGCGACCTGGGGTTTTCCGACTTCGAAGACGCCCTGAGCCGGCCGTACCGCGAGTGGGAATACTGCGTGCAGTACCGCGAGACCAGCTTCGATTTCGTCAGCCGCCTGATGGAACAGGAAGGCATCTACTACTTCTTCCGCCATGAACAGGACCGCCATGTGCTGGTGCTGGCCGACGCCTATGGCGCCCACACCACGGTACCGGGCTACGCGTCGATCCCGTATTACCCCAAGGACGAGCAGCAGCGCGAACGCGACCACATGCACAACTGGCACCTGGCCCAGGAGGTTCAGCCGGGCTCGCTGGAGCTCAACGACTACGACTTCCAACGCCCCAGCGCCAGCATCGACGTGCGTTCGGCCATGCCGCGCCCGCATACCGCCGGCGACTATCCGCTGTACGACTACCCCGGCACCTACGTGCAAAGCGCCGACGGCGAACACTACGCGCGCACCCGCATCGAAGCCCTGCAAACCCTGCATGAACAGGTCGAGTTCGCCGGCAATGCCCGTGGCCTGGGTTCCGGCCACCTGTTCAGCCTCACCGGCTTCAGCCGCCAGGACCAGAACCGCGAATACCTGATCGTCGGCTGCCGCTACTACATCGTCCAGGAAAGCCTGGAAAGCGGCGGCGGTTCGGGTTCGGCGCAGTTCGAAAGCAGCCTGACCTGCATCGACGCCCAGCAAAGCTTCCGCCCGCTGGCCACCACCCACCGCCCCATCGTCAAAGGCCCGCAGACGGCATTGGTGGTTGGCCCCAAAGGCGAGGAAATCTGGACCGACCAGTACGGCCGCGTGAAGGTGCACTTCTACTGGGACCGCCACGACCAATCCAACGAAAACAGCTCGTGCTGGATCCGCGTGTCGCAGTCCTGGGCCGGCAAGAACTGGGGCTCGATGCAGATTCCACGGATCGGCCAGGAAGTGATTGTCAGCTTTCTCGAAGGTGATCCGGACCGCCCGATCATCACCGGGCGGGTATACAACGCCGAGCAGACCGTGCCCTACGACCTGCCGGAGAACGCGACCCAGAGCGGCATGAAGAGTCGCTCGAGCAAGGGCGGCACGCCGGCCAATTTCAATGAAATCCGCATGGAGGACAAGAAGGGGTTGGAGCAGTTGTATATCCATGCAGAGCGTAACCAGGACATTGTTGTCGAGGTGGACGAGAGTCATTCCGTCGGGCACGACCGCAATAAAAGTATCGGCCATAACGAGACGGTGACCATCGGCAACAACCGCCTGCGCATCGTCAAGCAGGAAGACATCCTCTCGGTGGGCCAGAGAAAGACCGACAGCATCAGCCAGAGCTACGTCATCGAAGTGGGCGAAAACCTGCGCCTGGTCTGCGGTGAAAGCATCCTGGAGCTCAACGCCAGTGGGCAGATCAACCTGACCGGCGTGAACATCAGCTTCTATGCCAGCGGCGATGCCGAGTTCAATACCGGCGGCGTGCTGCACCTGAACAACGGCGGCGGCCCTGGCGCCACGCCCGACGGCCAGGGCCAGAAAGGCGCCATCGACGCCAATATCAAAGCCGCCTTCCCCGCGCCTAAAAGCTCCTGACGAGACCCGTTTGCCATGACGTACCGAATCAACGAATTCCAGTTTCAATTGCCCGCCAGTGAGTTGCAGGACGCGACGATCAATATCCTCAAGTTCCCGGAGTTGGGCACATCCCTGATCGTCAGCCGCAGCCTGTTGGCCGACGGCGAAACCCTGCACAGCAACTTCAACGACCAGCTCCAGCGCCTGGAAAAACAGGTGCAGGATTTGCGCTATCAACCGGGTGTGGACGTGCGTTTGGGCGCCGCGCAGGAGGTGGAAGGCATCGAGCTGCGCAGCCAATTCAACAAGGGCAATGACAAGGTGTTCCAGTACCAGCTGGCCTTGGTGATACCGGGCACGCGCAAGATGCTCGCGTTGAGTTATGTGAAGGCGGACACGCTGGGGGATGCCGAGGCGGCGCACTGGGCCTTGATCAAAAACTCGCTGTCGTTCGACGCTATTTCCTGATGAGTTGCTTGTATGTCTGACGCGTTATGGGCGGCCCGGATGGGCGATGCGCTCTCCCACACTTCGATGATGGCCGACATCCTCGGCGGTGTGCTGGAGGTGGCGGCCAATATTGCGATCACCGCCGTGGCGACTGCGGCGGTGGTTGCCGCCACCGGGATTACCGTGGCCACCGGCGGGCTGGGTTGCTTCCTGCTGGGCGCCGTGGTGGGCACGATTGTCGGCCTGGCCATGAGCAAGACCGGGGCGGACAAAGGCTTATCGAATTTATGCGAGAGCTTCAGCAACGCCCTGTTCCCGCCTACGGTACAGGCGAACATTCTCACCGGTTCCACCAATACCCTGACCAACAGTATTCCGGCCGCTCGCGCCGCTGGCGCGATCAGTTCTCACGTCGCACCCGCCGGCACTGAGCTGGAAGAACCCGCGCCCGAGCCGGAAGCCAGCTACCTGGACATGGCCGAGAGTTTCTTCTCGCAGATGTGGCGCCCCACGGTTGCCACACCTGCGCCCGGCGCCGAACCCAAGCCGCTGGATTTGGTCACGTGCATGAAGCACCCGCCGATGCCGCCGCAGTTTCTGGCCGAGGGTTCGGAAAAAGTCACCATCAATGGCCAGCCGGCAGTGCGCAGCGGTGACCGCAGCACCTGCGATGCAACGGTGGTGTCGTCGGGGCTGATTTCCTCCAACGTGACCATTGGCGGCGGTTCGGTGGTGGTGCGCGAGATCCGCAGCGGCAAGACGCCGGGCGTCGGGCTGGCGGTGACAGCGTTGTTGATGCTCAAGGGCGGCAAGGGCAAGTTCTTCAGCAAGCTGCCGTGCATGTTGATCGGCGGCGCGACCTCGATGGCCGTGAGCAGCGCGATGGGGGCTATGGCCAATGCGGCCATGGGCTCGTCGAACCCGGTGCATGCGGCCACCGGCGCCAAGGTGCTGGGCGGCGATGATGAGCTGGATTTCGTACTGCCCGGCATCCTGCCGATTGATTGGCAACGCTTCTACAACAGCCGCGACGAACGCTCGGGCAGCCTGTTCGGCGCAGGCTGGAGCCTGCCGTATGAAGTGTGCGTCGACATCCAGCCTCACCCCGACGGCGGCGAAACGCTGGTCTACACCGATGAACAGGGCCGGCCTATCGACATGGGCAGTATTCCCCTGGGCGGCGCGGTGTTCAGCGCCGGTGAAGGGCTGGCCGTGCGCCGACACCTCAATGGGCAGTTGCTGATCGAAAGCGATGACGGGCTGTATCGCTTATTTGAGCCTTCCGCCAACCCGGCGTTGCTGCGCCTCAGCCAGCTCGGCGACCGCAACGACAACCGCATCCATGTTGATTACGACGAAGCCGGGCGGCTGATCCGGCTGCGCGATACGTTCGACCTGGTGCAAGTGGAGTTGATCCGCGATCAAGGCCACGTGATGCGGCTCGAACGACTGTACCCCGATCAGCGTCGCGAAGTACTCGTAAGCTATGGCTACGACGCTATCGGCAACCTGGCTGAGGTCCGCGATGCCACTGGCCAGGTACAGCGACGCTTCAGCTATGATGCCGGCCAGCGCATGGTCGAGCACCAGTTGCCGACCGGTCTGCGCTGTTTCTACGAATGGGCCTTGGTTGAAGACGTGGAATGGCGCGTGGTCCGGCACTGGACCGACGAAGGCGACGCCTACCAGTTCGACTATGACTTGCAGGCCGGTATCACGCGGATTACCGACGGCTTGCAACGCGTCAGTACTCGCCACTGGAACACCCAGCACCAGATCGTTCGCTACTGCGACAACCTCGGGCAAACCTGGCTGTTCGAGTGGAACGACGAGCGCCAATTGCTCAGCGCCACCGATCCACTGGGCGGGCGCTATACGTACAGCTACGACGACGCCGGCAACCTGATCGGCGAGACCGACCCGCTGGGCCGCAGTGACTCGACCTTGTGGCTTGAGCATTGGGCACTGCCGCTGGTGGAGACCGACGCCGCCGACAATAGCTGGGCGTATCGCTACGATCAGCGCGGCAACTGCATCGCCGAAACCGACCCGCTGGGCTACGTCACCCGCTACCGTTATGACGATCACGGCCAGGTCGTGGAGATCATCGACGCCACCGGCAAAAGCAAGAAGCTGCGCTGGAATCCGTTTGGGCAGTTGGTCGAGCATATCGATTGTTCGGGTTACCCGACGCGTTTCAGTTACGACGAGCGCGGTTATTTGCAGGTCATTACCGACCCGCTAGGGGAACGAACAACCTTCACATACGACACGACGGGCAGGATGCTCAGCCAGCAGTTGCCAGATGGTCGCATCGAGTATTTTCAACGCAACGCCTGCGGACAATTGACGGTCCATACCGACCCGTCAGGCCACTCGACTCATTATCAGTACAACCCTCGCGGGCGCATTCGCCAGCGCACGGATGCGCACGGCCGCAAAGTGCAATTCAGCTATGACAGCTACGCACGGCTGCAAGCACTGACCAATGAGAATGGCGAATGTTATCGTTTCACGTGGAATGCCAATGATCGCCTGGTCGAGCAGCGCGACCTAGATGGCAGCGCCCATCACTATGACTACGATGCATTGAACAGCATCACCAGCGTCACTGCTTTACCAGCTCACGACAGCAATGCGCCAGGTATCCCTGAACAGCCTATTGTTCACTATTTGGAGCGTGATGCTGCCGGGCGCCTGGTTGTCAAAATCACCGACGATGGCCGCACGGATTATTTATACGATCTCCTGGATCAATTGATCGCAATCACATTCAAGGACGCCCAGGGCAACGAACAAAAATTGAGTTATCGCTATGACGCCCTCGGCCAGCCACTTGAAGAGCAAAGCTCGGCCGGCAGTTTGAAACATCGCTATGACGAATTGGGCAATCTGACCCAGACCCAATTACCCGATGGTCGCTGGATCAACCGTCTGTACTACGGCAGCGGTCATTTGCACCAGATCAACCTCGATGGCCAAGTCATCAGTGACTTCGAGCGTGACCGCCTGCATCGTGAAGTACTTCGCACACAAGGTCAGATCAGCACCCGCACTGAATATGATCGAGGCGGGCGGTTGCGCGCTCGTGTACGGTATCCAAGTACCCTGCCGCGACCACTGACGGGAATGAGCCCGACATACTTCGACTTTGATCCCAGCGACAACCTGATCGCCCGCCACGAACAAAAAGCAGGAATTGCACACCAACAGTCGTTTCACTACGACGCCACTGATCGCATCATTGCCAGCCAGAATCCAATACATGGGACGCAGGAAAGCTTTGCTTATGACGCAGCGGCCAACCTTCTGGATGGTCCCCTGCCGGGTGTAGGCCTGGTGGTACATAACAAATTAATGACCTACCAAGACAAGCGTTACCGGTATGACAGTTTCGGTCGGCTGGTTGAAAAACGTAGTGCTCGTCGCGCCGTTCAACTATTCAAGTACGACGCTGAAAGCAGAGTGGTCGAAATACGAAATCAGCACGCCGCCAATGAAACCGTCATCACAATGACCTACGACCCTTTAGGTCGTCGGATTACAAAAACCGAACAAAACAGCAACGGTAATACGCTTGGTACCACTCGTTTTGTCTGGGACGGGTTGCAACTGATACAAGAGCATCGTAATAACCAGACCAGCCTTTATCTTTATGAAGATGGGAGCTATGAAGCGCTGGCACGTGTTGATGGCCTGGGCCCACTGCAAAGAATCAGGTACTACCACAACGACCCTAACGGACTGCCGCACGAATTGACGGACCACGATGGGCACCGTGTATGGCAGGCCAGTTATTACGCTTGGGGTAATACCGCCGAGGAAACCAGAGAATCTTCTTACATCGAAGAGCAGAACTTGAGGTTTCAGGGGCAATACTTGGACCGGGAAACCGGTTTGCACTACAACACGTTCAGGTTTTACGACCCCGATATAGGTCGGTTTATCACACCGGACCCCATAGGACTCGCCGGTGGCTTGAACCTCTATCAGTACGGGCCTAATCCGATGGGCTGGTGTGATGCGTGGGGGCTGGCAGGCAGTCCAACCACAGCGACTCATATCACCTACCTGGGCGTCGACAAAGCGACCGGCAAACCTTATGTGGGTTATGCCAGCATGCAAGGCAAGCAGGTAGGTTCAGACGTGTTGAACTATCGCTACGGGTCAAATTTCGATCGCTTTGGCGGCCAGGCACCTCAAGTCCTGCATACCGCCTATGGACAGGATGGCAAGGACACCACACGAGGGCTGGAACAACGAGTGTATGAAGGTTTGGGAGGAAAAGATGGAACCGCCAACGCACAAAATCCGGTCGGCAAAGGAAATGGCCGAAGGAAAGAATACCTAGCTGCGGCGGATAAACATTTGTCTCAGACTGACTCAGGCAAAGCACTGGATAAACGCATAAAAGCCGCGAATAAAACCAAGGGCAAAGCCCCTGCCAAAGTCGCCGGCAAAAGCAGGGGTGCGCGAGCAGGCCGCTGCTCGTGAATATCATCAATGACTATTGAAAATGGAGTGAGCCCATGGCCAAGCGCATCCTCTGGAAGGAAGGCGATCTAGTCAGCCTCAAATTGCGAGATGACTTATACACCGTAGGCCAGATGATCAAAAACTCCGTCATGCGCTTCTACGATGTGAGAAGTGTGGACGGCGCCTGGACCGAGCTTGCGCTGGACAACAGTATGATCCTGTTCAGTGGTTTTGTCGGCAAGGTGGTGACCCAGAGATTGGCAACGGAAAAACTAATTTCCGTCACACCATTTAGCCTTTCGGATCATGAGCGTTATTGGCTCAGGCCCCACGTCAGCTTTGAGGGCGGCTTTCCGTTTCGAGATGCTGATCTTGTTGACCTCGGCATCGGCTGCGATGCTGACTACAGCCTGGTACCTGCACTAAAGGAAGATCTGCAACTTTCTGACAGTCGCGACATTATCGAAAAGTATGAGTTGACCAACATGTGGGGAGACGAGGACCTCACCGACAGACTGTGTCGCTACTTCGATACCGGTGTTAACCGGGATGATTTGAAATTTGAAGTCTTTCCGGGACTCTGGAACGATCGTGAAAGCCTCAGGCCTTTGACCCGACGACTGCCTTTGCCGTTGAGATAAACAAGCAGTGTTTAGGTGATTTGAAGCATTAAAAAATGGGCACCCAACCCAGTCGGCGTGCCCATTCTTCTTACCGCCCCGCCTCCCTTCGAGACGGTACCGCAATTACGGGTTGACGCTGTCTTTGAGCGACTTGCCCGGCTTGAACGCAACGGTGTTGCTCGCCTTGATCTTCACAGGCTCACCGGTTTGCGGGTTTTTGCCGGTGCGGGCGCCACGGTGGCGTTGCAGGAAGGTGCCGAAGCCCACCAGGGTGACGCTGTCCTTGCGGTGCAGGGCGCCGGTGATTTCTTCGAGAACGGCGTTGAGGACGCGGTTGGCCTGTTCTTTGGTGAGATCCGCTTTTTCAGCGATGGCGGCTGCGAGTTCTGGTTTACGCATATGTGAAGCCTCTTTGACGGTTTTTTGTTGTTATGTCCGTGCTGCTCGTCTGTGGAGCAGCGCCCAAAGCGCCGCAGGCTCTACTCTGCGGCAGACGGGAGTGAGGATGGCATGCCCTCGCACGCTCCGCCAGTCTCGCGGCGACCTTTCTCGGGGGAAAAACGTGCTTATTCCGACAGAACGACCGGTATTTACGCCAGCAACGGCGGAAGTTCTTTGTTGAGGGCAAGTTTTTCCATCACGGCGTTGCCGGTCAGCGCGTAACCCAGCAGGCGGCCGTTGGCGTCGCGGCACAGGGCCTTGATGTCGGCACCCTGGCCTTCGACGCTCCACACCCCTTCGGTGCCCCGTGGCGGCGGGGATACCACCAGCGGGCAGACCGGGGTTTTCACGGTGACCGGCATCGGGCCGTAGCTGACGGCCGTGGCGTTACCGGCCAGGGTCTGGGCCAGGGCACGGGCGCAGCTCATCAGCGGCATGACGTACAGCAGGTTGAGGCCATCAACCTCGGCGCAGTCGCCCAGGGCGTAGATATTGGCGTGGGAGGTCTTGAGGTGGCGATCCACCATGATCCCACGGTTGGTCTGCAGGCCGGCCGCCGCAGCCAGGTCGACACGCGGACGCAGGCCGATGGCCGAGACCACCAGATCGCAGTGCACCACTTCACCGTCCGACAGATGCGCTTCCAGGCCGTCAGCGCTGCGTTGCAGGCGGTTGAGCACAGGGCCCAGGTGGAAACGCGCCCCCAGCCCTTCCAGGCCGGCCTGTACCGCTGCGGCCGCCGCCGGGTGCAGCAGGGTCGGCATGACTTGCTCGCACGGCGCCACCAGGTCGATTTCATAACCGCCGAGGATCAGGTCGTTGGCGAATTCACAGCCGATCAGGCCGGCGCCGAGCAGCAGCACGCGGCGCTTGCCGGCCGCGGCGGCGCGAAAGCGGGCGTAATCTTCGAGGTCATTGATCGGGAAAACCAGCTCAGCGGCGTCGCCTTCAACCGGTACCCGCACGGTCTCCGCGCCCCAGGCCAGGACCAGATCACGATAGACCACCGCTTCTTCACCGATCCACAGGCGCTTGTGGCCGGGGTCGATGCCGCTGACACGGGTGTGGGTGCGCACTTCGGCCTTGAGTTGCTCGGCCATGGCGCCGGGTTCGGCCATGCTCAGGCCATCGGCTTCCTTGTTCTTGCCAAAGCCGGTGGAGAGCATGGGCTTGGAGTAGGAGCGCCCGTCATCCGCGGTGATCAGCAGCAATGGGGTCTCGCTGTCGAGCTTGCGAAATTCCCGGGCCACGTTGTAACCGGCCAATCCTGTGCCGATGATCACGACAGGTGCGTTCATTCTGTTCTCCTTGTAGTACGTCTCTGAAACTGAAAATTAGCCGATTTCGATCATTTCGAAATCCATTTTGCCGACGCCGCAGTCCGGGCACAGCCAGTCTTCCGGTACGTCCTGCCACAGGGTGCCCGGAGCGATACCATCATCCGGCCAGCCGTCTTTTTCGTCATAGATCAGGCCGCAGACTACACATTGCCACTTCTTCATTTACTTGCTTCCTCAGGGTCCAGGCAGGTTGGCCGGCGGTCGATGGATCCAGCGTTGCCGCGCGGCTCAGGGCGTTTTGTACTGATCGGGGCCGACAGATGCAAGCTCGATCGACGCAAGGCGCCGGGCCGGCCCGGCAAAAGATCAGGACGCCATGGTAAGCTCGCCGCCTCTTTTGCCGCCAATACTGACGCACCGTGCCGCACTCAATCGCCCCTCCCGATGCTTGCCAATGGTTGACCCAGAGCCTCTTGAGCCCTGCGCCCGCGCCCTTGACCCTGAACTGGCTGTTCGACGAAGGCTCGCTGACCCGCCGGTTGACGTGGCTGTCCCACGATGGCTTCAGCGTGACGCCGCTGTTCGAAGGCTGGCAGCCGCTGCGCGATGATGAATGCGCGGCGCTGCACATGCCCCCGGCCAGTATCGGTTGGGTGCGCGAGGTGTATTTGCGCGGGCATGGCCAACCGTGGGTGTTCGCCCGCAGTGTGGCGGCACGCAGTGCATTGCAGGGCGACGGCTTGCATATGGATGAATTGGGCAGCCGTTCCTTGGGCGAATTGCTGTTTTGCGACCGCGCGTTCACCCGCCAGGCCATCGAGGTGTGCCATTACCCTCGCCAATGGCTGCCCACCACGGACCAGGCCGACGGGCTGTGGGCGCGCCGCTCACGCTTCGATCGCGGGCCGCTGAGCGTGCTGGTGGCGGAAGTCTTCCTGCCGGCTTTCTGGCACGCGCTGCATGACCATCCGGAGAACTGCTGATGTATCAACGTCTGCTCAAATCCTTGAACCGCCTGCACCCCCGGGCCTGGGATTTCATTCAGTTGACCCGCATGGACAAGCCCATCGGCATCTACCTGCTGCTGTGGCCGACGCTGTGGGCGCTGTGGATCGCCGGCAAGGGCTCGCCGTCCCTGGCCAATATCGTGATTTTTGTGCTGGGCGTTACGCTGACTCGCGCTGCCGGTTGCGTCATCAATGACTGGGCGGACCGCAAGGTCGACGGCCATGTGAAGCGCACCGCGCAACGCCCGCTGGCCAGCGGCAGGATCCGTTCGAAAGAGGCCTTGGTGTTCTTTGCGGTACTGATGCTGATCAGCTTCCTGCTGGTACTGCTGACCAACGCCACCACCATCTGGTTATCGCTGGGCGGCCTGGCACTGGCGGTCAGCTACCCGTTCATGAAGCGCTACACCTATTACCCCCAGGTGGTGTTGGGCGCGGCGTTTTCCTGGGGCATGCCGATGGCGTTCACCGCCGAAACCGGCCACCTGCCCGCTACCGCCTGGCTGCTCTATATAGCCAACCTGTTGTGGACAGTGGCCTACGACACCTATTACGCGATGACCGACCGCGACGACGACTTGAAGATCGGCGTCAAATCCACTGCCATCCTGTTCGGCGATGCCGACCGGGTGATCATCCTGACCCTGCAAGGCCTGGCGCTGCTGTGCCTGTTGCTGGCCGGCGCACGGTTTGAGCTGGGGAGTTGGTTCCACCTGGGGCTGCTGGCGGCGGCAGGCTGCTTTGCCTGGGAGTTCTGGTACACCCGCGACCGGGACCGGATGAAATGCTTCAAGGCGTTTTTGCACAACCACTGGGCCGGGTTGGCGATTTTTGTCGGGATTGTGGCGGATTACGCGTTTCGCTGAGGTTTTTGCAGTGCCTGGTCGGGCCTCATCGGGGGCAAGCCTCCTCCCACATTTGAATGTGTTCACACATCAAAAGGTGGGAGGGGGCTTGCCCCCGATGGTTTCAGCAGCGCCGCGAAATCAGGGCTTGATCACATGCCATGCCCCACCCTTGCCATCACCGCTCTTGTCACCGGCCTTGTGGTCATCCTTGTAGGTGTAGACAGGTTTGCCCTTGTAGGCCCATTGACTGGTCTGGTCATCACGGGTGATCACGGTCCAATCGCCCATTGATTTGTCGGTAGACTCTGCTTTCAGCGGCGGCCAGTTGGTCGCGCACTGGTCCTTGCACACTGACTTGCCATCGGCGTCCTTGTCGAAGGTGTAAAGGGTCTTCCCACTGTGATCCACTAACAGACCGTTCTGGGTCATCGCCGGCTCCGCCGCGAATGCCAGTGTCGGGAGCGTCAACGCCGCCGTGACCAGCAGGGCCTTCCAAGAAAAAGTACTGTGAGTCATCGGAACCTTCCTTTTGTGGTTGTCAGGATTCGGACCCAAAGCGTAGTCCAGAGTGCCCCGAATTGCCCAAGCGACTAAATTACTGTCACACGACTGCAATAATTCCGTTATCTAATGCGGCGCAAGACAGTTAAATGACAAGAGGATTTTCGAGCATGGTTGGCAGGAGCATTCTGATTGTTGACGACGAAGCGCCCATCCGCGAGATGATCGCCGTTGCGTTGGAAATGGCCGGCTATGACTGCCTGGAGGCGGAGAACTCCCAGCAGGCCCATGCCATTATCGTCGACCGCAAGCCGGACCTGATCCTGCTGGACTGGATGCTGCCCGGCACCTCCGGCATCGAACTGGCCCGCCGCCTCAAGCGCGATGAGCTGACCGGGGATATCCCGATCATCATGCTCACCGCCAAGGGCGAAGAAGACAACAAGATCCAGGGCCTGGAAGTCGGCGCCGATGACTACATCACCAAGCCGTTTTCCCCACGGGAACTGGTAGCGCGCCTGAAAGCCGTGCTGCGCCGTGCCGGCCCGACCGATGGCGAAGCACCTATCGAAGTCGGTGGCCTGCTGCTGGACCCGATCAGCCACCGCGTAACCATCGACGGCAAGCCGGCCGAGATGGGCCCGACCGAATACCGCCTGCTGCAGTTCTTCATGACCCACCAGGAGCGTGCCTATACCCGTGGCCAGTTGCTGGACCAGGTGTGGGGCGGCAACGTGTATGTCGAGGAGCGCACCGTCGACGTGCATATCCGTCGCCTGCGCAAAGCCTTGGGCGATGCCTACGAGAATCTGGTACAAACCGTGCGCGGCACTGGCTACCGGTTTTCAACCAAAGGTTGAAACCTAGCTGCAAGTGATCAGCTACAAGCCGCAAGAAAAAAGCCGCCTCGCTCTGACTTGAAGCTTGCAGCTTGAAACTTAAAGCTGCTCCGAAGGACGCTCCATGAACCAAAACTGGCATGGCACCCTGATCCGCCACATGCTCCTGTTGATCACCGCCTGCTTGTTGGTCGGCCTGGTCAGCGGCTATTACGGCTGGAGCCTGGCCATCGGTATCGGCCTGTACCTGGGCTGGACCCTCAAGCAATTGCTGCGCCTGCATGAATGGCTGCGCCAGCACAAACCCGACGAAGCACCGCCCGATGGCTACGGCCTGTGGGGTGAGGTGTTCGACAGCATCTACCACCTGCAACGCCGCGACCAACGGGTACGCGGGCGCCTGCAAGCCGTGATCGACCGGGTGCAGGAGTCCACCGCTGCGCTCAAGGACGCGGTGATCATGCTCGACAGCGACGGCAACCTGGAGTGGTGGAACCGCGCCGCCGAGACCCTGCTGGGCCTCAAGACGCCCCAGGACAGCGGCCAGCCGGTAACCAACCTGGTGCGTCACCCGCGCTTCAAGGAATACTTCGAGCAGGACAACTACGAAGAAGCCCTGGAAATCCCCTCGCCCACCAACGACCGTGTGCGTATCCAGTTGTACCTGACCCGCTACGGCAACAACGAACACCTGATGCTGGTGCGCGACGTAACCCGCATCCATCAGCTGGAGCAGATGCGCAAAGACTTCGTTGCCAACGTCTCCCACGAACTGCGCACGCCCTTGACGGTGATCTGCGGCTACCTGGAGACGCTGCTGGACAACGTCGAGGAGATCAACCCGCGCTGGAGCCGTGCCCTGCAGCAAATGCAGCAGCAGGGTTCACGCATGCAGACCCTGCTCAACGACTTGCTGTTGCTGGCCAAGCTCGAGGCCACGGATTATCCGTCGGACAACCAACCGGTAGCCGTCCAGAGCCTGTTGCAGACCATCAAGAATGACGCCAAGGCCCTGTCGGGCGAGCGCGGGCAGCAGATCAGCCTGGATGCCGACCCGCAGGTGTTACTCAAAGGCAGCGAGGGCGAATTGCGCAGCGCGTTCTCCAACCTGGTGTTCAACGCGGTGAAGTACACCCAGGACAAGGGCACTATCCGCATCCGCTGGTGGGCCGACGAGCAAGGCGCACACCTGAGCGTGCAGGACTCTGGCATCGGCATCGACGCCAAGCATCTGCCGCGCCTGACCGAGCGTTTCTACCGCGTCGATTCCAGCCGCAACTCCAACACCGGCGGCACCGGGCTGGGCCTGGCCATTGTCAAGCATGTGCTGCTGCGCCACCGTGCACGCCTGGAAATCAGCAGCGTGCTGGGACATGGCAGTACATTCACCTGCCATTTTCCACCTGCGCAGATGACCCGTTCGCGGGTCGTCGGAAATGACGAATAACTCAAACACAGCACAAAACTAAATGTGGGAGGGGGCTTGCTCCCGATGGCGGTGCATCAGTATCAGATATGCAGACTGACACACAGCTCTCGGGAGCAAGGCCCCTCCCACAATTGGAATTGTGCTGTTTCGAATAAGGCATTCCAGGCCCCACCCGGCAGCAACCACTAGGCAAGCGCCCCGTCAGCCGCTACATTGGCCGACTTGCGCCTGCCTTTCAGGCCCTTCTGTCACCCCTTATTGAACACACGGAACCTGCAAAACCCAATCATGGACCCTTCCCCTGGTATCACCCTCGCCACACTCTTCGCCGATTTCGGCATGATTCTTTTTGCTCTAATCCTGGTACTGCTCAACGGTTTTTTCGTTGCGGCGGAATTTGCCATGGTCAAGCTGCGCTCGACCCGGGTCGAGGCCATCGCCCACACCAACGGCTGGCGCGGGCAGATCCTGCGTACCGTGCACAGCCAGCTCGACGCCTACCTGTCGGCCTGCCAGCTGGGTATCACCCTGGCCTCCCTGGGCCTGGGCTGGGTTGGTGAGCCGGCATTCGCGCACATCCTCGAACCGCTGCTGGGCGCCGCAGGCGTCGAATCGCCGGAAGTGATCAAGGGCGTGTCGTTCTTTGCCGCGTTCTTCGTGATTTCCTACCTGCACATCGTGGTCGGTGAACTGGCGCCCAAGTCCTGGGCCATTCGCAAGCCCGAACTGCTGTCACTGTGGACGGCGGTGCCGCTGTACCTGTTCTACTGGGCCATGTACCCGGCGATCTACCTGCTCAACGCCAGCGCCAACGCGATCCTGCGCATCGCCGGCCAAGGCGAGCCCGGCCCGCACCACGAGCACCATTACAGCCGCGAAGAGCTCAAGCTGATCCTGCACTCCAGCCGTGGCCAGGACCCGAGCGACCAAGGCATGCGCGTACTGGCCTCGGCCGTGGAGATGGGCGAGCTGGAAGTGGTGGATTGGGCCAACTCCCGTGAAGACCTGGTGACCCTGGACTTCAACGCCCCGCTCAAGGAAATCCTCGCGCTGTTCCGTCGCCATAAATTCAGCCGCTATCCGGTGTATGACGCGGTGCGCAACGAGTTTGTCGGGCTTTTGCACATCAAGGACCTGCTGCTGGAACTGGCGGCCCTGGACCACATCCCCGAATCGTTCAACCTGGCCGAGCTGACCCGCCCGCTGGAACGTGTGTCGCGGCACATGCCGTTGTCGCAGTTGCTGGAGCAGTTCCGCAAAGGCGGCGCGCACTTTGCCCTGGTGGAAGAAGCCGACGGCAAGATCATCGGCTACCTGACCATGGAAGACGTGCTGGAAGTGCTGGTGGGCGATATCCAGGACGAACACCGCAAGGCCGAGCGCGGCATCCTCGCCTACCAGCCTGGCAAACTGCTGGTACGGGGCGATACGCCGCTGTTCAAGGTGGAACGCCTGTTGGGCGTCGACCTGGACCACATCGAGGCCGAAACCCTGGCAGGGCTGATCTACGACACCCTCAAGCGCGTGCCGGAAGAGGAAGAAGTGCTGGAGGTTGAAGGCTTGCGGATCATCATCAAGAAGATGAAAGGGCCGAAGATCGTGCTGGCCAAGGTCCTGCTGCTGGATTGACCCTCAATTGCCCAATGCAAAATTGGGCAATGTCCCGACCGGCTGGTTGAATTCGTAAGGAATCGACACCAGCCCGGCCGCGGTACTCTGTTGCACCACAAAGTGCAGGTGCGGCCCGCTGCTGTTGCCGGTATTGCCCGACAACCCCAGCGCGCTGCCCACCGCCACACGCTGCCCCGGCCTGACACTCACCGAGCCTTGCTTGAGGTGCAGGTACACACCCTGGGTGCCGTCATCGTGCTGCACGCGCACGAAATTGCCTGACGCATCGTTGCCGCGTCCGATCTGGCTATTCTCGATTTTCACCACCACACCGCTGCGTGCCGCGATGATCGGCGTGCCTTCGGGCATGGCGATGTCCATGGCGTAGCGGCTTTTGGCGTCGGTGTGGCTGAAGCTGCCGTTGGGACCTTGGGTCAGGCGGAACGGACCGCCACGCCAGGGCAAGGGGTAACGGTAGGCTTGTTGCGGGTAAACGGGTTTTGGCCTGTAGAGTACCGGCGGCTGTACGCGCTCGACCCTACGTTCCTGGATCACGAACGCCTGGGCGCCGGGGGTTTGCCGATCGCTGAAAAACACCATGCCGTTGGCATCGGTGGATTTGTACAGGGTCATGGCCTGGGTCGAATTGGCGACCAAGGCCAACATGCAGGACAGCAAAAGGCGAAGGAGCATGGCGCGAACCTGCCGGAGTGAATGAACAGCAAGCTAGCAAGGGATCATGACAATCCCGGGGCACGCCCCTTCGGACTGAAAGTCAGGCCCCCGGCACAAAATGCTTCTGCGCCGTACCGCGCGCAATCAGGCGGGAGATGTAGTCGAGCTTCTGCGCATCCTGGTCGATAAAGCGGAAGGTCAGTTGCAGCCAGTCACTGTCCGGCTTGGGTTCGAAGGCGACGATGGCGTGCAGGTAGCCGTTGAGACGCGCCACCTCGGCGTTGTCGCCCTGTTCCAGGTCGAGCACGGCACTTTCCAGTACCTGAGGCAGGACCTCACCGCGACGCACCACCAGCAGCGCCTCCTTGATGCTCAGCGCCTTGATCACGCATTGCTGGGTGCCGCTGGACAGGCGCAACTGGCCCTGGCCACGGCCGCCAGTGGGTGCAGCGCCTGGCGCTTGGACCGGCGGGGCGTTGTTAAGCAGGCCTTTGCTTGGCGCAGACGCAGCCGCCGCAACGGGGGCTGCACGTACGGCTTCAGGCTTGCCACCGGTCAGGGCACTCAGGGAATCATTGCCGAAGGCCGAGTTCATCTTGGTCGGCGCGCTGGCGACCAGGGCGTCGAGGCGACCGACCTTGTGCAGGGCTTGCTTGACCTTGTTCAGCAGTTGCTCGTTGGTGAACGGTTTGCTGACGTAACCGGAAACCCCGGCCTGGATCGCCTGGACCACGTTCTCTTTGTCGCCACGGCTGGTCACCATCACAAACGGCATGGCCTTGAGGTGCGGTTGCTCACGGCACCAGGTCAACAGCTCCAGGCCGGACATCTCCGGCATTTCCCAGTCGCACAGCACCAGGTCGAAGCTCTCGCGCATCAGGATGGTCTGGGCCTTCTTGCCGTTTACCGCATCTTCAAGCTTGATCCCGGGGAAGTAGTTGCGCAGGCACTTCTTCACCAGGTCGCGGATAAACGAGGCGTCATCCACCACCAATACACTGACTTTACTCATCGACCCTTCATCCTATAAAAACTTCGGCACGCAAAACGCCTGACTAATGGCATTTTGCCAAAACTCTGTAGTCACGTTCGGACTTTCTTTTACCCGATTCGCAAAAAATTCAGGCGCCACAAACGAAAACGCCCGACCAGAGGCCGGGCGTTAATTTCTCGGGCAACCTTACTTATCGTCAGGTTCGCCCGGAACATTAGGGATTTGATCGGCTGAACCCTCAACTTCGGCCTTCATGCGCTTGAGACCCATGTGCCGTACGTCGGTACCGCGCACCAGATAGATCACCAGTTCCGAGATATTGCGCGCGTGATCACCGATCCGCTCCAGGGAGCGCAACACCCAGATGATGCTCAAGACCCGCGAGATAGAGCGCGGGTCTTCCATCATGTAGGTGGCCAGCTCACGCAGGGCGGTCTTGTATTCTCGGTCGATGACCTTGTCGTACTGCGCTACCGACAATGCCAGCTCGGCGTCAAAGCGCGCAAAGGCATCCAGGGCATCCCGTACCATGTTGCGCACCTGGTCGCCGATATGACGCACTTCGACATAACCGCGCGGCGCTTCACCCTCTTCGCACAGCTGGATGGCACGGCGGGCAATCTTGGTGGCTTCGTCGCCGATCCGCTCGAGGTCGATCACCGACTTGGAAATGCTGATGATCAGGCGCAGGTCGGATGCTGCCGGCTGGCGACGGGCGAGAATGCGCAGGCATTCTTCGTCGATGTTGCGTTCCATCTGGTTGATCTGGTCGTCGATCTCGCGCACTTGCTGGGCCAGGCCCGAGTCGGCCTCGATCAGCGCAGTAACGGCATCGTTGACTTGCTTCTCCACCAGCCCGCCCATCGCCAGGAGGTGGCTGCGCACCTCCTCGAGCTCGGCGTTGAACTGCGCGGAGATGTGGTGGGTAAGGCCTTCTTTGCTAATCATGTTGGCGTCCTTGGAGCGTCCGGTAAGGTGCGGAGAACCGCAGCGTCAGTGCAATCAGAACCACAGCTTCCTAGCCGTAGCGACCGGTGATGTAGTCTTCGGTCTGCTTCTTCGCCGGATTGGTGAACAGGGTGTCGGTATCGCCGAACTCCACCAGCTTGCCCATGTACATGAACGCGGTGTAGTCGGAAACCCGCGCCGCCTGTTGCATGTTGTGGGTCACGATAACGATGGTGAACTTGGACTTGAGCTCGTAGATCAGTTCTTCGACTTTCAGCGTCGAGATCGGGTCGAGTGCCGAGCACGGTTCGTCGAGCAGCAGCACTTCCGGCTCCACGGCGATGGTGCGCGCGATCACCAGACGTTGCTGCTGGCCGCCGGACAGGCCGAGTGCCGATTCGTGCAGGCGGTCCTTGACCTCGTCCCACAGCGCCGCGCCTTTAAGGGCCCACTCAACGGCTTCGTCGAGGATGCGCTTCTTGTTGATGCCCTGGATGCGCAGGCCGTAGACCACGTTTTCGTAGATGGTCTTGGGGAACGGGTTAGGCTTCTGGAACACCATGCCCACACGGCGACGCAGTTCGGCCACGTCTTCGCCCTTGCGGTAGATGTTGGTGCCGTAGAGGTTGATGGCCCCGTCCACGCGGCAACCGTCCACCAGGTCGTTCATGCGGTTGAAGGTACGCAGCAGCGTGGACTTGCCGCAGCCCGACGGGCCGATAAAGGCGGTCACGCGCTGCTTGGGGATGTTCATGCTGACGTCGAACAGTGCCTGCTTGTCACCGTAATACAGGCTCAGGCCCGGTACTTCGATGGCCACGGTTTCCTGGGCCAGGCTCAGGCTCTGTTTGTCGCGACCCAGGGCAGACATGTTGATGCCGTGGGAATGGGTGTCGTGTTGCATGGTCTCACTCCGTTCGTAGCTGCACGCTTTTAGCTGCAAGCTGCAAGATTTGAGCAAAAGCGGCTTGTAGCTTGCCGCTTGTGGCGAATAGCTTTAGCTGTCCAGCGCCTTGTACTTCTCGCGCAGGTGGTTACGAATCCACACCGCCGACAGGTTGAGCGTGGCGATCACCAGCACCAGCAGCAAGGCGGTGGCGTACACCAGCGGCCGTGCGGCCTCAACGTTAGGGCTCTGAAAGCCGACGTCATAGATATGGAAGCCCAGGTGCATGATCTTCTGGTCCAGGTGCAGGTACGGGTAGTTGCCGTCCAGCGGCAGCGACGGGGCGAGTTTCACCACGCCGACCAGCATCAGCGGCGCCACTTCACCGGCGGCGCGGGCCACGGCGAGGATCATGCCGGTCATCATCGCCGGGCTGGCCATCGGCAGCACGATCTTCCACAGCGTTTCCGCCTTGGTCGCGCCCAGCGCCAGGGAGCCTTCACGCACCGTACGCGGAATCCGTGCCAGGCCTTCTTCGGTGGCCACGATCACCACCGGTACCGCCAGCAGCGCCAGGGTCAGCGAGGCCCAGAGCAGGCCCGGTGTACCGAAGGTCGGTGCCGGCAGCGCTTCGGCGAAGAACAGACGGTCGACCGAGCCACCCAATACATACACGAAGAAACCCAGGCCGAACACGCCGTAGACGATGGCCGGTACACCCGCCAGGTTGTTCACGGCGATGCGGATGATGCGCGTCAGGGTGTTCTGCTTGGCGTATTCACGCAGGTACACCGCCGCCAGCACGCCGAACGGGGTCACGATCATCGCCATGATCAGGGTCATCATCACGGTGCCGAAGATCGCCGGGAAGATCCCGCCTTCGGTGTTGGCCTCCCGCGGGTCATCACTGAGGAATTCCCACACCTTGCTGACGTAGAAACCGATCTTGGTCACGGTCCCCATGGCGTTCGGCTGGTAGGCGTGCACCACCTTGCCGATGCCGATTTCAATTTCCTTGCCGTTGCCATCGCGAGCGGTCAAGGCGTCACGGTTGAACTGGGCGTGCAGGTCGGCCAGGCGCGCTTCGATGTCCTGGTAGCGAGCGTTCAGCTCGGCGCGGTCGGCCTCCATGTCGGCCTGGGCGGCCGCGTCGAGCTTGCCTTCCAGCTCCAGTTTGCGGCCATGCAGGCGGATGCGCTCAAGGCCGGCGTTGATCGCGCCGATGTCGGACTTCTCCAGGGTCTTGAGCTGGGCCGCCAGCTTGTTCACGCGGTCCACGCGGGCTTGCAGCTCCGGCCACGCGGCCTCGCCTTCAGCGATGACCTTGCCATCCTGCTTGACGTTGACCAGGGTGCCGTAGAAGTTGCCCCACTCACGACGTTCGATGGTCATCAGGTTCTTCGGCGTGCTCTGGTCCTTCAACCATTCGCCGACGATCCAGGTGAAGTCGTTGCCGTTCAGGTCGCGGTTGCCGACCTTGATCAGCTCGCGGGTCATGAACTCCGGGCCCGCATCGGGCACCGGCAGGCCCGCGCTTTTCAGGCGCTCGCGCGGCACTTCTTCTTTCTGCACCACTTCGCCGATGACGATATGGTTTTCCTGGCCCGGCACGTTGTAGTTGGCCTGGATCAGGTCGGCCGGCCAGAAGTGGCCCAGGCCACGCACGGCAATCACGGCCAGCAAACCAATGGTCATGATGACCGCGATGGACACCGCGCCACCGCTGATCCAGACGCCCGGAGCGCCGCTCTTGAACCATCCATTCAGGGAGTTCTGTTTCACAGACTTCTACCTTTCTTAAAGCGACGAGTATTTCTTGCGCAGACGCTGACGAATCAGCTCGGCGAGGGTGTTCATGATGAAGGTGAACAGCAGCAGCACCAGCGCCGAGAGGAACAACACGCGGTAGTGACTGCCGCCGACTTCCGACTCGGGCATTTCCACCGCGACGTTGGCCGCCAGGGTGCGCAGGCCTTCGAACAGGTTCATCTCCATCACCGGCGTGTTACCGGTGGCCATCAGCACGATCATGGTCTCGCCCACGGCGCGGCCCATGCCGATCATCAGCGCCGAGAAGATGCCCGGGCTGGCGGTCAGGATCACTACGCGGGTCATGGTCTGCCACGGCGTGGCGCCCAGGGCCAGGGAACCCAGGGTCAGGCCGCGCGGTACGCTGAACACGGCGTCTTCGGCGATGGAGTAGATGTTCGGGATCACCGCAAAGCCCATGGCCAGGCCGACCACCAGGGCGTTGCGCTGGTCGTAGGTAATGCCCAGGTCGTGGGAGATCCACATGCGCATGTCGCCGCCGAAGAACCAGGTTTCCAGGTACGGGCTCATGTACAGCGAGAGCCAGCCCACGAACAGGATCACCGGGATCAGGATTGCGCTTTCCCAACCGTCGGGAACCCGCAGGCGAATCGACTCGGGCAGGCGACTGAAGACAAACCCGGCCACCAGGATGCCAATCGGCAACAGCATCAGCAGGCTGAAGATCCCCGGCAGATGCCCTTCGACATACGGCGCCAGGAACAGGCCGGCGAAGAAGCCGAGGATCACCGTCGGCATGGCTTCCATCAGTTCGATCACCGGCTTGACCTTGCGGCGCAGGCTCGGGGCCATGAAGTAAGCGGTGTAGATCGCCGCGGCAACGGCCAGTGGCGCCGCCAGCAGCATGGCGTAGAACGCCGCCTTCAGGGTACCGAAGGTCAATGGCGCCAGGCTCATCTTGGGTTCGAAGTCGGTGTTGGCGGCGGTCGATTGCCAGACGTACTTAGGTTCGTCGTAGTTTTCGTACCAGACCTTGCTCCACAACGCGCTCCAGGACACTTCCGGGTGCGGGTTGTCCAGCAGCAGCGGCTGCAGCTTGCCGCCGGCTTCGACGATCACGCGGTTGGCGCGCGGCGACATACCAAACACGCCCTGGCCGTCGACCACCGGATCCACCAGCAGGGTGCGGTGGGCGGTGCTGTGGAACACGCCGAACTTGCCGGAAGCGTCGAGGGCGGTAAAGCCTTTGCGCCGCTCTTCGGCGGTGATTTCCACGATGGGCGCGGTGCCCATCTGGAAGGTACGGATCTGCTTGAAGCGCTGCTCGCCATCCGGGTCACGGGCCATGAACCACTGGGCCAGGCCGCCTTTGGAGTTACCGACGATCAGCGAGATGCCGCCCACCAACTGGGTGCTGGCGGTGACTTCGGCAGTGCCATCTTCCAGTAATTTGTAGCGACCGTTGAGGCTCTTGTCGCGCAGGCTGAACACATCCGCCAGGGCGCGGCCGTTGATCACGTACAGCCATTGCTGGCGCGGATCGATGAAGATCGCCTTCACCGGCTCGGTCATTTGCGGCAGCTCGACACGCTTCTGCTCGCTGGTGACTTCACCGGTCATCATGTTTTCTTCGCGGCTCAGGGTCAGCACGTTCAAGTGCGAACCGGCCGAGCCTGCCACCACCAGCGACGAATCGGTGGCGTTGAGGGCGACATGCTCCAACGGGCGGCCGGCATCGTCGAGCACGATCGGCGTTTCACCGTAGGGGTATTCAATCGCAGGCGTGATGGTCTTCTTGCCGTCCGGGTACGACACCTTATAGGTGTGACGGAACACCAGGGACTGGCCATTGGACAAACCGAGGATCACCAGCGGGCTGCCCGGCTGGTCTTCACCGATGGAAGCCACGCTCACGCCGGGCGCAAGCGGCAGGTCGACACGCTTGAGTTCGGCACCGCTCGTGACGTCAAAGAACAGCGCCTGGCCCTTGTCGGAAACCCGCATGGCGACCTGGTTCTGCTCTTCCAGGGAGATCAACAACGGCTTGCCGGCGTCCTGCATCCAGGCGGGCGTCAGTGCGTCTTCCTTGGTCAGCGAGGCGCCTTGGAACAGTGGCGCGACCACGTAGGCGAGGAAAAAGAAAATCAGGGTGATCGCACCCAGAACGGCGAGGCCGCCCACCAGCACATACCAACGGGTCAGGCGATCCTTGAGCGCGCGAATACGGCGCTTGCGTTGCAGCTCAGGCGTATTGAAATCAATGCGCTTGGGGGGAGAAGTTGTCGTCATGGTGGAATTGGCCAGATCATTCATGCGCACACCCTAGCGATCCTGTATGACAGAAAGATGACAGTGCAGTGACGCAACAAATCCGCCGCGAAGCAGGGCTGGCAGCGGACTAGAAAATTCGGATGCGGGGCCGGTATTCCGGCCCCGCAGAGGCAATCAGTTGCCTTCTTTCAGACCCAGGTCAGCCAGGGCCTTGGCGGCAACCTTGGCTGGCAGTGGGATGTAGCCGTCCTTGACGACAACTTCCTGGCCCTGTTTGGACAGAACCAGTTTCACGAACTCGGCTTCCAGCGGGGCCAGAGGCTTGTTCGGGGCTTTGTTGACGTAAACGTAGAGGAAACGCGACAGCGGGTATTTGCCGTTCAGGGCGTTTTCTTCGCTGTCTTCGATGAAGTCAGTGCTGCCTTTCTTGGCCAGGGCCACGGTCTTCACACTGGCGGTCTTGTAGCCGATGCCCGAGTAACCGATGCCGTTCAGCGAAGAGCTGATCGACTGCACGACCGAAGCCGAGCCGGGTTGTTCGTTCACGTTAGGCTTGTAGTCGCCTTTGCACAGGGCTTCTTCCTTGAAGTAGCCGTAGGTGCCGGATACCGAGTTACGGCCGAACAGTTGCACTGGCTTGTTGGCCAGGTCGCCGGTCACACCCAGGTCACCCCAGGTTTTCACATCGGCTTTGCCACCGCACAGGCGAGTCGAGGAGAAGATCGCGTCGACTTGTTCCATGGTCAGGTGCTGGATCGGGTTGTCCTTGTGCACGAACACGGCCAGGGCATCCACGGCAACCGGGATAGCGGTTGGCTTGTAGCCGTACTTCTGCTCGAAGGCCGCCAGTTCGGTGTCCTTCATCTTGCGGCTCATCGGGCCCAGGTTGGAGGTGCCTTCAGTCAGCGCAGGTGGCGCGGTGGCGGAGCCGGCAGCTTGAATCTGGATGTTGACGTTCGGGTATTCCTTTTTGTAACCCTCGGCCCACAGGGTCATCAGGTTGGCCAGGGTATCGGAACCGACGCTGGACAAGTTGCCCGACACACCAGTGGTCTTGACGTAAGCCGGGATTGCCGGATCAACACCTGCGGCCACCGCGTTGGCGGTCGCAACGCCAGCAGCGACAAAAGTCATTGCCGCCATCAAACGTTTCAGTTTCATGCCTTGCTCCTAGCAGATAGGGATAGTTGGATCGGGGCCAAGTATCGAGAGGCCGTGTGAACACTCTATGTCTGAAATATGACAATTGGATGAAAGGCCAGCATTGGAGATCACACAACAAAAGGAGAGAAGGTCGGGACGTACGAGGAGGTTAGAGCGACTAAGCGACTTCTTGGAAACAAGCTGTAATTGTTATAAAACGCAAGGCATGTGGCGAGGGAGCTTGCTCCCTCGCCACATGGTTACCGGTAAAAGCGCTAAACGGGGTTACCGCCCGCGCTTCCACAGATACCCACCCACCACCATCCCCATCACACACAGGACAGCCACGTAGTAAGCCGGGCCCATCGGGCTTTCCTTCATCAGCAGCGACACCGCCAGCGGCGTCAGCCCGCCGAACACGGCGTAGGCCACGTTGTAGGAAAACGACAGGCCACTGAAGCGCACCACGGGCGGGAAGGCTTTCACCATCACGTAAGGCACCACGCCAATGGTGCCGACGAACAGGCCGGTCAAGGCGTACAGCGGGAACAGCCAGTCCGGGTGGGTCATGAGGCTGTGGTACAGCGTCCAGGAGGTCGCCAGCAGCAATGCGCAACCGCTTACCAGTACACGCCCGGCACCAAAACGGTCAGCCAGGGCGCCGGAGGCAATGCAGCCAAGGCTCAAAGTCACGATGGCCAGGCTATTGGCTTGCAGCGCAACAGTCGGGCTGAAGTGGTAGATGGTCTGCAACACGGTCGGGGTCATCAGGATGACCACCACGACGCCGGCCGACAACAGCCAGGTCAGCAGCATCGACAATACGATGGCACCACGGTGGTCGCGCAGCACGGCACGCAATGGCAGCTCGGCGGCCAGGGTCTTGCGTTGCTGCATCTCGGCGAAGATCGGCGTTTCATGCAGCCAGCGGCGCAGGTACACCGACAGCAGGCCGAACACGCCACCGAGCAGGAAAGGAATGCGCCAGGCGTAATCCGAGACCTGCTCCGGGCTGTAAATAGTGTTGATGGCAGTGGCCACCAGCGAACCCAGCAGGATACCGGCGGTCAGGCCGCTGGTCAGGGTGCCGCAGGCGTAACCAATGTGGCGCGGCGGTACGTGTTCGGACACGAACACCCAGGCGCCCGGGACCTCACCGCCAATCGCTGCGCCCTGGATGATGCGCATCAACAGCAACAGGACCGGCGCCCACAGGCCGATCTGCGCGTAGGTCGGCAGCAGGCCCATGATCAGGGTCGGCACCGCCATCATGAAGATGCTCAGGGTGAACATCTTCTTGCGGCCCAGCAGGTCACCGAAGTGCGCCATGATGATGCCGCCCAGCGGGCGTGCCAGGTAACCGGCGGCGAAGATGCCGAAGGTCTGCATCATGCGCAGCCATTCGGGCATATCGACAGGGAAGAACAGTTTTCCGACCACGGTGGCGAAAAACACGAAAATGATGAAGTCATAAAACTCCAGCGCCCCGCCCAAGGCAGACAGCGACAGGGTTTTGTAGTCGTTGCGGGTCAGCGGGCGCGACGGTTGCGCACTGCTTGCGGGCACGGAGGACATGGCAAGGCTTCTCTTATAGTAGTCAGCTTGATAAGGACGGCACGCCCGGGACTGGCGGCGGGTCTGGCAAGATAGCAAATCGCTTGTAAAAGCACAGCGCCAGGAGAACAGTTGCGCGCAAAAGCCGCGATACAGCGGCTATTTACCGACCAAATGAGCGTCGGGAGGTCGTCGTGGCGCCAGGGTCTCGATATACTCGGCCCTTGCAAGCGCAAGAACCCCAGGCTTGAGGGGCTGCTGCGCCAAAACGCCGTTGGGTGCCATCCAGCCGATTTGGCAGAGTTTCCCTTTAGCACGCCTTACGAGAAACGTATCGAACGGAGTATGTTTGTGCTGAAACGTTTTTCTAACAGTCGGCTATCCACCTTGCTCCACCTATAAAAGCGTCACGGGTCAGAGGCCCCCCGGCATGATCGAACTCGAACAAGAAGATCCTATCCCGCAAGGCGATCTCGCCCTGCAAATCACCGCGCTCCCGCGTGAAACCAACGGTTTTGGCGATATTTTCGGCGGCTGGCTGGTCGCGCAGATGGACCTCGCCGGTACCGCCATGGCCAGCAAGGTCGCGGGCGGGCGTGTGGCCACCGTGGCCATTGACCGCATGGCGTTCCTGGTGCCGGTGGCAGTGGGCGCGCAATTGTCCTTCTATACCCAGGCCCTGGAAATCGGCCGCAGCTCGATCCAGATGATGGTCGAAGTGTGGAGCGACGACCCGCTGTCCAGCGAATGGCGCAAGGTCACCGAGGCGGTGTTTGTGTTCGTCGCTATCGATGGCAGCGGCCGCACACGCTCGGTGCCATCGCGCGCGCGTTAAACCTCGCGGGGTTTTGACGGTCAATTGCCCCATTGCCTGCCATTGAGAGTGCCTGTTATGCCTACGCCCCACGTTGAGACCGTGAAAGTCGACGAACTGGACTGCTGGCGCATCCGCCATAACGGCGCCGAACTGATGATCGCCCAGCAGGGCGCGCATATCTTCAGTTACGGCCGCGAAGGCGAGCAGCCGCTGATCTGGCCGAACCCTGAGGCGGTGTTCAAGAAGGGCAAGGGCATTCGTACCGGCGTCCCGGTGTGCTGGCCCTGGTTTGGGGTGTTCGACCGCAACCCGCCCAGCGTAAAGGCGATGCGCCAAAGTGATCAGCCTGCGGGCGCTCACGGTTTCGTGCGTACCGCGACCTGGGCATTGGCCGGGACCACCCTTGAAGGTGAAGCGCTGCGGGTGGACCTGCAACTACCGGTTCCTGCAGGCGGCTTCCCCGGCTGGCCCCATCAGGTCGACCTGAGCCTGAGCCTGCTGCTGGACAACCAACTGCACATCCGCCTGACCAGCCACAACCGTGGCAACGACACTGTCACGCTCAGCCAGGCGCTGCACACCTATTTCGCCGTGAGCGACGTACGCAACGTGCAGGTCGAAGGCCTGGACGGCTCGGTATACATCGATACCGCCGATGGCTGGAGCGAGAAAACCCAGTCCGGCCTGCTGCACTTCACTGCCGAGACCGACCGCATCTACCTCGATACGCCCCCGTCGCTGAGCATCCTCGATCAGGACTGGCAGCGTCGCATCCAGCTCACCAGCCAAGGCTCGAAATCCACCGTGATCTGGAACCCCTGGACCGAACGCGCCAAAGCCTTCGACGACATGGCCGATGATGGCTGGCAGGGCATGCTGTGCATCGAGACGGCGAATGTGCTGGATGATGTGGTGAGCCTGGCCCCAGGTGAAAGCCACACGCTGGGCGTGAGCATCACCGCTATCGCCCTGTAAACCCAATCGAAAATGTGGGAGGGGCACACCGCCCCCCACATTGGGTTCAGCGTAAGCTTATAGATCGGATTCCTTTACGACCCGCACCTTGCCCGCATCCAGCGCATAGGCGGCGTCGGCCAAATCGTTATTCACCGTCTCCACCTTCAACGTGCCGGTCACCCACAGCGGCGTGTAGATATCATCCAGCTTCAAACCCTTGGGATAACGCACCAGCACCAACTGGTTAGGCGGCGGTGGCGGCACGTGGATGCAGGCGCCCGGGTATGGCACCAGGAAGAACAGGGTGCTGCGGCCTTTGGCGTCGGTTTCCAACGGCACCGGGTAGCCGCCGATGCGGATGTTCCTGCCGTTCATGGCAGCCACGGTCTTGGTCGAATACATCACCGCCGGCAAGCCTTTGCTCTGCTTCAGGCCACCTTTGTCGGTGAACGTGCCTTGGGCTTCGGGGGAGTTGTGGTCGATCTCGGGCATGGCCTCGAGGGCCTTCTGGTCCGACAGCGGCATCAGGTCGAGCCAGTCGGTTTCCGGCAATTCACCGGCGTGGGCCAGGCCAGAGCCCAGCAGAAGGAGAGTCAACAGGAGACGGCGCATGGAGAGGCTCGGCAAGTACAAGTGGCGAGCATTCTAGCCCTCTGCGCCTGCGCAGCGCAGAGGACTTTGTCGGCTGATTACTTCTTTTTGATCAGGCCGTAGAGCACCAGCAGCACAATGGCGCCGACCAGTGCGCCGATAAAGCCTGCGCCTTGACCCGCCTGGTAGATACCCAGTGCCTGGCCACCGTAGGTCGCGGCCAGGGAACCGGCGATACCCAGCAGGATGGTCATGATCCAGCCCATGCTGTCGTCGCCGGGCTTGAGGAAACGCGCCAACAGGCCGACGATCAAGCCGATAAAGATGGTTCCGATGATACCCATGGCATTTCCCTCTGAATGAAGTGAGCTATGCCAAAGCCTAGACAGGCTTTGGCATCCTGCAATCAGAGGACGGCGATAACCAATGGTTCCCGCCGATCCCCGGGTTATTGCTCGGCGATCAGCGCTTCGACCTTGAGGATCTGCGCTTGCAGCGTTGCGCGGTCCTTGCAGCGCAGGTTGGCGTGGCCGACCTTGCGCCCGGCCTTGAAGGCCTTGCCGTAGTGATGCAGGTGGCAGTCTTGGATGGCGATCACGCGCTCCACCGGCGGTACCACGCCGATAAAGTTGAGCATCGCGCTCTCACCGACCTTGGCCGTGGAGCCCAATGGCAAGCCCGCGACAGCGCGCAGGTGGTTTTCGAACTGGCTGCACTCGGCGCCTTCGGTGGTCCAGTGCCCGGAGTTATGCACACGCGGGGCGATTTCGTTGGCCTTGAGGCCGCCGTCGACTTCAAAGAACTCGAACGCCATCACACCGACGTAATCCAGCTGCTTGAGCACGCGGCTGGAATAGTCTTCGGCCAGGGCCTGCAACGGGTGATCGGTGCTGGCCACGGACAGCTTGAGGATGCCGCTGTCGTGGGTGTTGTGCACCAACGGGTAGAAGCGGGTCTCACCATCCCGGGCACGCACGGCGATCAACGAGACTTCGCCGGTGAACGGCACGAAGCCTTCCAGCAGGCAGGCCACGCTGCCCAGTTCGGCGAAGGTGCCGACCACATCGGCGGCGGTGCGCAGGACTTTCTGGCCCTTGCCGTCGTAGCCCAGGGTGCGGGTTTTGAGCACGGCTGGCAGGCCAATGCTGGCGACGGCGGCGTCCAGGTCCGCCTGGGACTGGATATCGGCGAAGGCTGGGGTCGGAATGCCGAGGTCCTTGAACATGCTCTTCTCGAACCAGCGGTCACGGGCAATGCGCAAGGCTTCGGCGCTCGGGTACACCGGTACGAACTGCGACAGGAAGGCCACGGTTTCGGCCGGGACGCTTTCAAACTCGAACGTCACCAGGTCGACTTCGTCGGCCAGTTGGCGCAGGTGGTCCGGGTCGCTGTAGTCAGCGCGCAGGTGTTCACCCAAGGCTGCCGCACACGCGTCCGGCGCAGGATCCAGGAAAGCGAAGTTCATCCCCAGCGGGGTGCCCGCCAAGGCCAGCATACGGCCCAGTTGGCCGCCACCGATTACACCGATTTTCATCGTCAACACCCTCAGGCGATACGTGGGTCTGGATTGTCCAGCACGCTGTCTGTCTGCTCGGCGCGGAATTTCTTCAGCACCGCGTGGAACTGCGGGTGCTTGGCGCCCAGGATGCTGGCGGACAGCAGGGCTGCGTTGATCGCGCCGGCCTTGCCGATCGCCAGGGTGGCCACCGGGATACCGGCCGGCATCTGCACGATGGACAACAGCGAATCCACGCCCGAGAGCATTGCCGACTGCACCGGTACGCCAAGCACCGGCAGGTGGGTCTTGGCCGCACACATGCCCGGCAGGTGTGCGGCACCACCGGCACCGGCAATGATCACCTCGATGCCACGGGATTCTGCTTCATCGGCATACTGGAACAGCAAATCCGGGGTGCGGTGGGCAGAGACCACTTTCACTTCATACGGAATGCCGAGTTTTTCCAGCATATCGGCGGTGTGGCTAAGGGTGGACCAATCGGACTTGGAGCCCATGATCACGCCAACCAATGCACTCATCGTCGTGCCTCTTCTCTCTGGGCGCCCGCAGGCGCGTCAAAAAACAACAAGCCACGCGGGAAATCCGGCGTGGCTTGTTGTACGAAATGTGGCCGGTTGGACCGGCCGAAGGCCGCGCAGTATACCGTAATAATCCAGATAAACAGCCCCTGGGATGACCATCTGTCTAGCGGGGCAAAGTGGCGGTTTTATTGACTTTCAAGTCAGCCAAATCACCACAAGCCCCCTCCCACATTTGCCCTGCACTCGGCCCGAGATTAGGCTCAGGTACTTTGCGCCGCGCCACCTTCCAACTTGCGCCACAACAACCGCACATTCGCCTTGCGCACCAGCGCGCAGCGATACAGACGAATTTCCAGCGGCACATGCCATTGCGGCCCGCCGCAGACCACCAATTCACCGCGGGCCAGTTCGGCACGCACGCTCAGTTGCGGCACCCAGGCGATGCCCAGGCCTTCCAGGGCCATGCTTTTGAGGCTGTCGGCCATGGCGGTTTCGTACACCGTGGTAAAGCGCAGCGCGCGCTGGCGCAGCAACAGGTGCACCGAACGGCCGAGGAACGCCCCGGCGCTGTAGGCCAGCAGCGGCACACTGCCCTCGCCTTCGAGGTCGAACAGCGGCTTGCCGTCGGCGTCGGCCGCGCATACCGGGAGCATTTCGGTGTTGCCCAGGTGCAGTGAGGGGAAGATTTCGGCGTCCATTTGCATCGCCGCATCCGGGTCGTAGAACGCCAGCATCAGGTCGCAGCCGCCTTCACGCAGGGCATGCACCGCATCGCCGACGTTGGTGGCCACCAGCCGCGTGGCGATGTTCAGGCCGTCGTTGCGCAGTTGCGCGATCCAGCGCGGAAAGAAACCCAACGCCAGGGAGTGGGCTGCGGCCACTTGCATGACTTCGCCCTGCCCGCCTTCCAGGTGATGCAAATGGCGCAGCACTTCGCCGAGCTGCTCGACCACGGTACGCGCGGTGACCAGGAACAACTGCCCCGCCGCCGTCAGCTCAACCGGCGTGCGCGAGCGGTTGACCAGGGTCAGGCCCAATGCGGCCTCAAGACTGCGGATACGTCGGCTGAACGCCGGCTGGGTGACAAAGCGCCGCTCGGCCGCCTGGGAAAAGCTGCGAGTCGCCGCCAGGGCACTGAAGTCTTCCAGCCATTTGCTCTCAAGGTTCATCACTGCCTCCCACGGATACGCACCATTTTGGCACACACGCCCGCCATGATAGCCGGGTCACACTCACATTATGCCGTTTATGCATAGGCCAGTGTTTAACAGCATTGGCCCAAAATTTCCTACAGGCCTAGCATTCGCAGCGTTCCGGCCTGTTCCGGGTCCATATCGAGATGATTTCCGTCATGTCCTCCGCTGCATCATTCCGCACAGAAAAAGACCTGCTTGGCGTACTCGAAGTACCTGCCCAAGCGTATTACGGCATCCAGACCCTGCGAGCGGTGAATAACTTCCGCCTCTCGGGCGTTCCGATTTCGCATTACCCGAAATTGGTGGTCGGCCTGGCAATGGTCAAGCAAGCGGCGGCTGACGCCAACCGCGAGTTGGGCCAGCTCAGCGAAGCCAAGCACGCGGCCATCAGCGAAGCCTGTGCCCGCCTGATCCGCGGCGATTTCCACGAAGAATTCGTGGTGGACATGATTCAAGGCGGCGCCGGCACTTCAACCAACATGAATGCCAACGAAGTCATCGCCAACATCGCGTTGGAGGCCATGGGCCACAACAAGGGCGAATACCAGTACCTGCACCCCAACAACGACGTGAACATGGCGCAGTCGACCAACGACGCCTACCCGACCGCGATCCGCCTGGGCCTGCTGTTGGGCCACGACGCGCTGCTGGCCAGCCTCGACAGTCTGATCCAGGCATTCGCCGCCAAGGGCGTCGAATTCAGCCACGTGCTGAAAATGGGCCGCACCCAATTGCAGGACGCCGTGCCGATGACCCTCGGCCAGGAATTCCGCGCCTTCGCCACCACCCTCGGTGAAGACCTGGCCCGCCTGAAAACCCTGGCGCCAGAACTGCTGACCGAAGTGAACCTGGGCGGCACCGCCATCGGTACCGGCATCAACGCCGACCCGCGCTACCAGGCCCTGGCCGTACAACGCCTGGCCGTTATCAGCGGCCAGCCAGTGGTCCCGGCTGCCGACCTGATCGAAGCCACCTCCGACATGGGCGCCTTCGTACTGTTCTCCGGCATGCTCAAGCGTACCGCGGTGAAACTGTCGAAGATCTGCAACGACCTGCGCCTGCTGTCCAGCGGCCCACGTACCGGCATCAACGAGATCAACCTGCCGGCGCGCCAGCCAGGCAGCTCGATCATGCCCGGCAAGGTCAACCCGGTGATCCCGGAAGCCGTCAACCAAGTCGCGTTCCAAGTCATCGGTAACGACCTGGCCCTGACGATGGCGGCCGAAGGCGGCCAGCTGCAACTGAACGTGATGGAGCCGCTGATCGCCTTCAAGATCTTCGACTCGATCCGCCTGCTGCAACGCGCCATGGACATGCTGCGCGAGCACTGCATCGTCGGCATCACCGCCAACGAAGCCCGCTGCCGCGAACTGGTGGAACACTCCATCGGCCTGGTCACCGCGCTGAACCCGTACATCGGCTATGAAAACGCCACCCGCATTGCGCGTATCGCCCTCGAAAGCGGCCGCGGCGTGCTGGAACTGGTGCGCGAAGAAGGCTTGCTCGACGACGCCATGCTCGACGACATCCTGCGCCCCGAAAACATGATTGCCCCACGCCTGGTCCCGTTGAAGGCCTAAGCGTTTGTTGCACCGCTCACCAGGTTGAGGGACTAGACACCTCTCACCTTTTGAGGGCCTGAAGGCTCGTTCTTCAGGCCCTTTTTTTTGCTCCGAGGTTGTGAAATGACGCCCATAAAAAATCCAATATCGCACCGCAAACCCACCTCCCCTGTAATGGCTTGGCTGAAACCTTTAATCGGCCCGGGCAGACGGATCACGTTCGCCTAGGTATAGTGCCGCCCCTCTTCGCGTCTGCGGCCGTCGACAACGGCTAGCACGCAGCGAAAGCGCATGAATAACAACACCCGCAAAAGGATTGGGGCCGAAGCGTCGTGCACTGCCTGGTGCCGAGCGATGCGTCGAACCGTCCTGCGTTTGCCATTAGAAAAATCAGCGAGGAACACTCCATGCTCGAAGTCATCAACGACTTCCTCTCAGGGAAAGTACTGATCGTGCTCATTGTCGGGCTCGGCGGTTATTTCACGATCCGCTCGCGTTTCGTTCAGTTTCGTCATTTCTTCCACATGTTCGCGGTGTTTCGCGACAGCCTCAAAAGCAGCTCCGATCAACTCAGCTCGTTCCAGGCGCTGATGCTCAGCCTGGCCGGCCGCGTCGGTGCCGGTAACATCGCCGGTGTCGGCATTGCCGTGACCCTGGGTGGTCCCGGTGCCGTGTTCTGGATGTGGGTCACCGCGCTGGTGGGCATGTCTTCGAGCTTTATCGAGTGCTCCCTCGGCCAGCTCTATAAGCGCACCGACGCTGAAGGCACCTACCGTGGTGGCCCGGCGTATTACATCCAGCACGGCTTGCACAAGCGCTGGCTGGGCATGGTCATGGCGTTCCTGCTGCTGGTGACCTTCGGCTTCGCCTTCAACGGCCTGCAAGCCCACGCCGTGACTCACTCACTGAACAACGCGTTCGGCCTGGACACCACCTACACCGGCCTGGCCCTGGCGGTATTGCTGGGCCTGGTGTTCATCGGCGGGATCAAGCGCATCGCCTCGATCGCCGACCTGCTGGTGCCAGTCAAGACCCTGGTCTACATCGCCGTGACCCTGTATGTGATCGTGCTGCAATTCGACCACGTACCGGCCATGCTCGCGACCATCGTCAAAAGCGCCTTCGGCCTCGACCAAGCCTTCGGTGGCCTGGTGGGCAGCGCGATCATCATGGGCGTCAAGCGCGGCGTGTTCGCCAACGAAGCCGGCTTGGGCAGTGCGCCGAACGTGGCGGCGGTAGCGTCGGTTGAACACCCGATCGCCCAAGGCGTGGTCCAGGCGTTCAGCGTGTTCCTCGACACCTTCGTGATCTGCACCTGCACCGCATTGCTGATCCTGCTCTCCGGTTTCTACACCCCAGGCTTCGAAGGCGACGGCATTGCCCTGACCCAGAACTCCCTGGCCGCTGTGGTGGGTGACTGGGGCCGCATGTTTATCTCGGTGGCCCTGGCGTTGTTCGTGTTTACCTCGATCATGTACAACTACTACCTGGGCGAGAGCAACCTGCGCTTCCTGGTGGGCAACAACCGCAAGGTGCTGATGGGTTATCGCGCGCTGGTGCTGGTGCTGATTTTCTGGGGTTCGATCGAGAACCTGAGCACCGTGTTCGCCTTCGCCGACATCACCATGACCATGCTGGCGTTCGTCAACCTGTTTGCCCTGGCGTTCCTGTTCAAGATTGCCATGCGCATCCTGAACGACTACGACAACCAGCGCGCGGCAGGCATCAAGACCCCGGTGTTCGACTCCAGCCAGTTCCCAGACCTGGACCTGGACCGCGAGGCCTGGCCGGCCAACCCGGCAAAACCGGACGTTGCCGCATCGGCAGAACTGAACGCTCAAGTGCAACGCTGAGCGTAGACAGATGACACGCCGCCCGGCCTTGGGCATGCTCTGGGCCCGGCGGCGTTTTTCGTTCAGGAGAATCTTCGATGTCCCCAGCCAATAACCTCATGGTGCTCTACACCGGTGGCACCATCGGCATGCAGGCCAGCGCCAATGGCCTGGCGCCCGCATCCGGTTTTGAAGCGCGCATGCGCGAACAGCTCGCCAACGTGTCAGTACCCGCCTGGCGCTTCCGGGAAATGTCCCCGCTGATCGACAGCGCCAACATGACCCCCGCCTACTGGCAGCGCCTGCGCACCGCCGTGGTCGAGGCCGTGGATGACGGTTGCGATGCCGTGCTGATCCTGCACGGCACCGACACCCTGGCCTACAGCGCGGCGGCGATGAGCTTCCAGCTGTTGGGCTTGCCGGCGCCGGTGGTGTTCACCGGCTCGATGTTGCCTGCCGGCGTCCCCGACAGCGATGCCTGGGAAAACGTCAGCGGAGCCCTGCTGGCGTTGGGCGAGGGCCTGGCGCCCGGCGTGCACCTGTACTTCCACGGCGCGCTGATGGCCCCGACCCGCTGCGCGAAGATCCGCAGCTTTGGTCGCCATCCGTTCGCCGCGCTACAGCGCAACGGCGGTGTGGCCCAAGCCGAAGCGCTGCCCGCCGCGCTGGATTACCGCCAGCCGAAGGCCCTGGCCAATGTCGGCGTATTGCCGCTGGTACCGGGCATCGCCGCAGCACAATTGGGCGCACTGCTCGGCAGTGGCATCCAGGCACTGGTGTTGGAATGCTTCGGCAGCGGCACCGGGCCCAGCGATAACCCTGAGTTTCTTGCCAGCCTCCAGCGCGCCGAAGAAAACGGCATCGTGGTCGTGGCAATCACCCAATGCCATGAAGGCGGCGTGGAACTGGATGTGTACGAAGCCGGCAGCCGCCTGCGCGGCGTGGGCGTGTTGTCAGGTGGCGGCATGACCCGTGAAGCGGTATTCGGCAAGCTCAACGCGTTGCTCGGGGCCGGGCTGTCCATCGCCGAAGTCCGGCGACTGGTAGAGCTGGACCTGTGCGGCGAACTGAGCTGACCCCACCGCCGCACTGTAGATAGTCACCCCCTTCCCTGGCTGGCCGGCCCCTAGCATGGAACACCCGAGCGAACACCTCGGGCCGTTCCCATCAACCGGCAAGACAGGGATGCCCCATGACCACGCCCATCTCAATCGCTTCACAACAGCCACTGGAATTGCTCACCCAACTGTTAACAGGCCCGTCGTTCAGGGAGGTGGCGGCGGTGTTGTTGCGCCAGGCGCTGCAGGCCCGCTACCCCACACTGGCAATCGACCCCGATATCTGCCTGATCGGCACCCCCGGCTGGGACATCATCGACGAACAGGCCTGCGCCACTACCACCGCCTACGGCACACTGAGCGACAGCCTGACCGATCAGGCCGTGCTCGGCGAACCGACCCTGTACATCGAAGGCGAACACTTCCTGACCCAGCAACCGCTCACCGAGCCGCCAACCCATTTGCCGGTGCGCATCGGTGACATCGCCCATCTGCTCAATACCCTGGCCCCCGTCATGCTGGCGGCCTGGCAGGAGCAACAGCTGGCGTTCTGGAACAAAAGCAACGGCAGCGGCCCCCATTGGCATCAGCTGTCCAACTCATTGCGCGGGGTGTGGAATGTCCGGCAGGCACCGGGCTGGAACGAAAGCGACTGCGCCATGGCGCGCCAGTTGTTTCACGCGCCCACCTACGATGTGCGACGGCTCGACGACCCATACACCAGCCACGCCTACCTGCTCGACATCGATCAGGTCGACGGCGCGCAGGTGACCCACCTCAACCGGCTCGCGCTGTCGGTCCTGATCGGCAAGCAGGCCGGGCGAGACGTTATCCTCACCCACTCGCTGCTCAAGGGCTATGAGAAGTTCGCGTCCCTGGAACAGCTGGGCCGGAGCCTGCCCGCTCGCCTGGACACCTCGGCGCCCCGCACACAGTTGCAATGGCGCCTGTTCGAACCTGACGGCAATTTTTTCGATCACCAGGCCTGCAGCCTGATTGCCTTGCAGGTCGAGGCTATCGGCAGCCTGGACTTCTCCGACCTGCGCCACCCGGACACGGCTCCGCCACCCGGTGCCACCGAGTTGGCCACCGGCCCCGGCCCCGGCCGCGAGTGGTATCAGCAGGCGCTGCCGGGCTGGCTGCAGGAGGCGTCGACGTCCGACCTGAACTTCTATGCGCGGCATCTCAAGGACCTCGCGTCCCTGAACAGCAGCACCGGCGGCAAGTCGTATCAGGACGATATCCCGCCCATCGAGCAGTACGCGCTCAATCATCTCAAGGCGGAAATCCTCAAGGACCACCCGCAAGCCGGTGCCCTGGCCTTGGATACGCTCACCCTGAAAGTCCAGCAGCCGGTGGTGTGGGGGACTTTCACGGTGCCCGGCATGACCGAGACCACCACCTTCAACCTCGCCGAACTGGCGCTGCACAACTGATCGCCATCCCGGTCGGCAACAAGACCTTGCAGCTGCATAACGGCCAAAATCTGCCGGACTGGCTGACCGTCGAGTACATCGAGAGCCTCGTTTCCCGGGTGGACATCGGCCAGAACTACCCGGCGCTGATCAAAAGCAAGCTGCTGGAAATGCCCCGCGAGGCCTCATCGCGAAAGAACCTCTACATCCAGCACCTGCGCATCCAGCTGCCGTTACTGGCCCTGCAAGGCAAGATTCAGCAACAGGATGGCATCGATGACTGCGGCTATCGATACGTCGCCACCCTGATGCAAGCCGATGCCTCGGATCACACAGTAGACGGGCAGACCATCGTCATGCGGCCTCTGGCGTTCATCCCGCAACGGCGGGGCGACGCCACTGCCGATGAGGTCGAAAACATGTACGTCATCGGCCCGCAAGATCCCGCCGCCGGCCCCTGCCTGCTCTATCGACCTCTGTTCACCCCGGCCCTGGTGCAATATCCGTCCCCGGCCAACCTGATGTACGCCATTGCCCAGTCCCCCGACCTGCGCCGTTCGGTGCTGGCCTGGTTGCCGGACAGCGCGCGCGATGCTTACGCCAACTATGTGTTCCCGGGAGAATTGCCTTCTCCCTGGGCTGTCGCCGATTTTCTGGTGGACGCCTCGACACTGGAAACCATGAGCGGCCCCATCGGCCTGGGCAAAGACCCACTCAAGGGTGACCTGCTCGCCGGGCTGTTTGAAGCCAACGCCCAGGCCCTGGTCAAGCTGGCCGACCGCCAGTCGACCTCCAATACCGAAAACCGCTGGGCGACCCTCAAGCAAACCGGCTGGACGCTCCTCAATGCCGCGCTGCCCTTTACCAGCCCCAGCGTGGCGACAGGCCTGTGGATCTGGCAGATCGTCGATCAGTTGCAACAGTTTGTCGGGGCCACGGAGCAGGATGACACCGCGGTCCAATGGACCACTTTCACCGACGTGCTGCTGAACCTGTCGATGGCGATTACCCTGCATATCAGCACGCGCCTGCGTCCCTGCGGCGCTCGGCCCGAGCGGGAATCCAGGCCGACCGAGCCCTCGGCAGGGCAGCGTGTCGAGATCAAACAGCTGGGCGCCATCGCCGGCAATGAAAGCCCAGCGGGCCACACTCCACTGCTGCATACCAGCGGCGCGCTCAATCGCTCGCCCGCCACCCTGGGGCGGGTGCTGGACCGTTTCAAAGTCAGCCAGCCTGGCGCGGCGAGCAGCGTCGACACCCGCCCGGGGCCGACCCGCCACCTTACCCGCGTCGCCCAGCGTCTCTACGCACAGGTCGGCGAGCGCTGGTTTGAAGTGAGCGCGGACGACGAGGGCAACGTGGTCATCATCGACCCTCGGCAGCCGGATCGAACCGGACCGCCGCTGATTCACAACGCCGCCGGCCAATGGTTCGTCGACACCCGCCTGCGCCTGCGCGGCGGCGGCCCCAAGCGCATGCTCAACAAAGCCGAAGCGGAAGCGACCCTCAAGGCCGCCGAAGTACGGGCCAAGCTTGAGGCCTTCGAAAACGCCAAGAAGACCGCACAAAGAGCGCTGCAACAGGCCCGCCAGGCCATGACCGACGTCTCCGGTAACGCTGCAGAAGTCAAACGCCAGCACTACATGGACACCCTCGACCAGCAAAGCGCGGATTACGAAGCGGCACTGCAACACCTCAAGACCCTGAGTGTGTTCACCCCGGTCCCCGACTACCAGCAAAAAGCCCTGGGTTATATAAGAGCGCAACTGGAGCTTACCGAAGCCGCGATCAGGGAGGCCCAGACCACCTTCACCCCCCAGCTCAGGGTCGTGCTTGACCAGCTCGAACACCCCGACACCCGGCACCCGGCGCGGTACGTCGAAGACGCGCGACAAATGACCGAGATGAGTGAAGACATGATCACCCGCCTGGACTACACCCATGCGCGCTTCACTCAACTCAAGGCCCTGGCCAAGGAGGGCGTGCAGTTGATCCAGAGCGCCAGGAAAAAACTGCCGGCCTACACCAGCATCGACCTCAAGGCCCTGCAGATAACCCTGGCGCGCAGGTTGTGCCTGCCGGAGGACAGCGCGACCCGTGCACCCCAGGCCTGGGCCAACCTCAATGAGATTGTCGACAACGCCGATCTGTCGGTCCAGGCCCTGCGCGACACCCTCAACGAACGCAGCGAGGCGCGGCTGGACGAACGCATCGAATCCCTGAGCAGCCTGATCGAACAGTTCAAGGTCCTTGACGAGCGCCTGGAGGACTTCTCCCAGGAGTTTTCCAGCCTGACCCACCTCTCCCCGCTGGAACGCCTGCGCAAACAGGTCAAGGATTTCTCCAGGCAGGCCTTGACTCATCTGTCCCAACTGCACGCTGAGCGGGACATCCTGCGCAACCGGCCCACCCCTCCACCGACGCCCCCCAAGCCCTTGAAGAAATTCATCCATACCCGTTACAACGGCGTGATGATCGGCGAGCCCCGCCTGACGGCGGTCGGCCTTGAAACTGACCTGGTGGATATCAAGTCACCGCTGACCCGACAGGTCATTGCCACCTTCCATGAGAAAAGCCCCAACGTCTGGGTGCAACGGCTGAGCCCTGCACACACCGAGCAGGCGGTGCCCGAGCTTCAAGCCAGCCTCGGGCAGGGCCGCACGCTGCTGGACGGTTTGCCCGCGTTCAGGCAACGGGCCATCGAGCAAACACGCCAAGCCGGGCGCACCGCCGTCGGCATCAAATACCTGTACCACCGTCACGCGTTGCTGCTGGAAGAGACCAACCGGCACATCGAGCAGGCCCTGGCCGACAGCACCATCACAGCCGATCAAACCCAATCGGCAACCGCCCTTGGCAAGCAGCTCAACGACGCCGCGCAGGACCTGTACCGACGCGCATCCGAAAGCATGACGCGCATGATCAAGCATCAGCCCCCAACCACCAAAGGCGTCGAATGGCTGAGCGAGCGCGACGAGATCGTCATCAAGAAATCCGTGAGGCGTCGCCGGCTCAAAAGCAGCACACCGGACTACCTGGACGAATACATCATCACCGAGCGCGCGACCCATCAAGTGCTCTGGTACGCGCACTTTCATTATTCGACCGACTGGACGCCTGCCAAGGCCTACCTCAGCGCACGGTTGAAAACCACCCATGAATATCGACAAGGCTCGGCGGCCGACTCGGTCAAAGGCCTGAACGAGCAGCAGCAAATCGACTATTACCGCAGCGAGATCAGCCTGGAGGCGGCCAAACGGCTATTTTTTGACCACAAGTAGGCGGCACACTCCTTGCTGCCTCTGGGCAAACCCTGGCAGGACTCCCCCATGCTGCACTCGCACCTGACTACGCTCAACGCCGTCTCCCTGGTACTCGACACCTTCAGGGCCGAGGGCGTGAGCCGCGACGTGCTGCTGGCCGGCAGCGGTATCTGCGGCGCCGACCTGAACCGCGCCGACACGCGCATCACCACCAACCAGGAGATGCGCGTGTGTGCCAATGCCGTGGCCCTGCGCCGCGATATCGGCCTGGAGTTGGGCCGGCGCATGCACGTGTCATCCTACGGCATGCTCGGCTACGCGCTGCTGACCAGTGCCACCTTCGGTGACGCTTTGCGCCTGGCCCTGCGCTATCCGGCGCTGTTGGGAACACTTTTCGAGCTGAGCCTGGAAGACGACGGCCAGCGCATCTGGTTCACCGCCGACGGGTATCGGGAAAACCCGGCGCTGGCCACCTTCAATGTCGAGTTCTGCCTGGTGTCGTTGAAGGTCATCTGTGACGATCTGCTGGGCCATGCCCTGCCGTTGCTCGGTGCGCGTTTCGAACACCGCGCCCCCGACTATCGCGCACGCTATGCCGAGCACTTCGATTGCCCTCTTGCCTTCGCTGCCAGCGCCAATGCCTTCGCTTTCGACCGGCGCTGGCTCGACCAGCCGTTGCCGCTGGCCGACCCCATCACCCACCGCGCCATGGCCGAGCGCTGCCGCAAACAGAACACCGAATTCACCGGGCGCCAGGCCTGGCTCGGCCGGGTACGCCAATTGCTGGCCGCCCAATTGAACGCCGCCCCCGGCATCGATGGCCTGGCCGGGCAGATGAACTGTTCGCCGCGCACCTTGCGCCGGCATCTGCATGACCTGGGTTGCAGCTATCAGGAACTGCTGGACGAGTTACGCTTCGAGCGGGCCAAGCAGTTGCTGGGCGAGGACCAACTGCCGATCTATCGCATCGCCGAGCAGTTAGGCTTCAGTGAAACCGCAAGTTTCAGGCACGCCTTCGTACGCTGGAGCGGCGTGGCACCGAGTCAGTTCCGCGCTTGAGTCGCGTGCCCCCACATGGGGCGAATAACGGACACAGGCTTTGGCCATATTTATCCCCTTTTGGCCGCTCCTGCCGTTCTCCAAACCTGCCCACGCCGCAACACTGCAAGGCATCCCAAGCAGCCTGCGGAGAACAACAATGCTGACGATCTATTCGGACGATCATCATCTGCACCACGGCCGTTGTGAATTGATGGACGGGCAATTGATGCCCTGCTTCGAAATGCCCGCCCGCGCCGACCATGTGCTGCAGCGGGTCAAGGACCGCCAGCTCGGCCCGGTGCAAGCCCCGCAGGACTTTGGCCTGGCCCCCTTGCAGCGCATCCACAGCCGCGAGTACCTGGATTTTTTCAAAGGTGCCTGGGCCCGTTGGCTCGAGTTCGGCCAGGACGGCGACCTGCTGCCCTATACCTGGCCCGCCCGTACCCTGCGCGCCGTCATGCCCACCAGCCTGCACGGCCAGTTGGGTTACTACAGCTTCGACGGCGGCGCGCCGATTACCGCCGGCACCTGGCAGGCAGCCTACAGTGCGGCGCAGGTGGCGCTGACCGCGCAACGGGCGATCCAGCAAGGCGCCCACAGTGCCTTCGCGCTGTGCCGGCCACCGGGACACCACGCCGCCAGCGACTTGATGGGCGGTTATTGCTACCTCAATAACGCCGCCATCGCCGCCCAGGCATTTCTCGATCACGGCCACAGGAAGGTTGCGATCCTCGACGTGGATTACCACCACGGTAACGGCACCCAATCGATTTTCTATGAGCGCAGTGACGTGCTCTTTACCTCGATCCACGGGCACCCGGAAGCCGAGTTTCCGTTTTTTCTCGGCTATGCCGATGAGCGGGGCGACGGGGCCGGAGAGGGTTTCAACTTTAACTATCCGTTGCCGGCCGGTTCGGGCTGGGACACCTGGAGCGCCGCACTGGAACAGGCTTGCCAGGCGATTGAGGGCTACGGCGCCGACGTCATTGTGGTGTCCCTGGGCGTCGATACGTTCAAGGACGACCCCATCTCGCAGTTCAAGCTCGACAGCCCCGACTACCTGGCCATGGGCAAGCGTATCGCCCGCCTGGGCAAGCCGACGCTGTTCGTGATGGAAGGCGGTTACGCGGTGGAAGAAATCGGCATCAATGCCGTCAACGTTCTCGAAGGTTTTGAAGGGGCAGTCGAATGAATCTGTTCAAGTCGCTTGTGCTCTGCGCCGCCGTATTAAGCACCGCCGCGCACGCTGAAGAAAAAAACCTGCGGGTCTACAACTGGTTCGACTACATCACCCCCAAGGCCCTGGAAGACTTCAAGGCCCAAAACCCGTCGATCAAACTGGTCTACGACATCTTCGACACCAACGAAGCCCTGGAAGCCAAGCTACTCACCGGTAATTCCGGCTATGACGTGGTGGTGCCGTCCAACGTGTTCCTGGCCAAACAGATCGAGGCCGGTGTGTTCCAGGCCCTGGACCGCGGCCAGTTGCCGAACTGGAACCACCTCGATCCCAAGTTGATGAAGCTGATCGAGGCCAACGACCCGGGCAACAAATTCGCCGTGCCCTACATGTACGGCACCATCCTGATTGGTTTCAATCCCGACAAGGTCAAGGCCGCGCTGGGCGCAGATGCACCGGTGGACAGCTGGGACCTGATCTTCAAGGAGGAGAACATCAGCAAGCTCAAGCAATGCGGCGTGGCACTGCTGGATTCACCCTCGGAGATCCTGCCCCTGGCCTTGCAGCACCTGGGCCTGGACCCCAACAGCAACAACCCCAAGGACTATGAAAAAGCCGAAGCCTTGCTGCTGAAGATCCGCCCGTACATCACCTACTTCCACTCCTCCAAGTACATGGCCGATATCGCCAACGGCGACATCTGCGTCGCCGTCGGCTACTCCGGCAGCTTCTCCCAGGCCGCCAACCGCGCCAAGGAGGCCAGGAACGGCGTGATCGTAGACATGCGCCTGCCCAAGGAAGGCGCGCCGATCTGGTTCGACATGCTCGCCATTCCCAAGGGCGCGAAGAACCCCCAGGACGCCTACACCTTCATCAACTACCTGCTGCAACCGCACGTCATTGCGCCGATCAGTGATTTTGTCGGCTACCCCAATCCCAACAAAGACGCTACCGGGCAGGTGGACCCGGCGATCCGCAACAATCCCAACCTGTACCCCACCGAAGCCGCGATGGCCACGCTCTATACCTTGAAACCTCTGGGACGTGACGCCGAACGCGCCAGGACCCGCGCCTGGTCCAGGATCAAGTCCGGGACCTGAGCAAATGTGGCCGGGAAGTGCGCTTCCCGGCCATGATGACTTATCTACCGACCGCCCGGCCGCAGCGCCAATTACCTTGCAGCTCTTCATGCCGACCCAGGCCAAGGAGCTGCAGATGCCCAACGATTCACCCCCTAGCAACAATCGCCCGCCCAGCAGCTATGAGCTGCTGACGCAACTGAGCGTCGGCCCGTCGATCCGCGACGTTGCCGCCAACCTGTTGCGTTCGTCCCTCATGGAGCAATACCCGACACTCGCTATCGACCCTGACCTGGCCATGGTCATCACGCCGCGCTGGCGCATCGTTGGCGATGTCATCCAATCCGCACCCGCCACCGCGCAATCGCTGACCTCGGTGCTGGCCAACCAGGCCCTGGCGCCCGAGCCGGTGATCTATATCGACGGCGAACACTTCCTCACCCTGGAGCCCGAGGCCAAGCCCGCCGTGCACCTGCCGGTGCAGATCGATGCCATTGCGCGGCTGATCAATGAGCTGGCGGCGCTGATCTTTACCGCCTTCCAGGAGCAGCAACTTGACTACTGGAACGCTTCCAACGGCCTGGCGGGCCCACGCTGGCAAACACTTTCCCATTCCCTGCGCAACGTGTGGAACGTCACCGCGCAGGACGGCTGGGATGAACACGATTGCGCCATGGCCAGGACGTTGTTCCACTTTCCGGACCGGGCCAAGCGTCGGAACTTCGACACATTCCAGACACACGCTTACCTGATCGATATAGATGGACTTAAAAACAACCGCTCCACTCACGTCGGCCTGTCGGATATCGCGGTGCTGATCGGGGTACATGAGCAACGCCAGCGGGTCCTGACGTATTCGCTGATCAACGGCTACGAGAAATTCGAGTCACTGCAAAAGCTCGGCGAAGCCTTGCCCGCGGCACTGACTCAAGCGGAGGGGGAGGTAACCGTGCAATGGCGATTGTACGAACCCGCCGGGGATTTTTTCGACAGCCTGGCGTGCAACCTGATCGCCCTGCAATTGCAGGCCATCGGATCAATTGGCTCCGCCGACCTTGAAGCCCCCGCCACGGCTGCCGTCACCGGCCAGGCCGTCGCGCGCATCCTGCCGGTGATTGAAGACTTGAGCGATCACTCATTGTCGAGCATCCGCCAGATCCACGAGCAACTTCCCGACTGGCTTGCCAATGCCTCGGACCTGGACGTATCGACCTACAGCCGTTATGTGATCGAGCTGGCCGAACTGCATACCCACAACCACGGGCAGTCTTTCCAGGACGGTATCCCGCCGATCCGCGACTACGCCAGGCAGCAACTGCAAAACCGGATCAAGGCCCATGCAAATGGCGCGAGCCTGAACCTGGACAAGATAGAGATCAGCATCGAGAGCCCGGTGGTCTGGGGCACCTTCGTGCTGCCCGGAACCACTGACATCACCCGGCGCAGCCTGATCGACCTGGCCCTGGAAAACCTCACCGGGCTGCCCACCGGTACGCCCAGCGTGCACTACAACGGCGGCGAGGGGCCGCAATGGCTGACGTACAACTACCTCAAGGACGTGATCGAAACCCTCGACATCGGTGAACGCTACCCGACGCTGATCAAACACACCTTGCTCGACGACCCCGTTCAATCAAGGCGCCGGCAAACCCTCTACACCTCGCACTTGCGGGTGCAACTGCCACTGCTGGCCTTGCAGTGGAAGATCCAGGGCCTGCACGGCATCGATGATCGCGGTTATCGCTATATCGCTGCCGCGGTGCAGGCACACGTCCATGAACGGCAGGTCGAGGGGCAAGAGATCGTCATCCGGCGCCTGGCGTTCATTCCAACCCTGCGCACCAGCCAGGCGCAGGATGGGGTGGCGAATATGTTTGTGATCGGCCCCCGCGACCACACCCAAGGCCCGTGCCTGTTGTACCGCCCACTGCTGGAGCCGGTGCTGATCCAGTACCCGTCACGGCAAAACCTGTTGTACGCCATCAAGCATCACCGCACCCTGCGCGACTCGGTACTGGCCTGGCTGGCCGAAGATGTGCGCTTCAACTACGAGCAGTATGTCTTCCCTGCCGCATTACCTTCGCCGTGGACCGTGGTGCGCGGGTTGGTGGAGCCGCAAGTGGTGGTGCAAATGAGCGGCCCCCTGGCCTTGAGCGACGAAGTGATGGGCAACGACAGCCTGGCGACGCTGTTCAGGGACAACGCCAACGCGATGGTTGAATTGGCGACGCGGCAATCGGTGTCCAACGCCCAGAAACGCTGGGCAAGCTATCGAGAAGCCGGCTGGCTGATTTTCAGCGCGGCGTTGCCATTCATGGGCCGCACCGTGGGCATCGCGGCCTGGATCTGGCAAATCATGGACGACCTGCAGGCGACCGCCCAGGCGGAGCCGGAGCCTGACGGGCAGGTGTCCTGGACAGCCCAGGTGGATCTGCTGCTCAACCTGGGCATGGCCCTGGTGCTGCACGTCGCCCTACGCCATCCGCCGCTGCGAAAGACGCCCAAGGCCACGTTGCCGAAACATGAAGCCACCCCGACCCAAGCGCCTGAAACCAGACTGCCGCCGGAGCGCCGGATCCCCGTGATGCGCCGCCCCGACTTGCCCGACGCCGAACCGCCCGCTCGCCATCAAGGCCCGCTGTACAACAGCGGCGCACTCCAACGCTCTCCGACAAGCCTGGGGGCCACGTTGGATCGCTTCAAAGTGGCCAGGCCCGACGGGCTGGGGGAAGCCGTCAAGGAAACAGGGCCGCACCTGCATCTCTGTGCGCTTGCCGATAAATGGTACGCGCCGGTGGGCGCACGCTGGTTCGAGGTGGCGGTGGATGAAAACGACAATGTCATGATCGTCGATCCGGGCCGCCCCACTCACGTCGGCCCGCTGCTGGTGAGCAACCTGGCCGGGCAATGGTTTGTCGACACTCGCCTGCGCCTGCGCGGTGCCGGTTTCAGGAATCGCCGGCAATCGGCTCGCGGCAAGGCACCTTCGCGGATCACCGACCTCCGGCAGAAACTCAACCAATTCGATGCTGACGAACGGCGCGGGCAAGCTGAAGTCGCCCAGGCCCACGCCGCGATAGACCCGGTGCCCGGGCCCTCCTCCGATCGCCAGCGCCAGGCGTTCCTCGACAAGGTCGACAGCCGCCTGGCCGACTATGACGTGCCCATTCGCCAGTTACGTTCGCTGAATGTCATCGATTCGGTACCCAACTACCAGAGTTCGATGATCGACTACCTGAACAAACAACTGCTGCTGACCCGCTCGGCCATCTCGGAACGCTTGCCGGTCTTTCGCGACAAGTTGCTGGTGTCGGTGGAAGACATGGAAGCCGTCACCGCCCTGGACATCAAGCAGCGTAACGAGATCGCACAGACGATGGCGAAGCTGAACCTGGATATGATCAACCGCATGGAGTATGCGCAATCGCGCTATCGCCAATTGGAAAGCCTGGGCATAGAGGGTGCCAAGGTCATCCACACCAGCGTGCAGGCCCTGCCCGACTTCAAGCTGCACGACCTCAAGGCCATGCAACTCACCCTCAGCCGCTACCTGTGTATTGGCGAAGGCAGCGGGGAGGCCTTCACCGACGCCCGGGTACAACTCAATGACATCGTGGATACCGCCGATCTCACGGTGCAAACGTGGATCGAGACCCTGGTGGAAACCAGCATCAGCGACCTGCACGAGCGTATTGAAGTGCTCAACAGCCTGGTCGACCAGTTCGCGATTGTCGACCAACGCCTGCTGGACCTGCACGCCGAACACCCGGAACAGGTGCAGCGAGAACCCCTGGAACACCTGCGCCAACGCATCGATGAATTCAACCAACAGGCGGTGCATGAACTGGCGCTCTTGATCAGGCAACGTAAAGCCCTGGAGCCCAAGCCTGGCCCATCAAAAGCCCCCCCGACACCCAAGCGCAAAGTCATCAAGACACGCTTTAACGGGGTGGTGGTGGGCGAGCCCCGTGAAGCCGAAAGCGGCCTGGTGGACGTCAAGGCCCCAGTGACGGGCAAACTCATCGCGACCTTTCACGAAAAAACCCCTGGGGTCTGGGTCGAACGCCAGAGCACACCCTCAAGCCCGCGTGAGCCCCAGGTGATCGACCTGGGTAGCAGCATCGACGCCGCCCAGAGCCTGCTGGATGAAGAGCCCGCCGCCACCGTGCGCACCCTGGACCACGCGAAGAAAGCCGGGCGTATTCCGGTGGAAATCGAAGAGATGTTCCACCAGTACGCCGCACGCCTTGAACACGCAATGGCCACGATCGAAGAGGCGCTCACCCGGCTCAACCTCACGGAAAGCGACCGTCCGCCCGCCGCCGCCCTGAACCGCCGGCTCAATGACGCCGCACAACGGCTATACGAACTGGGCACAAGCACCCGCATCAGCATGACCAAACAACAACCACCCACGGCGGCACGGGTGGAGTGGCTGCACAGCCAAGGCCTGGTGAAAATCGCCAAAGTGGTCACCCGGCGGCGGCTCAAGGGCCCCGGCAAAAACTACCTGGACGAATACGAGGTGCGTGATCACCAGACCCATGCGGTGCTCTGGTATGCGCACTTTCACTATGAGTCTCCCCAGGCGGCGCTGGAGCACTACACCGCCGGCCACCTCAAGACCCGCGACCAGCAGAAGCTGGGGGGTGCTGTGCACCGCACGGGCTTGAGCGACCGTGATCAGATCGCGATTTATCGCAGTGAAATCAGCCCGATCCTGGCCCGCTCGTTGTTTTTCCAGGCCTGACCGTCAATCGTGCTGCCAGGCCCTGCGCAACGTTGCCAGGGCCTCGGCAACAGCCGCCTCGGGTACGGCGGCAAATCCCAGCACCAGGCCGGCGCGCTGGTCTGCCGGAGTGGTGGAGTGCGCCAGCCAGTAACTGCTTAAACCATTGACTTCGACGCCCACGGCACGGGCCTGCTCAAGCAGCTGTTGCTCGCGGGCCAGGCTGTCCACGCGCACGGTCATGTGCAGCCCTGCGGCGATAACGGGCAACTCGCCCACCCCCGGCAGACCACGCGGCCACCCGGCGAGCAAGGCATTGCGCCGGCTCAATGCCGCGCGCCGCATCCGGCGGATATGCCGCTGGAAGTGCCCGGCCGCCATAAACTCGGCCATCACCGCCTGGGTACTGACTTCCGAGTGGCGCATATCCACCGCACGGCGCCGTGAGAAAGCATCAACCAGGCCTGGCGGCAATACCAGATAGCCCAGGCGCAAGGCCGGGAATGCGACTTTGCCGAAGGTACCGACGTACAGCACGCGGCCGCTGCGGTCCAGCGCGGCCAGCGGCGCCAGGGGTGCGCCGCTGTAGCGGTATTCGCCGTCATAGTCGTCCTCCACGATCCAACCGCCGGTGCGCTCGGCCCAGGCCAGCAACTCCAGGCGCCGCGCCAGGCTCATCACCACGCCCAGCGGATATTGGTGGGAGGGCGTGACATAGGCCAGGCGGCAATCACCCAAGGTATTCAGGACCTGGCAATCGATGCCGTCGCTGTCCACCGGCACGCCCTGCAGGTTGGCACCGGCCAGTGCGAACGCGTGCCCGGCGGCCCGATAGCCCGGGTTTTCCACCGCTACCCCATCGCCTGGCTCTACCAGCAGCTGTGCACAAAGGCTGATTGCCTGTTGTGCACCGCTGGTGATCACTATTTGCTCAGCCGTACATTGCATGCCCCGTGAGCTGCGCAGGTAAGCGGCGATCAGGCCGCGCAGGCGGCTGTCACCCGCCGGGTCGCCATAGCACAGCTGCGCCAGGTCCGGCTTGCGCCAGAACGCCCCGTTGAGCTTGGCCCAGACCTCGAAAGGGAACAGATCGAAGGCTGGCACGCCCACGCGAAATGCCTTGGGCGGCCCCGACGGCGGCTGTGGCAAATGGTTACTTTGCACGCGCCCCAAGGCCGGCCTGTGGATAACTTCGCCGTCGAGATCTTGCGGCAAATCCATCCACTTTGTGGATAAGGCTGGGGATAACCTTGTTGATAAGCCTGTGGATACTTTTGTGGATAGTTTTTTTGCCGTGGGCAATTGGGCGACATAGGTGCCATCACCCACACGGCCTTCGACAAACCCCTCGGCGTACAACTGATCGTAGGCGCGCACGACGCTGTTGCGGGAAATCAACAGCGCAGCGGCCAGGTCACGGCTGGCGGGCAGGCGCGTACCGCTGGCCAGGCGCCCATCCAGCACGCGCTGACGCAGGGCTTCATAAAGCTGGCGCGTCAGGCCTTGGCGCCGATCCAGCTCGATACCGGCAGGGTTGAAGGACAGCGGCGGCGAAATGGGCGACATCATATTGGACCTATGAAATTGGCCGAAGATGGCTCTTACAACGAACCATTAGCCTGCCTAGGATGCAGGCATTCGCCAAGGAAAATATTCATGTACACACCACGCGCTTTTGCCCTCGACGACTTGCCCGAAATACAGCAACTGATCCAGCACACACGCCTGGCGCAGTTGGTCACCTTTGGCGAGCAAGGCCTGCAGGCCAGCCACTTGCCGCTGCTGCTCAATCCCGACGAAGGCCCCAACGGCACGCTGTACGGGCACCTGGCCAAGGCCAATCGGCAGTGGCAAGACCTGCAAGACGGCAGCGAGGCTTTGGTGATCTTTGCCGGCGCCGAGGCCTATGTCAGCCCGGGGTTTTACCCGGCCAAGGCTGAGCACGGCAAAGTGGTGCCCACCTGGAATTACATCGCGGTGCATGCCTATGGCAAGGCCGAGGTGTTTACCGATGCCGAGCGCCTGCTAGGCGTGGTCAGCGCCCTCACTGACCGCCACGAGGGCAATCGCGCCCAGCCCTGGAAAGTCAGCGACGCCCCGGCTGATTACATTGACGGCATGCTCAAGGCCATCGTCGGCTTCAGCCTGCCGATCGAACGCCTGATCGGCAAACGCAAACTCAGCCAGAACCGCAGCGCGGCGGACATCGCCGGCGTGCGCGACGGCCTGGCCGCCAGCGCCGATATACGCGACCAGACCCTCGCGCGCTTTATTCCCCAAGGAGTTTCAGAATGAGCCAGATCGAGATCCGCCCGGTCACCGCAACCGACCACGCCGCCTGGCTGCCGCTGTGGCAGGCGTACTTGACGTTCTACAACACCGAACTGCCGGACGCCGTCAGCCAAAGCACCTGGCAGCGTCTGATCGATGCCCATGAGCCGACCCACTCCGCGCTGGCCTGGCAGGATGGCAAGGCGGTGGGCATGGTCAACTTCATCTACCATCGTTCCAACTGGAGCATCGAGAACTCCTGCTACCTGCAGGACCTGCTGGTGGACCCGGTCCAGCGCGGCACCGGTGTCGGCCGTAAACTGATCGAGTTCGTCTACGCCACTGCCAAGGCCGACGGCTGTTGCAAGGTGCACTGGCTGACCCACGAGACCAACACCACCGCGATCCAGCTCTACGAGCGCATCGCCGAACGCCCTGGCTTCATTCAATTTCGCAAAGGTCTTTAAGGAGCGCAGCATGTCCACTTCTCTCGCCGACTGGAAAGGCGCCCCGGCGCCCACCGCGCAACTGCTTGAAGGGCGCTTTATCCGCCTGGAAAAACTCGACCCGGCCCGCCACGCCGCTCAATTGTGGCAAGCCCTCGAAGGCCCCGGTGCCGACCCCAAGTTGTGGGATTACCTGCCTTACGGCCCGTTTGCCGAGCGCGCCGCGTTTGATGCGTGGTTGAACAACCATGCGGCGAACAGCGACCCGTATTTCTTCAGCGTGGTCGACTGTGCGTCCGGCCAGGTGCAGGGCATCCTCAGCCTGATGTCCATCGTCCCGGCCCAGGGCCGTATCGAAATCGGCCATGTCACCTTCGGCACGCCGATGCAGCGCTCACCCAAAAGCACCGAGGCGGTGTATCTCTTGGCCAAATACGCGTTCGAACAGGGCTACCGCCGCCTGGAGTGGAAGTGCAACAACGGCAATGCCCGCTCCAAGTATGCGGCTGAGCGGTTGGGGTTCAGTTTTGAAGGGGTGTTCCGCCAGCATATGGTGGTGAAGGGGCAGAACCGCGATACGGCGTGGTATTCGATCCTGGATTCGGAATGGCCGACGGTGGATGCGGGGTTTGAGGCGTGGTTGTCGGAGGCGAACCAGGCAGGTTCCGGGCAGTTGAAGGGCTTGGCGGAGTGTCGCCGCCAGGCGCTTTAAGGCTTACCCCAGCTTCTGGGCCAGCACCGCAATGTGCTCCGGCCCGATCCCGCAGCACCCGCCCAAGTGGCTGGCACCGCGCTTTTTCCAGTCCGCCGCCCACTGCAGGTAGCCCGGTGGGTCGAGATCCTCGCGCAAGGGGTCCAGGCCGTCGTTGGCCGTGGCTTCCTTGGGCTGTGGCGGGAAGGCGTTGGCGTAGGCACCGATCTGAATCGCCACGCCCAACCGTTCGAAGGTTTGGCGTGCGGCATCGATCGCCGCGCCGATTACTTCCGGCTGGCTGCAATTGAACAGTAACACTTGCACACCCAACTGCGCCGCCGCTTCGGCCGCGTCCGCCACCGGTTCGCCGGAACGCAGGCGCGGTACTTCGTCGGTGTCTTCGTCTTTCAAGGTAAACGACAGCCAGAACGGCTTGCCATCCTTCGGCAGGCCCGCATGAATCGCCCGCGCTTCGACGATTGAGCTCTGGGTCTCCGCCAGCCACAGATCGACATGGGGTGCCAGGCCCTGTACCAGTGGCGTCAACAGCTCAGACACGCGCTGCGGCTCGAACAGATCAGGCCGATACGAACCAAACAACGGCGGCAACGAGCCGGCCACGCGCACGGCCTTGCCCGAAGCCTGCACCGCCCGTCTGGCCAATTCACCCGCCAGCGCCGCCAGGGCCTGGCCTTCGGCAGCAAAGCGCGCCTCGCCGATATGGAACGGCACCACCGCATAGCTGTTGCTGGTAATCACGTTGGCGCCACTGTCGATATAGGCCGCATGCACCGCCTCCACCGCCTGCGGTGCTTCGCTCAATGCCAGCGCCGACCACTCCGGCTGCCTGAAGGGCGCACCGCGGCGTTGCAGTTCACGGCCCATGCCGCCGTCCAGAATTACTGTGCTTACTGCGCCCATATGCTTTTTACTCATAAGCTTATGAAAATAACTCACTATGAGAGTCGTTCTTATAACTATTTAATACGTTCCGTTCGGTTCATAACAACCTCTTTTTTATTCAGGTGCCTCCTTGAAACTTAAACCGCTATTGGCCTTGGGCCTGACGATGCTTGCTGCCTCCACCCAAGCCTTTGGCGGCGCGACCCTGGACCGGGTTGAGAAGAAAAAAGAACTGGTGGGCGTGCTGATGGAAAGCTACCCGCCGTTCTCGTTCCTCAACGAGCAAAACCAGCTCGACGGCTTCGATGTCGATGTGGCCAAGGCTGTCGCGCAAAAGCTCGATGTGAAACTACGCCTGGAAACGCCGTCGTGGGACGTGATCGCCGCCGGCCGCTGGAGCGGGCGCTATGACATCTGCATCTGCTCGATGACCCCGAGCAAGGCCCGCGCCGAAGTCTTCGACTTCCCGGTGGAGTATTACGCCTCCCCTGCCGTGATCGTGGTCAATGCCAAGGATGACAGCATCCACGGCGCCAAGGACCTGAGCGGCAAGAAAGTCGGCCTCACCAGCGCCTCCAGCTACGAGAGCTACCTGAACAAGAACCTGGTGATCGAAGGCGCCGAGGACACCCAGTTGCAGTACCCGTTCGAGAACGTGCAGATCGCCCCGTACGACACCGATAACGTCGCCTTCCAGGACCTCGGCCTGGGCGCAGGAGTGCGCCTGGATGCGATCCTGACCAACCTGGTCACGGCCCAACCGCGCCTGGACCAGGACAAACGCTTCAAACTCGCCGGCGCAGCGCTGTATGCCGAACCCAACTCGGTGGCCATCGAAAAAGGCGACGCCCAGTGGGACGCCAAGGTGCGTGAGGTGTTTGCCCAGTTGAAACAGGACGGCACCCTGAGCAAACTGTCGCAAAAATGGATCGGTGCCGATATCAGCCAATGAGTGTTCCCCCAAAACCTGCGCGCGCCCTGCTGGGCTTTCGCACGCGGCTTTACCTGACCTGGGCGGCGCTGTTCGCCCTGTTTGCCAGTTTCTTCCTGAGCTTTGACCTGAAGTTCTCGATCATTCTCGACAAGCTGCCCAACCTGGTCGGCCTGCACCTGGCACCCAATGGCTTCCTGCAAGGCGCAGCGCTGACGCTGTTCCTGTGCCTGTGTTCGATTGCCGCCTCGTCGGTGCTAGGCTTCGTCACCGCGCTCGGGCGCTTGTCCAAAAGTGCCGTGGCCTTTGGTATCGCCAGCTTCTACGCGTCGTTTTTCCGTGGCACGCCGTTGCTGATCCAGATCCTGCTGATCTATCTGGGCCTGCCGCAGCTGGGCCTGGTGCCGGGCGCCATCGTCGCGGGGATCATCGCGCTGTCGCTGAACTACGGCGCGTACCTGAGCGAGATCTTCCGCGCCGGCATCCTGGGCGTCCCTCAGGGGCAACGGGAAGCCGCATTGGCCCTGGGCATGCGCGACAGTGCGATCTTCTGGCACGTCACCCTGCCCCAGGCCATGCGCACCATCGTCCCGCCGGCGACCAACCAGTTCATCTCCATGCTCAAGGACTCGTCGCTGATCTCGGTGATGGGCGTGTGGGAAGTGATGTTCCTGGCGCAATCCTACGGGCGCTCCAGCTACCGTTATATCGAGATGCTCACCACCGCTGCGATCATTTACTGGGTGATGTCCCTCGGCCTGGAACTGATCCAGGCACGCATGGAGCGGCACTATGGCAAGGGATATGCGAGGCGAGAGTGAGGTCATTGAAGTCACTATCGCCCTCAGGCTTACTGCACCAATCGAGCTGAACTTTTATCGCATCGGACTAGAGACATCTCCCGCAAACACGCGGTGCTTGGCCTGACAGTTATCCCCCGGGTGCCCCGCTAAATTCCCCGCCTCATACATCAGGAGGTGGGTTTACATGCCACTCATTCAGAAACAACTCGTACTCGCCATCACGCTCGCGCTGGGGGCCACCTGTGCTCAGTACGCACAGGCCCGTGACGACATGGAACCCGACAGCGAGTGGTTCGAACAGATTGCGAAACATCACCAGAAAACTCATTTCGACCCGGCCACTCCCCCCCCCGAAGATTTCTATTTCATCGACCGAGCCAACAGTCGTAACGGCCTGAGCGTTGCCCGCGTGCTGGACTCCGCAGTGGATGCCGCGCTGGCATCGGAGGAGTTGAGTGACTGGGAAAAGTACCAGCTTGAAAACTACGGGCTGTACTTGAGCAGCCTGGAGCCAGGTCGCTTGGGTACGCTGCTGGAGCAATTGGCCGGCAGCCAGAACGCCAACCTGGGCACGGCCACTCAAAACAGCATGAAACGCTTGCACGCCAGCCTGCTGACAGCCATACGCCAATTGGATAACCACACCGGTGAGGACGGCCGTGTCTGGCTCCAAGGCCTGGCCAGCAGCGGTGCCCTCGATGCCCAACACGGCAGCGCCGGCTTGAAACAAAGCAGCCAGGGCCTGTTGCTGGGTGCAGATGGAGCAATCGATGACGCCTGGCGGGTCGGTGTGGTGGGCGGCAAGTCTGGCAGCGACCTGAGCGCCCGGCATTTCAACGGTGAAGTGGACAGCTGGCACCTGGGCGCCTATGCGGTGCGCCAGGACGGTCCATGGGCTTTACGCCTGGGCGCGCTGTACAGCAGCCATTCCGGGCAGAACACGCGCAGTGTGGACTTCGACTTCATCGATTACCGCGAACGCCTCACGGGCAAGTACAAGGCCCAGAGCCAGAACGCATTCGCCGAACTGGGCCATCGGTTCGTCACCGACGGCTTGCATGCCGAACCGTTTGCCGGAATCGGCTTCCAGCGGTATCACCGTGACCGCTTCTCCGAGAAAGGTGGCCATAGCGCGTTGAACGTGGGCACCCAAACCCAGCAAAACCTCAGCAGCACCTTCGGCCTGCGCTTGAGCCGCGACATCGCAGTGGCCGACCGGATCACCCTCAAGCCGCACCTGAGCGCCCATTGGAAACACTTGTATGGCGACACCAACAGCCGCGTACGCCAATCCTTTGCCAGGGAAACCCGCGAGGACTTCAACAGCGCGTTCAGCATCGGCGGTACCTCGCTGGACCGAGATAATCTGGCCTTGCGCACGGGGCTGGACATGCGTCTTTCGGAGCACCAGACCCTGAGCATCGCGTACACCGCCGAAGTGGGCGACAACAGCCGCAACCATGGACTAATGGGCCAATGGCAAAGCGCGTTTTAAGACAGAAACTGAAGAACCTTCACACTCACACAGGTCTTGAAGGCTGACATTAAGCACCACTTTTTGCTCGCTACACTCCGGTCTCCTATACAAACGAGGCCGGAAATCATGATATCGACACTCTCGTTTTTCCCTCCCCTTGGTGCACTCTTCGCACAAAGCGCCAACGCCTTGGCCGAGGCTGCCACTCCGCCCGCCGCAGCACCCGAGCCACACACCGCGCCTCCAACCACTCCGCGCTCGTTCGGGCACCCCGCCCGCCAGGCCTCAAATGGCCAGCTCGGCACCAATATTGTCAAAGTCATCACCACGCCTAACTCCCCGCGCCGCGACGGGATGAATATCGACGAGATCGCGCGCCTCACCCAAACCCCGTCCAACCTTGATAAGTCACACATCATCAAAGCCGTCGACATCGTCAACAGCCCGGGCGTGCACATCAACTCACCGGGTCATGGCCTGAGCAGCTCCGGGCTCACCTCTGTCTGGCTGGAGAATCGAGGAAGCATCACGGCCCAATCCGGCACGGGTATGGCCCTGAAGGGAGAAAAGGCCGATGAGGTGATCAACCATGGCCTGATTGCAGGTGGCAATGGAGTCGCTCTGGACATGGGCGGCGGTGACGACCTGTTGGTTGTCAAAAATGGCAGCCGCTTCAAAGGCGAAGTCGATGGCGGCAGCGGTACCAACCAGGTGGTTCTCGATGACACCAAAGGCGGCACGTTCGAAGGTGCGACCCGAATGCAACACCTGTGGGTCGGCAAGGGCGCCTGGGAACTGACCGGTGCACTGCACGACAATCGGCACGGCAAGGTGTACGGCGATGCTGCCTTGACCAACCGCAGCGTTATCAAGGGGACCCTGGATATTGATGCGGGCGGCAGCTACTCCGGCGGCACCGTCGACTCCCTTAATGTCGCGGGTACTCTGCTGCTCGATCCTGAAAATACACCACGGACCCGGATCTGGAAGGATCTGCACCTCAAACCAGGATCGACCATGGCGTTCAAAGTGGGCGCAGACCAAGCCCACTCCACGCTGAAAGTCGGCAATACGTTAACGCTGGATAACGCCACCCTGAAACTTGATGTACAGCCGGAAAGTGAAGCACTGCTCACGCGCCAGCTACGTATCGCGGATGCGGCATCCATCAAGGGAACATTCAGCGCCGTTACCAGCAACCTGACCACCCTGGAACCTGAACTGCTCTACAAACCTGAGGGTATTTTTGTCGGCTTCAAGCGCAAGCAGAGCGCCGCACCCTCCGCTGACCATTAAAAAATTGGCAAAAAAAAGGGGGGCACCTGCCCCCCCGAGGATTAAACGGTAGTGTCGAAGGCTGGATCAGCCTTCGATTTCAATCAGGATTTCGCCAGGGTTCACCCGGTCGCCCTTGGCCACGTGAACGGCGGACACCTTGCCGGCAATCGCAGCCTGCACTTCGGTTTCCATCTTCATCGCTTCGGTGATCAGCACGGCCTGGCCGGCCTTGACCACATCGCCTTCCTTGACCAGCACATCGACGATATTGCCTGGCATCGCCGTGCTGACATGCCCCGGCTCGCTGGCCTGCTTGCGCTTGCTGCCGCCACCGCCGACGAATTCGTTGAGCGGTTCGAACACCACTTCTTCCGGCATGCCATCGATGGACAGGTAGAAATGGCGCTTGCCTTCGGCTTTCACACCGACACCGGTGATGTCCACACGGTAGCTTTCGCCGTGCACGTCGATGACGAACTCGGTCGGCACGCCTTCACCACCGGCACGGGCCACGCCGCCGGCTTCAGGGATAGGCAGCAGCACCTCAGGCGTCAGGGTGCCGGCGTCGCGTTCCTCGAGGAACTTGCGCCCGATGTCCGGGAACATGGCGTAGGTCAGCACGTCTTCTTCGGACTTGGCCAGTGCGCCGATTTCGCCGCGCAGCTTGGTCATCTCCGGCTTGAGCAGGTCGGCCGGGCGCACGTCGATCACTTCTTCGCTGCCGATGGCCTGGCGACGCAACTTCTCGTTCACCGTGCCCGGCGCCTTGCCGTAGCCGCCTTGCAGGTACAGCTTCACTTCGTTGGTGATGGTCTTGTAGCGCTCACCGGCCAGCACGTTGAAGAACGCCTGGGTGCCGACGATCTGCGAAGTCGGGGTCACCAGCGGCGGGAAGCCGAGGTCTTCACGCACCCGTGGAATTTCAGCCAGCACTTCGCTCATGCGGTTCAGAGCGCCCTGCTCTTTCAACTGGTTGGCCAGGTTGGAAATCATCCCGCCCGGCACCTGGTTGACTTGCACACGGGTGTCGACGGCGGTGAATTCGCTTTCGAACTGGTGGTACTTCTTGCGCACGGCATAGAAGTACAGGCCGATCTCTTGCAGCAGTTCCAGGTCGAGACCGGTATCGAATTCGCTGCCTTTAAGGGCGGCGACCATAGACTCGGTGCCCGGGTGGCTGGTGCCCCAGGCGAAGCTGGAGATCGCGGTGTCGATATGATCGGCACCGTTTTCGATCGCCTTGAGTTGGCACATCGCGGCCAAACCGGCGGTGTCGTGGGAGTGGATAAAGATCGGCAGGCTCTGCTCGGCTTTCAGCGCCTTGACCAGTTCACCGGTGGCGTACGGCGTCAGTAGGCCGGCCATGTCCTTGATCGCGATCGAGTCGCACCCCATGGATTCCAGCTGCTTGGCCTGGGCCACGAAGGCCTCGACGGTGTGCACCGGGCTGGTGGTGTAGGCGATGGTGCCCTGGGCATGCTTGCCGGCGGCTTTGACCGCTTCGATGGCCACACGCAGGTTACGCACGTCGTTCATGGCGTCGAAGATGCGGAATACGTCGATACCGTTGACGGCAGCCTTGGCCACGAAGGCCTTGACCACGTCGTCGCTGTAATGGCGGTAGCCCAGCAGGTTCTGGCCGCGCAGGAGCATTTGCAGGCGCGTGTTAGGCAACGCGGCGCGCAGTTTGCGCAGGCGCTCCCACGGATCTTCCTTGAGGAAGCGTACGCAGGCGTCGAAGGTCGCGCCGCCCCAGACTTCCAGGGACCAGTAGCCGACTTTGTCGAGCTTGTCGCAGATCGGCAGCATGTCGTCGGTGCGCATGCGGGTCGCCAGCAACGATTGGTGGGCGTCGCGCAGGATAGTGTCGGTTACGAAGATTTTTTTAGTCATTGGAATGTTCCTCACAGGCCTGCGTGGGCGGCGATGGCGGCGGCGATGGCCAGGGCCAGCTCTTCGGGTTTGCGCTTGATCGAGTAGTTGGTCAGCTCAGGGTGGCTTTCCACAAAACTGGTGTTGAACTGGCCGCTGCGGAATTCCGGGTTACGCAGGATTTCCTGGTAGTAGGCGGCCGTGGTCTTCACGCCTTGCAGGCGCATGTCGTCCAGGGCACGCAGGCCGCGGTCCATGGCTTCTTCCCAGGTCAACGCCCAGACCACCAGCTTCAGGCACATGGAGTCGTAGAACGGCGGGATGGTGTAGCCGGTGTAGATCGCCGTGTCGGTACGCACGCCGGGGCCGCCGGGCGCGTAGTAACGGGTGATCTTGCCGAAGCTTGGGAGGAAGTTGTTCTTCGGGTCTTCGGCGTTGATGCGGAACTGCAACGCAAAGCCACGGTGCTGGATGTCTTCCTGTTTGACCGACAACGGCAGGCCCGAGGCGATTCGGATCTGCTCGCGGACAATGTCGATCCCGGTGATTTCTTCGGTGATGGTGTGCTCCACCTGCACCCGGGTGTTCATCTCCATGAAGTACACCTCGCCCTCGGCGAGCAGGAACTCCACGGTGCCGGCGTTCTCGTAGCCCACGGCCTTGGCCGCGCGCACCGACAGGTCGCCGATGTAGGCGCGCTGTTCCGGGGTGAGCTGCGGGCTCGGGGCGATTTCGATGAGCTTCTGGTTACGGCGCTGGATCGAACAGTCGCGCTCGAACAGATGCACCACGTTGCCGAAGCTGTCACCGAGGATCTGCGCCTCGATGTGCTTGGGATTGACGATGCATTTTTCCAGGAACACTTCCGCCGAACCGAACGCCTTGGTAGCTTCGGAGATCACGCGGGGGAAGGCTTGTTCGAGTTCTTCACGGCTGTTGCAACGGCGGATACCGCGACCGCCACCACCGGAGGTGGCCTTGAGCATCACCGGGTAACCAATGCGGTCGCCTTCGGTGAGGGCCTCGGTGATGTCGGCGACGTTGCCTTCGGTGCCGGGCGTGACCGGCACACCGGCCTTGATCATGCTGCGGCGGGCTTCGGTCTTGTCGCCCATGCGGCGAATCACTTCAGCCGAAGGGCCGATGAATTTGATTCCCCGTTCGGCGCAGATGTCTGCCAACTCGGCGTTTTCCGACAGGAAGCCGTAGCCGGGGTGCAGCGCATCGCAACCGGTTTCCACCGCCAGGTTCACCAGCTTGCGCGGGTTCAGGTAGCCGGCCAGCGGCTCGGCACCAATGCTGTGGGCTTCGTCGGCACGCTTGACGTGCAACGCATGGCGGTCGGCGTCCGAGTAAACCGCGACCGAGCGAATGCCCATCTCGGCGCAGGCACGCACGATTCGTACGGCAATTTCACCACGGTTGGCGATCAGGATCTTTTTTATCACTTGGAAATTCCCTTGAGCCGATTGCTGCGTTCTTCGACCCGCTGGAGCCGGGTCGGCGCGTGACTAAATGTTTCAAGCCAGTCGCAGCCACACACTAAGCCCGTGGAGGGATTAACAAAAATCAATAATTATTGGGTCGCTCATAAGTAAAGACTTATAGTTGGCCGGTCGACCTGGGGTGAGAGGATTTAAATAATGCGTAAGTCGCTGATGCGTATGACATTGCGTCAATTGCAGATCTTCAATGAAGTGTGCGACTTGCGCTCTTACAGCCGCGCGGCCGAGGAAATGTCTCTCACCCAACCGGCCGTGAGCCTGCAAATTCGCCAGCTCGAAGAGCTGGTCGGCCAGCCGCTGTTCGATTATGTCGGCAAGAAGCTCTACATGACCGAGGCTGCCGAAGCCCTGCAACGGGCCAGCCGGGATATTTTCGGGCGCCTGGAAAACCTCGATATGCAGCTGTCGGACATGCAGGGTTCGTTGCAGGGCCAGCTAAAGCTCGCGATTGAATCCAGCGCCAAGTACTTCGTGCCGCACCTGTTTGCCGCGTTCAAACGCCAGCATCCCGAGGTGCAACTGCACCTGACCGTGGTCAACCGCGCCCAGGTGATCCGCCGCCTCTCCGACAACCGCGACGACCTGGTGATCATGTCCATGGTGCCCCAGGACATGGGCCTGGAATTCCTGCCGTTCCTCAACAATCCGATCGTGGCCGTGGCGCCACCTGATCACCCCTTGAGCCTGCAAGGGCCGTTGCGTTTGCAGGACCTGGAACCCTACACGCTGTTGCTGCGCGAACCGGGCTCGGGCACGCGACTGGCCTGCGAGGAGTATTTCAAGGAGAAACGCGTGCACTTCACCCAGACGGTGGAAGTGGCCTCGGCCGAGGCGCAACGTGAATGCGTATGCGCCGGCCTGGGCGTGGCCTTGCTGACGCGCCATGCGGTCAATATGGAACTGGCCACCGGCGGGCTCAAGGAGCTGCCGGTGGAAGAACTGCCGCTGTACCGCAGCTGGTGCCTGGTGCAGGCCAAGGCCAAGCGCCTGTCACCGGTGGCCCATGCGTTCCTGGGCTTTATCCGCAGCGAACGGGTGCAGATCAGCGCGTTGGCTGAACGTTTCGCTGGGCAGCCGCGGGTGCCTGCCAGTGGAGTTCCGGGTAGTCACTGATGCTCTGCTGCAGCTGGCGCTGGTCGCAGCGGTCTTCGATTGCGCGACGGAACGCCATGCGGCGCTGGTCTTCCTGTTGACGACGGGTCTTGACGGAGCTGTTGCTGTCTTCGTAGGGCCGGGCCATTTGGAGTCTCCCAATGCGAGTACGGGGAGTACAGGATGGGTTGTAGCGATGACGGTTTAACGGCGCGGGGGTTACAGGACGATGAATCTTCCGAATAGATAAACAATCCAAATGTGGGAGGGGGCTTGCTCCCGATTACGGTACATCAGCCGATTTCTCTTTGACTGACCCACTGCTATCGGGAGCAAGCCCCCTCCCACATTTTGAGCGTGTATGGCCCTGGATCAGTCGTCGAGGGCTTTGACGGACTTGGGCGACAACCGCAGGCTGCGCAAGCTGCGCTTGACGCTCTTGAGGTGGTTGACCAGGCTCGGGCCCCGCGCCATGGCAACGCCCATCGCCAGCACGTCGATCACCACCAGGTGAGCGATACGCGACGTCAGCGGGGTGTAGATCTCGGTGTCTTCGTGCACATCGATCGCCAGGTTGACCGTGGACAGCTCCGCCAACGGCGTCTGGCTCGGGCACAAGGTAATCAATGTCGCACCGCTTTCACGCACCAGGTTGGCGGTGATCAGCAGGTCTTTGGAGCGGCCCGACTGGGAAATGCAGATCGCCACGTCGGTCGGCTTCAAGGTCACCGCCGACATCGCCTGCATGTGCGGGTCGCTGTAGGCCGCTGCGGTCAGCAGCAGGCGGAAAAATTTGTGCTGGGCGTCTGCCGCCACCGCACCGGACGCGCCGAAACCATAGAACTCCACACGCTGGGCCTGGGACATGGCGGTCACGGCCTTTTGCAGCTCTACCGGGTCAAGCTTCTCGCGCACCTCCATGAGCGTGTGCAAGGTGGTGTCGAAGATTTTCAGGCTGTAGTCGGCGACGGAATCGTCTTCGTGAATCGCAAACTGGCCGAAGCTCGCGCCGGCGGCCAGGCTCTGGGCCAGCTTGAGCTTCAAGTCCTGGAACCCGGAGCAACCGATGGCGCGGCAGAAGCGCACGATAGTCGGCTCGCTGATGCCCACGCTGTGGGCAAGGTCGGCCATGGAACTGTGCATCACGGCCGCAGGGTCAAGCAGCACGTGATCGGCAACCTTGAGTTCCGATTTGCGTAACAGGTGGCGCGACTGGGCGATATGTTGCAACAGGTTCAAAGGGCAGGACTCTTGTTATTGGCAGGGCCAGGGATGTAGCAAGCTTGTAGTTATACTACAAGAATTGCCGTTTTGCCCGCCCGATGCATCACTAAATCGCCCTGATGCCCTTTGAATCAGCGGGCAGCTGCCTTGTAGCCATAGGGGCGTGCGGACTGTCTTCAGGGAAAATCTGCATTGTTGCGTAACAAATCTGCCAGCCCTTCGGCCTCCATCGGCCGACTGATCAGGTAGCCCTGCACCTCATCGCATCGTTCTGTACGCAGGAAATCCAGCTGCTGCTGATCTTCCACGCCTTCGGCCACCACTTTGAGCGCCAGTCCGTGCGCCATCGCAATGATCGCTCGGGTAATGGCGGCGTCTTCCCGCCCCTGACCGAGGCCGCGGATAAAGGTCTGGTCGATCTTTACGTAATCCACAGGGATACGCTTGAGGTAACTGAGGGATGAATAGCCGGTGCCAAAGTCGTCGATGGCCAGCTTCACGCCCAGGTCGCGCAGTTGCTGGAAGGTCGCGATGATGTGTTCAACACTGTCGAGCAACTGGCTCTCGGTCAGTTCCAGTTCGAGGTATTGCGGGTCCAGGCCGGTTTCTTCCAGTACCTGGCGCACCAGGCTGACCAGCTTGCCCTGGCGCAACTGGTGCACCGAGAGGTTCACCGACACGCGGATCGGTGCCAGCCCCTGGCGCTGCCACTCACAGGCTTGCCAGCAGGCCTCGCGCAGCACGAATTCGCCCAGCGGTACGATCAGGCCCGTTTCTTCGGCCAGGCCGATAAAGTCGCCTGGCGGCACCATGCCCCATTGCGGATGTTCCCAGCGGATCAACGCTTCGGCAGCGTTCAGCTTTCCGGTGGCCAGGCACAGTTTCGGCTGGTAGAACACCGTGAGCTGGCGCTCATCGATGGCTTTGCGCAGATGGTTTTCCAGCTGCAAACGCTCCAGGGTGCTGGCTTGCAGGCTGTCGGTGTAGAACTGGAAGTTATTGCCGCCCAAGTGCTTGGCGTGCTGCATGGCCATGTTCGATTGACTGACCAGCGCGGAAATTTCCCGCGCGTTATCCGGCAACAGGCTGATACCCATCGACGCACTCACCACCAACTCATGCCCTTCCACCGTCACCGGCACCCGCAGTTTGGCCAGCAGCCGTGTGGCCACCCGCGCCAGGCTCGACAGGTTGCCGTAGGCGTCGAACAGCACGGCGAACTCATCGCCGGACAAACGCGCGATGGTGTCAGCCTCGGGCAAGGCATTGATCAACCGACGGGCCATTTTTTGCAGCAACTGGTCGGCCACTTCATGGCCCAGGCTGTCATTGAGCAACTTGAAGCGGTCGAGGTTGATATGCAGCAACGCCAGGCTGCGCCCGCCCTGGCGTACACGCTGATGGGCCTCGCGCAGCCGTTCGCGGAACAGCGAGCGGTTGGCCAGGCCGGTCAACTCATCGTAGTGGGTGAGGTAGCGCATGCGCTCCTCGGATTCGCGCCGCGCCGATAGATCGGCGAAGAAGCCCACGATATGACTGACTTTTCCGCGAACATCGCGCACCACGTTCAGTTGCAGCCATTGCGGGTACAGTTCGCCATTCTTACGCGTTTCTACCAATTCGCCCTGCCAGGTCCCATGCGTGAGCAGCGCTTGGCGGATCACCGGGAAGTGGCGCCGCGCATCACGACTGCTGGGCAGCTCGACGACGTTGCGACCGAGCATGTCATCGATCTCAAAGCCAGTGACACGGCTGAAAGCCTGATTGACGGCGATTAATTTGTAGTCCGGATCAAGGATCACAATGCCTTCGCTGGCCGCCTCGAACACGGTCGAGGCCAGTCGCTGTTGCTCCTCCAGGGCTTTGCCGGCGCTGACGTCGCGGCGTGTGCCGAGCATTCGAATCACTCGCCCGCTCGGCGCGCGCTCTACGGCGCGACCACGGTCTTCGATCCATACCCAGTGACCATCGCCATGGCGCACGCGGTATTCCACCTGGTAATCCTCAGTGCGCCCTTTAAGGTGCTCCACCAGCGCCCGCTTGAGCAGCGGCAGGTCGTCGGGGTGCAGGCGCGGCTTGAGGTGGCCGAGCATGGCCGTGACGTACTCGGGCTCGAGGCCGAACAGCTCTTTGAGCTGGGTGTGATGAACCTCATCGGTTTGCAGGTTCCAGTCCCACAGGCCCAGCTCACTGGCTTGCAGGGCCATGGCCAGGCGCGCCTCGCTTTTATTCAGGGCCAGGCTGGCGGCGTCCAATTCCTGGCTGCGTTGTGCCACGCGGTCCTGCAGGCCGATCTGCGCCTCACGTAGTTCCTGCTCAACCTGACGCCGCTGCTCGACTTCGCGCACCAGATCCTGATTCAGCTGCTCGCTGCGTTGCTGCGCCTGCTGCAGATGCTCGATCAATGCCTGGTTCTGGAAGCGCCGCAACAGCCCACGCTGGATCAGGCGGTTGACCTGCCACGCCACCACGCTCAGGGACGCCAGCAGGATCAGGCCGAGCACACCCCAGCCCTGTTGCTGCGGGGCGCCATTCCAGAACAGATAGACAATCGCCGGCACCAGGCACGGCAAGGCAAAGGACAGGAACGCCGGAAAGCTCACTGCATAGGCGACGCTGGCCGACAGCGTCGCCGCACCGATCAGGCCGAACACCCAGGCCTGCTGCATGAAGCTGTCCACCGGCACCAGGGCGATGGCTGCGGTGGCCAGGGTCAGTCCGCTGACCGCCGAACCCAGCATGAACATGCGCCGCCAGATGGGTTGGGCCTGACGGCTGGGCATGGCCGAATCAAAGGCCGCCACCTGGATCACGCGCATCGCCACCAGGGCCAGCAGCCACACCAGCCAGACGCTGTCCAGCAGGTATTGCCTGGGGTTCCACAGCAGCCAGGCGCAGACCAGGCCATTGACCAGCATTAATAAGGTGGGCAGCAACGAGCCCTGATAGAGCAGGCGTGTGCGCTCGACCGCCATCTCGGTAGCGTAATGTTTGCGGATAACCTGCGCGGGCGCCGCCGAGGGGCCGAGCAGGTCGGTGCTGAGAGTCATAGGCAGTGTTCTTATAATGGTGAGCCCGAAACGTCGACGGAGCATACACAAGCAAGCGCTTGGGCCAAACTGCTCCAGATCATAAAAGTCACCCTGTGAACAGCCGCAAACCTTGGTGCCAGCCCCCTTGAGCGAGGCCCGTCGCGGGCTGTGGCCCATGACTTACCGGTCATCAGCCCTGCCAGAATGTTTGCCCGGCCGGGACCACGCGAGACGTTTTGCGTCGACCACCCGGCATTGGGATTTGCCCGAGCCCCCTTAGGCCCATAGAATGCGCCGATGCGCGATGATCTCTCTCTTTTGCTGAACTCCCTCAACGATGCCCAACGCCAGGCCGTAGCGGCCCCCGTTGGCCGTCAGTTGGTCCTGGCCGGTGCTGGCTCCGGTAAAACCCGAGTGCTGGTGCACCGTATCGCCTGGTTGATCCAGGTCGAGAACGCGTCCCCGCATTCGATCCTGTCGGTGACTTTCACCAACAAGGCCGCTGCCGAGATGCGCCACCGCATCGAGCAGTTGATGGGCATCAGCCCGGCCGGTATGTGGGTGGGCACCTTCCACGGCCTGGCGCACCGCCTGTTGCGGGCACACTGGCAGGAAGCGGGCCTGGCCCAGACCTTCCAGATCCTCGACAGCGATGACCAGCAACGCCTGGTCAAGCGCGTGATCCGTGAGCTGGGCCTCGACGAGCAGCGCTGGCCGGCGCGCCAGGCCCAGTGGTTTATCAACGGCCAGAAAGACGAAGGCCTGCGCCCGCAGCACATCCAGGCCAGCGGCGATTTGTTCCTGGCCACCATGCGCAGCATTTATGAAGCCTACGAGGCGGCCTGCGCCCGCGCTGGCGTTATCGACTTCTCCGAGCTGCTGCTGCGCGCCCTCGACCTGTGGCGCGACAATCCGGGTTTGCTGGCCCATTACCAGAAACGCTTCCGTCACATTCTGGTGGACGAGTTCCAGGACACCAACGCCGTGCAGTACGCCTGGTTGCGTCTGCTGGCCAAGGGCGGCGACAGCCTGATGGTGGTGGGCGACGACGACCAGTCGATCTACGGCTGGCGTGGCGCGAAAATCGAGAACATCTACCAGTATTCCGAGGACTTCCCGGACGCGGTCACCATCCGCCTGGAGCAGAACTACCGCTCCACCGCCGGCATCCTCAAGGCCGCCAACGCCTTGATCGCCAACAACACCGGGCGCCTGGGCAAAGAGCTGTGGACCGACGGCGGCGAAGGCGAGGCGATCAACCTGTATGCCGCGTTCAACGAGCACGATGAAGCGCGCTACGTGGTGGAAACCATCGAAAGCGCGCTGAAAACCGGCCTTGCCCGTAGCGATATTGCGATTCTGTACCGTTCCAACGCCCAATCGCGGGTACTTGAAGAAGCCTTGCTGCGCGAGCGCATCCCGTACCGCATTTATGGCGGCCAGCGCTTCTTCGAGCGTGCGGAAATCAAGAACGCCATGGCATACCTGCGTTTGCTCGAAGGCCGTGGCAACGACGCGGCACTGGAGCGGGTGATCAATATCCCGGCCCGTGGCATCGGCGAGAAAACCGTCGAGGCGATTCGCGACCACGCGCGCCATGCCGATGTGTCGATGTGGGAGTCCATGCGCCTGCTCATCGCCAATAAAGGCCTGACCGGCCGTGCTGCCGGGGCGCTGGGGGTGTTTGTCGAGTTGATCGAGAACCTCGCGGCCAAGTGTTCGGAAATGCCCCTGCACCTGATGACCCAGACGGTGATCGAGCAATCCGGGCTGATTGCCTATCACGAAGCGGAAAAAGGCGAGAAAGGCCAGGCCCGGGTAGAAAACCTCGAGGAACTGGTCAGCGCCGCCCGCGCGTTCGAAAACACCGAGGAAGACGAAGAGCTGACTCCGCTCGCCGCCTTCCTCGGCCATGCGTCCCTGGAGGCCGGCGATACTCAGGCCGATGAGCATGAAGACAGCATCCAGTTGATGACCTTGCACAGCGCCAAGGGCCTGGAGTTTCCGTATGTGTTCCTGGTGGGCATGGAAGAAGGCCTGTTCCCCCACAAGATGAGCCTGGAAGAGCCCGGCCGTCTTGAAGAGGAACGCCGCCTGGCCTATGTGGGCATCACCCGCGCAATGCAGAACCTGGTGATGACCTACGCCGAGACCCGACGCCTGTACGGCAGCGAGACCTACAACAAGGTATCGCGCTTCGTACGTGAAGTGCCGAAGGGACTGATCCAGGAAGTGCGCCTGTCCAACAGCGTCAGCCGCCCGTTCGGCGGGGGCCAGCAGCAGAACTCCAGCAACATGTTCGCCGGTTCCGAGATTCCGGAAACCCCATTCAGCCTGGGCCAGCAGGTCAGGCATGCGATCTTCGGCGAAGGCGTGATCCTCAACTTCGAAGGCGCCGGAGCCCAGGCACGGGTGCAGGTGAACTTCGCCGAAGGCAGCAAATGGCTGATGATGGGCTACGCGAAGCTCGAAGCGGTCTGAAACATTTGCCAACATGAAGGTTATTGGCCCGCCCTTGTTTTTAACGAGCGCGGGCCAATATCTGTAATACGTCCTACAGACCATTCTGATTCGGTCTTACGCAAAAGCCCGAAACATTATGTCGCTAGCCACTGTCACTACACCTGTGCAACATGGCGCGCGTGCAATCCACAAATGGGAATTCCCTTTATGAAACGTTTTCTTAGCATCGCCATGGCGTTGTGCATCGGCCTGACGATGAGCCTCGACGCCAACGCCAAACGCTTCGGTGGCGGCAAAAGCTCGGGCGCGGCGCCGACTCACCAGACCAGCCAAATGGCTCCATCCGCCGGTGCCGGCGGTGCTGCCGCTACCGCAGGCGCAGCCGGGGCTGCCGGCGCCGCTGCCAAGGCCGGCGGTGCTTCGCGCTGGTTGGGCCCTCTGGCCGGTATCGCGGCCGGTGGCCTGCTCGCTTCCATGTTCATGGGCGGCGGCTTCCAGGGCATGCAGATCTTCGACATCCTGATCATGGCGGTCATCGCCTTCCTGGTCTTCCGTTTCATCGCCGCCCGTCGCCGCAAGCAGCAGGAGCAAATGGCTCCGGCCGGCGCGCCGATGCAGCGTGAAGTGTTCGAGCAGAAGCCAGCCATGGGTTCGATCTTCGGTGGTTCGGCAGCGCCTGCCGCAGCCCGCCCGGTGATCAACGCACCGGCGTGGTTCAACGAAGAGCGTTTCGTCGAAGCGGCCCGCAGCCACTTCCAGTCCCTGCAGCAGCACTGGGACGCCAACGAAATGGACAAGATCTCCGAGTTCGTGACCCCGCAACTGCTGGAGTTCCTCAAGCGCGAACGCGCCGACCTGGGCGACGGCTTCCAGTCGACCTATATCGACGACCTGCACGTGCAACTGGAAGGTGTGGATGATCGCGCCGACAAGACCATCGCAACGTTGACCTTCAGTGGCGTGTCGAAGACTTCGCGTTTCGACCAGGGTGAAGTGTTCAGCGAAAGCTGGAACATGGAACGTGCCCAAGGCGACAACCAGCCATGGCTGGTCGCCGGTATCCGCCAGAACGGCTGATACCCACGCGCTTGAGCAAGCCGTAACAAAACCCCGGACCTGTCCGGGGTTTTCTATTTCACGGTTGCACTTATGGCGAGCTACTGTATAAAACGCCCCTATAAACCGCGCCATCAGCAAGAGGATCCCGGCCGTGGAAGAAATCATCGAACAATTGCGTGAAGCCAATGAACCGGTTCCGGTTCCTCTGGAGTTGCCTGACGAAGATCAACTGGTGGAAATCGAGGAACAGCTGTTCATCGACATCCCGTTTGTCTTTCGTGAATTCCTGCTGACCGTCAGCGATGTGGTGTACGGCAGCCTGGAGCCGGTGACCGTCACCGACCCGCAATCCCACACCTACCTGCCGGACGTGGCTGCCAACGCCTGGGATGCCGGTGTTGACCGCAGCATGATCCCGATCTGCCAGGACGGTGACGATTACTACTGCGTCGAAGAAGACGGCACCGTGGTGCTGTGGTCCGGCGAAGAAGAACTCGTCACCGAAGAGACCTGGGAATCGGTGTGGCACTGGGCGCGGGACGTCTGGCTGGAAAGCTGAGACCTGACCCCCGTGGCGAACGGGCTTGCGGTGGTGAGCGGGCTTGTCCCGCGCCGGGCCGCATAGCGGCCCCCACTAGTGTTCCGGCGTATCCTTATGGTTATCCAGCGTCTCCAGCAAGGCGACCTGCATCCGCGTATGCACACGGATGAACCATCGCCAGAGCACGGCCGCCACCGCCGCCGTGACCACGGCAATCAGTACCAGCAACTTGTTGGTCGGCAGAATACTGGCCGACAAGGCTGCCAATAGCACAAAGATCACCAGCAGCGACAAAATCGGGATCAGCTCCGCAATCACCCGTCGCACACGCTGGGTATGTCGCCCGGCCATTTCCGGCTTCACGCTCATCTCCGCCAGCAACATCGACAGCGCCTTGAGCTTGCGGTACGCCGCAATCAGGAACGGCAGCGACAACAGCAATGCCCCACCCCAGATCAACGCCTTCTGCCAGCTTGGATCACTGATCCAACCTTCCAGGTACCCACCAATGCGCACCGCGAAAAAGCTTCCGGCGAAGAAAATCGCGATCACCAGCGCCAGGTTCACGCCCACCTGCAGGATGATCTTGCGGATCATCGACGCCAGCATGGCGCCCTCGCCTTGCGGCTGAATACTGCGTAACCATTCGCCGTACATGCCAAACACCCGGCTCATACGCTTGGGCATCACGGCGGCGATCTTCAATGACAAAGGGTCGGCGCCGCGAATCAGGTACGGCGTGAGCAGCGTAGTGATCGCCGAAACGGCCACCGCCACCGGATACAGGAAGTCGCTGGTCACCTGCAAGGTCATGCCCAGCGCGGCGATAATGAAGGAAAACTCGCCAATTTGTGACAGCCCCATGCCTACCCGCAGTGAGGTACGACCATCATTGCCGGCGATAAAGGCACCCAGGCCGCAGGACAGCATCTTGCCCAGCACCACGGCCACGGTGATCACCGCGATCGGCCAGGCGTATTGCAGGAGGATCTGCGGGTCGATCATCAAGCCGATCGCCACGAAGAAGATCGCGCTGAACATGTCGCGAACCGGCTCGATCAGGCGCTCGATCTTAACCAATTGCCGGGATTCGGCCATGATCGCGCCGATCAGAAACGCCCCCAGCACCATGCTGTACTCCAGCTTGACCACCAGCAGGCAGAAACCGAAACACAGGCCCAGTACGGTGATCAGCAGCATTTCGTTGCTTTCGAATTTGGCCACGTAGGCCAACAGGCGCGGCACCAGCAAAATACCGATGACCAACGCGACGATCATGAACAGCGAGAGCTTGCCGACCGTGGAGAACACCTCGCCGGAGCTCACCGTACCGCTGACGGCGATGCTCGAGAGCAAGGCGATGATGCCGATGCCAAGGATGTCTTCCACAATCAGCACGCCAAAAATAAGTTGGGCGAAGCGCTGGTTTTTCATCTTCAGGTCATTGAGTGCCTTCACGATGATGGTGGTGGAGGAAATCGCCAGGATCGCGCCGAGGAACAGCGAGTCCATGGTGTTCCAGTCGAACCAGCGGCCAATCTCGTAGCCGATCCAGATCATCAGGATGATTTCCAGGAAGGCCGCGATAAACGCCGTGGCCCCCACCTTGAACAGCTTGCGCAGGCTGAACTCCAGGCCCAGGCAGAACATCAGGAAGATCACCCCCAGTTCGGCGAGGGTCTTGATGGTGTCTTCGTCGTGGATCAGTCCGAACGGCGGGGTGTGCGGGCCAATGATGAAGCCGGCGACGATGTACCCCAGCACCACAGGTTGCTTGAGGCGGTGAAACAGGACGGTGACCACCCCTGCCACCAGCATGATCACAGCCAAGTCCTGGATAAAGCTGATGGCGTGCATGGCGAGGGGCTCCTTGAGGGTACTGGCGCTTTCCCCACTTCCGCACGCGCCTTTGAAAAATCGCAAAATGCGGAAGGAAAAGTCTGCCTTTATCGTAAGAAATGCCCTGAGATGGGCTTTTGAAGGTTAACACCGCGACTTCCGCCGGAAAGCCGGTGCAATATATGGAAACAGATCGGTGAACGCGTGACGGCAAGCCGCCCACCGGCGTCCCGTAAGGGATGGCGCTGCAAAGATCCCAGCACCCGCAGAGGTGCCACCCAACCAATGCCTACAACCCGTGAGTGTGCTATGGAACCCGGAAACGCCCAGCTGTCGATGACGGTATTGATGACCCCTGACATGGCCAACTTCTCAGGCAATGTCCACGGCGGCACCTTGCTCAAGTACCTCGATGAAGTGGCCTACGCCTGCGCGAGCCGTTATGCCGGTCGCTATGTGGTGACGCTGTCGGTGGATCAGGTGATTTTTCGCGAACCGATCCATGTCGGCGAGCTGGTGACATTCCTTGCGTCGGTCAACTACACCGGCAATACGTCGATGGAAGTGGGCATCAAGGTGGTGACCGAGAACATCCGCGAGCGCTCGGTGCGTCATACCAACAGCTGCTTCTTCACCATGGTGGCCGTGGACGACCAGCGTAAACCCGCTGCCGTGCCACCGCTGCAACCCCATAACAGTGAAGACAAGCGCCGGTTCGTGCAGGCCCAGCAGCGCCGGCAGATCCGCCAGGAGCTTGAGAAGCGCTACCAGGAAATCAAGGCTGACGCGCTGTAAGTCCAACCAAAAAATGTGGGAGGTTTGCCCCCCTCTCACATTGGGTTCTGTGTACTTACAGGCTGATCGGCGTCGCCTCGAAACGTACGCGAGGATGGGCGATGCGGTCCTGGGCGCGGACCAGTTCCAGCTCGTAACTGGCGCAGGCCTGGGTTTCCAGCAGCACTTCGTGCACCGCCGCGGCCGTGAACTCAAAAGCCGCCAACAGGCTGTCGCCCAGCAACACCCGCGCCAGGAACAGCCCCGACGTCAGGTCGCCCACGCCCACCGGCTGGCGCGGGAACGCCAGCAGCGGCCGACGCAGGTGCCAGCTGCCCTCGGCAGTTACCAGCAGCATCTCGAAACCATCCGGCAACTTGCCCGGGTAATCCAGGTGCTTGACCAGCACCGCCTTCGGGCCACGGGCCAGCAATGCCTTGGCCATGCCCAGGCAGTCGAACAGCGATTGCGGCTTGCGCCCGGCAAAGCTGTCCAGTTCCAGTTGGTTGGGGCACAGGAAGTCGGCCATGGCCGCCGCTTCATCCAGCAGGAAATCGCTGACGTCCTGCGGCACGATGCAGCCCTTTTCCGGATGGCCCATCACCGGGTCGCACAGGTACAGGGCCTTGGGGTTGATGGCCTTGATGCGCGCCACACCGGTAAGAATCGCGCGGCCCTGATCCGCACTACCCAGGTAGCCAGACAGAATCGCATCGCAGTTGCCCAGCTCGCCGATGGCGGCAATGCCTTCCACCAGCGCAGGAATCTGCTGCGGCGCCAGCACTTCGCCCGCCCACTGACCATACTGGGTATGGTTGGAGAACTGCACCGTGTTCAGCGGCCAGACGTTCACCCCGACCCGCTGCATGGGGAACACGGCGGCGCTGTTTCCGGCGTGGCCAAAGACCACATGAGACTGGATCGCAAGCAGATGAGGTGTGCGTTTCATGCAGGAGATTTCCGTAAAGCCATTGAAATTCTGGCCGCGCAGTATGCGACTAAACGCAGCCTGTACGACAGACCGACGACACAGTTAAGCTGCTCTCACTTTGTTGGAGTTTTTCGCATGCTGACCCTGGGAAACATCTTCGTGTTGATGCTGCTGGCGACCGGCGCCGCCTGGGTATGGCACAACCACGGCCTGCGAGAGCGGGCGTTGGCGCGGGTCAAGCAGCATTGCGCCAAGCTCGATATCGAATTGCTCGACGGCGCCGTGGCGTTGAAGCGCATCGGTTTTGTGAAGGATGCCAACGGTCGGCGGCGTCTGGCGCGTATCTACAATTTCGAGTTCACCGTCACGGGCGAGACCCGTCACAGCGGGACCATCACGCAATTCGGCGCCCACAGTGCGCAGATCGAACTGGCGCCCTACCCGTTCGAGGTCAAGGAAGCACTGCCCAGCGCCAATGTGATCGAGCTGAGCCAATGGCGCCAGGACCACGCCACCAAGAACCGTCAGTAACGGCAGGCGGCCAGTGCGATCTGCAACGCGGCCACGTCCTGTGGTGCGCTGAAGATCAGTTCGATACGTGAGTCGCGACGCCATTCGCTGGGTTGCCAGGCGAACCGGCTGTTATCCACAGCGTTGGCCGAGATCCACCCATCACGGCTGTGGATAACCAGTTTGGCGCGGCGCCACTCAAGGGATGTCAGCCACAGATGCAAACGCTCGGAATCGAATTGCTGGCTCGGGTGCCAGCGCCAACCGATACTCCAACCGCCCTCCTGGGCCTGGCTCAGGCAAATCGGCACGCTCGGATCACTCCAGATAGCCGGCAATTGAGCCAGCCCCTTGGGCACCACGAAGTTATCCACAGCCGCTTCAGCCTGCGCATTCAAGCCTGGCAGTTTGCCGAGTGGCACGTACGCCTGCTGCGTCCAATAAATGTTCCGATCGGGTAGCTGTCGTTCGACGGCCTCGCGTTGCGCAGCATCCAACCCCTCATCCTTGTTCAACACCAACAGCCCGGAACTGGCCAACGCTTCCTGCTGCGCTGGCGGCAAGGGTTTGCCCGCTGCCAGCGCCTGGGCATCCAGTACCAACACACAGGGCTGAACCGCCAGCACCTGCTGCCACGGCGCTTCGCGCAACTGCTTGAGCAACTGCGCAGGATGCCCCAGGCCCGAGGGTTCGATAAACAACCGATCCGGCTTGGCCTTACGCAGCAACCGGCCCAGGCCTACTTGGAACGGTGCGCCATTCACACAACAAAGGCAGCCACCGGCGACTTCACCCAGGGCAATGCCATCGTCATCCAGGGTCAGCAATGCAGCGTCCAGGCCGATCTGGCCGAACTCGTTGATCAACACCGCCCAGCGCTCGTTGGCCGGACGTTGGGCAAGCAGGTGCTTGATCAGGCTGGTCTTGCCGGCGCCCAAGGGCCCGGCAATCACGTGGGTGGGAATGTTCTGCAGCATGGGTGCCATCGTTCGGACCGTGTAGAGGGTTTGATCTCTACGCGGTTACGCGAGCCAATCCAGCGTCAGAATCAATCGGCGCTCATTCGCTTTCAACGCCGGGGAGCGATGGATGAGGCCGTGGTTTTCGTTGCCGTGCCATTTGGTGCCTTTGAGCAGGGCCACTTCACCGCACTGGATCTGTTCGATGCGCTGGCGCGGTTCGGCGTCCGGTTGGCTGAGCTTGCGTCGGTCCATCACCCCTTCGCGCAACCACTGGCTACCGATGCCGGCATAGGTGGTGATCAGCCGTACCGGCACATGGTCAACGTGGAAACGCGGGCACATGGCTTTATCCAGCAGCCGCAGGCGCACACCGATGCGCTTGGCGCCGAGCAGGCACGCAAAGGCGCTGACCAGCCACGACACATCGGCGATAAAACCTTCGTAGCCTTCAAGATCGCGGCAGCTGGACGCCAGACCGCACAGGTTCGGCTCGGCGTCTTCGTTGTTGAGTTCGATCACCAAGGACTCGGCCAACGGCTCATTGAGCGCAACCAGCAAGGCGCCGAACTCGGCGATATGCAACGGCAATTGGCGCTGCCACAGCGCCAGGTTCACGCCGTCTTCGAGAATATCGGACAGCGCCAGCGGGGTTTCACCACGGGTCTGGCGAACCACCTGGCGCAAAGGGATAAGCGGTTCCAGCATCAGGCGGCCTCTTCATACCAGGGACCAAACGGATCAGCCAGCAGGCGCCAACCTTCGACACCCAGGGCCAGTTCTTCATCGGTGAGCAAGCACGCGTCCAACTCGGCACGCATCCGCGCGAAGTCGATGTTTTGTCCGATAAACACCAGTTCCTGACGGCAGTCGCCAGTACTGAGCTGCCAGTTGCCCATGATGGCGGCGACGCTTTCTTCGTCCTGGGGCCATTGGCTTTTCGGCACAAAGCGCCACCAGCGTCCGGCAAACCCATGGCGCATCAAGCCACCGGCCTGGGACCAACTGCCCGCATCCTGATGCTTGCTGGCCAGCCAGAAAAAGCCCTTGGAACGCAGCAATTTGCCGTTGACCCAAGGCCGGTCGATAAAGTCGAAGAAGCGTTGCGGGTGGAAGGGGCGACGTGCGCGATAGGCCGTGGAAGCGATGCCGTACTCTTCGGTTTCCGGCACGTGTTCACCCCGCAACTCCTGCAACCAGCCCGGCGCCTGCGCGGCGCGTTCGAAGTCGAAGCGGCCGGTGTTGAGGATCTTGTGCAGCGGCACTTCGCCCATGACCATCGGGATGATTTCCGCCTGGGCGTTGAGACGTTCAAGGATCGCCATCAGTTCCTCGCGCTCATGGCTGCTGATCAGGTCGATCTTGCTGATCAGGATCACGTCGGCGAATTCGATCTGCTCGATCAACAGGTCGGTGATCGAGCGTTCGTCTTCCTCTCCGAGGGTTTCGCCCCGTGAGGCGAGGCTTTCGGCAGCCTGGTAGTCGAGCAGGAAGTTCATGCCGTCGACCACGGTGACCATGGTGTCCAGGCGCGCGATATCGGCCAGGCTTTGCTCGTTTTCATCACGGAAGGTGAAGGTTTCAGCCACCGGCAACGGCTCGGAGATCCCGGTGGATTCGATCAGCAGGTAATCGAAGCGACCTTCCTTGGCGAGTTTTCCGACTTCTTCGAGCAAGTCTTCACGCAAGGTGCAGCAGATACAGCCGTTGCTCATCTCCACCAGTTTTTCTTCGGAACGGTTGAGGGTGACGTCACGCTGCACCTCGCTGCCGTCGATGTTGATTTCGCTCATGTCGTTGACGATCACCGCCACGCGCAGGTTTTCGCGGTTGCGCAGGACGTAGTTGAGCAGCGTGCTTTTACCGGCGCCGAGAAAGCCGGACAACACGGTAACGGGGAGACGATTGGGCATCAGGTAATCCTCATCAGGGTTGGCCGGTCAAATCGCCCGTTTATGGCGTTCGCGCAGCTCTTCACGTTCTTTGGCTTCGATACACAGGGTGGCGGTGGGGCGCAGCAGCAGGCGTTGCAGGCCGATGGGCTCGCCCGTTTCGCGGCACCAGCCGTATTCGCCGCGGACCAGCAGTTCGAGGGCGTCGTCGATTTTGTCGAGGAGCTTCTTTTCCCGCTCCAGCAGGCGCAGTTGCCACTGGCGCTGTTCTTCGGCGCTGCCCACATCGGCCGGGTCGCTGTTGGGCTCCTGCTCGCGCAGCACCAGGAATTCGCCCTCGATGCGCGCTTGCAGTTCATGGCGTTGAGTCAGCAACAGTTCGCGGAAAAAGCCCTGCTGGGCTTCATTCATGTAGTCGGCGGGCGGTTGGGCCAGCAGGTCTTGTTCGGTCATGGGGATCGGTTCACGGGTCAGGCTGTGTTTTTATGTTATAGTATAACAATACAAATAAGCCAATCCCCCTTGCTCGTTACGACGAAGGGCGCAATGCTTGAACACTTCCCAGTCCCGAGACACCCTATGAAATACCTGGTGTGCGCCCTGTTACTGGCAGTCGCGGGGCCTGCCTGTGCCGAAGCGCCAAGCTTGCTGGCCAAGTGCACGCGCAGCGCCAACCTGTTGGCCTGTGTGGACCCCCTGGGCAATGCCTACAGCGTGGCGACGGTGGGCACCACCACGTATTTGCGTGGTTTCGAGGTGATCGGGAAACGTTATTGGGCACAAACCAACAGCCGCTACGGGCAACTGACGTTCTTTACCGGTTTGGCGTCGGATGGAGAAGCATGGGTTGGCTACACGCGGCGCGTGGGCTGGACCACGATCAACCGGTTTTCCAGCTCCGGGGGCGCCACTGCCAAATTCACGTGCAGCCGAATTACCGGCTGTTAGGCCTGGGCATTCTTCTGTTCCTGAACCCAGGCCATGTAGCTGTTCATCGGCGGGTTCTTCTGGAAGTAATTTTTCAGGCCTTCGAACAAGCCATCCGCAACCGCCTGTTGATGGCGCGCCGTCACCAGGCGCTGGGCGTCCTGGGCATTGGAGATAAACCCGGTCTCCACCAGGATCGACGGCACATCCGGTGACTTGAGCACCGCGAACCCCGCCTGTTCCACACGCTTCTGATGCAGGCTGGTGATGCTTTGCAGGCTCCCCAGCACCGAGCTGCCCAGTTGCAGGCTGGAGGCGATGGTGGCGTTCATCGACATATCAAGAATCACCCCGGCCAGCATCGGGTCCTTATCCTTGAGATTGAGCAACGTGGTGGCGCCCAGCAAATCCGCGCCGTTTTCACGCTGGGCCATAAAGCGCGCCGTGGCCGAGGTCGCGCCGCCCTCCGACAGCGCATACACCGAGGCGCCCGAGGCAGTGAGCCGTGGCGCGGCATCGGCATGCACCGAGATGAACATATCGGCCTTGTGCTGACGGGCGATGTCCACGCGCTTGCGCAGCGGCACAAAGAAGTCGTCGTTACGCACCAGTTTCACGTCAAAACCCTTTTCGCGCTTCAAACGCTTGGCCAGCAGTTGGGCAATAGACAACACCACGTCTTTTTCGCGCTGGCCCTTGGACCCGACAGCGCCGGGGTCTTTGCCGCCGTGGCCGGGGTCGACCACCACGATAATGTCGCGCTTGGGGTGCGCCTTGTCCACCGCGGCCACCAAGGGCACCGCCTCAGCCGCGATTTGACGCGGTGCACGGGTGGCGCTGGTCAGGTCCAGCACCAGGCGATGGCCCTGCCCGTCCTGAGGCGGCAATACAAAGCTGTTGAGCTGCATCGGCGCGGCCAGGTCGAGCACGATGCGCGTATCCGCCTTGCCGAAATGCCCCGAGCGAATCGAGGTGATCCCGCTGTTCTTCAGCTCAAGTTGAGAAAAGTCACCACTGAGGCCTGCGCCGCTCAGGTCGATGATCAGGCGTTCCGGGGCAGTCAGAGAGAACGTCTTGTATTGCACTGGGCCGCTAAGGTCGAACACCAGGCGCAGCTTGTCGTCCGAACGCCATAGGCGTGCATTGCGGATCTGGGTCGCGTGGGCGGCGAACGGCAAAGCAAACAAAGGGCTGGCCAGGAGCAGGTTGAGGAGCTGACGTCTGTGCATGACAAATACCGCAAATGGAGGAGTGTCCGTACTCCACATGAGTGAAAAAAGGCCGGGCAGAAAATTCATCGTCGATTCTATTGTTATACTATAACATGTCGAATTATTTCCAACGATGGACCTGCTTATGAATGCGCTGACTCTGCCGGATATTGCCGCGCAGGCTTCACGCCAAGCCTTGCCACTCGACTGGGTGGGCATGTGCGGCATCGCCCTGCCGATCCTCATTGACGGCCAACGCCTGAGCGCCAGCGCCGATGCCGGCGTCAGCCTGGACGATGGCACCGCTCGTGGCATTCATATGTCACGCCTGTACCTGACACTGGAGATGCTCGAACAGCTGCCCGTTACGCCTGCACTTCTGCGCAATGTACTGCAGCGGTTTCTCGACAGTCATGAAGATTTATCTAAGAACGCCTACCTGCGTCTGCACACGAATTTACTGCTGAAACGCCCGGCGCTGGTCAGCCCATTGGCCGGCTGGAAGGGCTACCCGGTGAGCATCGAAGCGCGCCTGGAAAACCAGATGTTCCACGTGGAACTAAAAATTGACGTTACCTATTCTTCAACCTGCCCCTGTTCCGCCGCCCTCGCCAGGCAGTTGATTCAGCAGCAATTTCTCCAAGACTTCGGCAACACGCCGTTGCAGCATGAAGACGTGCTGACCTGGCTCGGCAGCGCTAACGGTATCGTCGCCACGCCCCACAGCCAGCGCAGCAGCGCGCAGTTGCACGTGCACCTGCAAGGCGAGCATCTGGCGCTGACGGAGCTGATCAACGCTGCCGAAGCCGCCCTCGGCACCGCCGTACAAACCGCCGTAAAACGCGCGGACGAACAAGCCTTTGCCTTGGCCAACGGGCAGAACCTGATGTTCTGCGAAGACGCCGCCCGCCGCCTTAACCTCGCCTTGAAACGCTCGGATGCGGTCAAAGCCTTCCACCTCAAAGTGATCCACGCCGAAAGCCTGCACGCGCACGATGCCGTGGCTGAAAGCCGCTGGACGAGAAACCCTGCATGATCACCTGCACTGCTTTGCGCTGGGGCGCCCCTGGCCAACCGCTGACACCCGCCGTGGATTTCACCCTGGAAAAAGGCAGCCTCACCGGCGTGATCGGCCCCAATGGCTGCGGCAAAAGCAGCCTGCTCAAAGTCATCGCCGGCCTGCAAAAATCGTTGGCGGGCAAAGTGACCGTGGATGTTCCACGCCGAGGTGGCCTGTCGTTCCTGCCCCAGCAACAGCACCTTGATCGTCAGTTCCCCATCAGCCTGCAAGAACTGGTCGCCGCCGGTTTCTGGGGCACGCGGCTCACCCCGCAACAACGCAGCCAGCGCCTGCAGAAGGTGCTGGAAGAATGGTGCCTCAGTGGCCTGGAACAGCGCCCATTGATGGCGTTGTCAGGCGGCCAACTACAACGCGCATTGCTCGCTCGCATGAGCCTTGCCGAGTCGCCAGTGTTACTGCTTGACGAGCCCCATGCCGCTCTGGACGAAGAAGGCCAGGCCCTGTGCTGGAGCCATATCCACGCCTGGCACGCCGAAGGCCGAACGTTGGTGGTGGTGTGCCATGACTTGGCCTCCGTACGCCAACACACCCAACAAGTGGTGCAAATCAAAAGCAGTGGCTGTGTATTCGGCCCCAGCAAAGAGTTGATCCGCCCGCAGCCGCACATGCAGGTGGCCTGATGCACTTCACCGCCCACCTGTGGATGCCCTTCCTCGACTTCGTCTTCATGCGTCGCGCCCTGATCGGCGGTCTGGTGCTCGCCTGCAGCACCGCCCCGCTCGGCGTATTTCTGATCCTGCGCCGTATGAGCCTGATCGGTGACGCCGTCGCCCACGGCATATTGCCCGGCGCCGCACTGGGCTTCTGGTTCGCGGGCTTGAGCCTGCCCGCGTTGACCATCGGCGGCCTGGGCGCTGGCCTGGGCATGGCCGGCCTCTCGGCGTGGATCACCCGCCGCACCGGCCTGCGCGAAGACGCCAGCCTGGCGGCCATCTACCCCATCTCCCTCGCCGCCGGCGTGTTGATCCTGGGCCTTGCCGGCAAGCGCCTGGATTTGCTGCACCTGCTGTTCGGCTCTGCCCTGGCCGTCGACGAAACCACCCTGACCGGCATGCTCTGGGTGTCCGGGTTCAGCCTGATCGCCATGGCGCTGATCTACAAACCGCTGCTGCTGGACACCCTCGACCCGCTGTTCCTGCAAACCGTCAGCCGCCTTGGCCCCCTGGCCCACGGCTTGTTCCTGACCCTGGTGGTCCTGAACCTGGTGATTGGCTTCCAGGCCATCGGCGCCTTGATGGTGGTGGGTTTGATGATGTTGCCGGCCATCGCTTCACGCTTCTGGAGTCGGCGCCTGCCGGTGTTGATCGCGGTATCGGCGGTGCTGGGATGCCTGTCGGTGTGGTTGGGTTTGTTGCTGTCGTTCTACTTCTCGCTGCCCAGCGGCCCGGCGATTGTGCTGGTGGCTGGCGGTGGGTACCTGCTGTCCGTGGTCTTCGGTCCGGTGCACGGCTTGCTGCGCCGCCCGCCTTTGCTTACATCCCAATGAGGTGTTTCCCGATGCGCGCTCTACTCGTGCTGTTCAGTCTGCTGCTGCCGTTGTCGATGGCCCAGGCCGCCGACAAACTCCAGGTGGTTACCAGCTTCAGTATTCTCGATGACATCACCCACCAGATCGGTGGCGATCACATCCAGATCAGCAACATGGTCGGCCCCGACGCCGATGCCCATACCTACGAACCCTCCCCGGACGATGCCAAGGCGCTGCTCAAGGCCAAGCTGATCATCAAGAACGGCCTGGGCTTCGAGCCGTGGCTGGACCGCCTGGTCACCAGCACCGAAACCAAGGCCACGGTGGTCACCGCCAGCAAAGGTGTGATCTCCCACACCATGGAGGAAGACGGCGAAACCATCCCCGACCCGCACGCCTGGCACAACCTGGCCAACGCCGAAATCTATGTGAACAACATCACCAAGGCACTGGTGGCCGCCGACCCGGCCAACAAGGCCGACTACCTGCGCAACAGCCAGGCCTACCTGAAAGAAATCTACCGCCTGCTGGCCGAAGCCAAGACCAAGTTCGGCGCGCTGCCACCGGGTAACCGTCGCATCGTCACCTCCCATGACGCCTTCGGTTACCTGGGCCAGGCCTATGGCATCCAGTTCCTGGCGCCACAAGGCCTGTCCACCGAACGTGAACCTTCGGCCGCCGAAGTTGCCGCGCTGATCACCCAGATCCGCAAGGACAAGGTCAAGGCGGTGTTCATGGAAAACATCAAGGACTCGCGCCTGCTCAAGCAGATCGCCGATGAAAGCGGCGCGCAGATTGGCGGCACGCTGTACTCCGACGCCCTGGCTGCCGAAGGCCCGGCGAGCACCTTCACCGGGCTGTTCGAGTACAACCTCAACACCCTGTGCGCAGCGTTGAGCAGGCCGTGACCCTGAGCATGCTCGAACTGGAAGGGGCTGCCGTCGGCAGCCGCTTTCCACTCGCCGCCGTGCTCGACGCCCTGCCGTGGAACAGCGATGGCCTGATCGCCGCCATCGCCCAGCAACATGGCAGCGGCGAAGTGCTGATGCTGGCCTGGATGAATCGCCAGGCCCTCAACGAAACACTGGCTACCGGGCAGGTCTGCTATTGGTCGCGCTCGCGCCGACAGCTGTGGCGCAAAGGCGAAAGCTCCGGCCACTGGCAACAGTTGGTGGAAGCGCGCCTGGATTGTGACGGCGACGCGGTACTGCTGATCGTCGACCAGCAAGGCCCGGCCTGTCACACCGGCCGCCACACCTGTTTCTACAACGCCATCGAGGGCGCCTACGTTCACATCATTACGGAGCCAGTTGCATGATCCGCAAGAACCCTTCCGGTGATCTGCCGGTGATTGCCGAATCGGCCTACGTCGACAAGACCGCGATCATCTGCGGCAAGGTCATCATCGGCGAGAACGTGTTTGTCGGCCCCTACGCCGTGATCCGCGCCGACGAAGTCGACGCCGGCGGCGCCATGGACCCGATCACCATCGGCGCGAATTCCAACATCCAGGACGGCGTGGTCATCCACTCCAAGTCCGGCGCGGCGGTGACGATAGGCGAATTTACATCCATCGCCCACCGCTCCATCGTCCACGGCCCCTGCACCGTCGGCGACCGGGTGTTTATCGGTTTCAACAGCGTGCTGTTCAACTGCGTCGTCGGCGATGGCTGCGTGGTGCGCCATAACTCGGTGGTCGACGGCCGTGATTTGCCCGCCGCCTTCTACGTGCCCTCCACCACCCGCATCGGGCCGAATACCGACCTGTCGCAATTCCCGCCGGTGAGTGTCAGTGCCTCGGAGTTTTCCGAAGACGTGGCACGTACCAACGTCGACCTGGTGCGCGGTTACAAAGCCCTGCAAAACGAGTTCTGAGCCATGAGCCGCCTGCTGATCCGCAACGCCCGCCTGGTGAACGAGGGCCAGGAATTCGATGCCGACGTGCTGGTCGCCCATGGCCGTATCGAAAAGATCGCCAGCAGCATCGGCGGGAACGCCGCGCCCGTGTCCATCGACGCCCACGGGCAGTGGCTGCTGCCGGGCATGATTGACGACCAGGTGCACTTTCGCGACCCCGGCGCGCCGGACAAGGGCAGCTTCTACAGCGAGTCCCGCGCAGCGGTAGCCGGCGGCATCACCAGCGTCATGGACATGCCCAACACCAACCCGGCCACGCTGAACCTGGAAGCCCTGGCCGATAAAAAGCGCCGCGCGGCCCTGCACTCGGTGGCCAACTACGGCTTTCACTTCGGGGTCAGCAACGACAACCTCGACACCGTCGCCGCCCTTGACCCGCGCGAAGTGGCCGGGGTCAAAGTGTTCATGGGCGCCTCCACCGGCAATATGCTGGTGGACGACCCACGGATCCTGGAACGGCTGTTTGCCGAAGTGCCGACCATTCTGCTGGCCCACTGCGAACACACGCCGAGCATCCAAGCCAACGAGCAGCGCATGCGTGAGCGCTTTGGTGACAGGATCCCCGCCGTCGCCCACCCGCTGATCCGCGATGCCGAAGCCTGCTATCGCTCATCCTCCTTCGCGGTGGAACTGGCCAAGCGTCACGGCACGCGCCTGCATGTACTGCACCTGACCAGCGCCCGCGAGTTGGCATTGTTCGAAGACAAACCCCTCGCACAAAAACGCATTACTGCTGAGGTCTGCGTGCATCACCTGCTGTTCGATGACCGTGACTATCACCGCCTCGGCCACCAGATCAAATGTAACCCGGCGATCAAGACCCGCGCCGACCGCGACGCCCTGCGCCTGGCCTTGCTGAGTGATCGTCTGGATGTGATTGGCACTGACCATGCGCCGCATACCTGGGCGCAAAAACAGTTGGGGTATCGTGAAGCGCCCGCGGGTCTGCCCCTGGTGCAACACGCGCTGCCGGCGTTGTTGGAATTGGTCGCCGATGGGCTGCTGCCCCTGGCCACCCTGGTGGCCAAGACCAGCCACCGTGTCGCCGACCTGTTTGCCATCCCCGACCGGGGTTACCTGCGCGAAGGGTATTGGGCCGACCTGGTGCTGATCAAACCGGAGCCCGAGGGAAAGCCGGTCAGGGATGAGCCGATTCTTGCCCGCTGCGGCTGGACACCGTTCGCCGAACGCAGCTTTCGCCACAGCGTGAGTACCACCCTGGTCTCCGGCCACCTGGCCTGGCACAACGGCCAGGTGGTCGACAGCTGCCAGGGTTTACCGCTGCATTTCCTAAGGTAGGCGCGAGCTTGCTCGCGAAGAGCGTTAACGATAACGCAGGGGACCTGACACCCGGTGGCGCTCTCCGGTTTTTCGCGAGCAAGCTCGCTCCTACAGGTTAAGCGCGAGGCTTGACCGTGCCGCAATCGGTGCCCAGCCATTGGGCGTGGGTATCCAGGCTGCCCTTCTGCTGAACGCCGGTGGCATTGAAGGTGCCGTTGACGGTGGTGGTGAATTCTTTCTGGCTCTGGAAGGTAGCGACGCCGGTGCCCTGGGCTTTGGGGCAACTGAAGCGGAATTTCCACTGGTTGCCGGTCTTGTCGGTCACTTCCTGCTTGCAGCCCGATTGGGGGTCGGTCAGGGGGATCGAATCAGAGGCGACTTGTGCCGGGGTGAGGCACACCTGCACGCCTTTGCCGGCCATGGTGATGCCTTGTTTTTCCAGCATGGCGCGCTGTTCGGGGGTCATCTGCTGCTTGAGCTGACCGAGGATCAGCGACAGGTCCGGCAGGTCCTGGTTATCGACTTTCATGTTGCTGGTGGTCAATTCCCACAAGCCCGGCGCCAGCATCTGCGCCTGCGCTGCCAGCGGCAACGACAAACCAACAACCATGGCCAAACCAAGCAGACGAGCATTCATTGGGGAACTCCTGGGGAATTGTGGGCGTTAGACGCCGCAAAAGTGCCAGTGTTGCACGCCAAATAAAATAGCGACATTCGCAGCCGTTCATGGTCTGTTAGGCATTGGATTGCCTGGAGTACCGTCGTCCATGGATTTCTTTGGCCCGCACCTGCTCGCCTACTTCATCGCCACGCTGCACTTTCTCGGGACTCTCGCCGCGATCCACGCGGTGCTGACCGTCAGGACCGCCCAAGGCTCGATCGCCTGGGCCCTGTCACTGATGTTCATGCCCTATCTCACCCTGATCCCCTACCTGATCTTTGGCCGCAGCACCTTCGACGCGTATATCCAGGCCCGTCGCCAGGCCAACCAGGAAATGCACACCGCGATCACCGAGCTGAACTGGCGCCCCTGGGTCGAGGAGGCTCTCGCTGCGCGCAACTCCAGCGCCTACGCCTCGTTACGCGCCATGCCCAAGCTGGGGCGCATGCCGTGCCTGGCAAACAATGAAGTGCGCTTGCTGATCAACGGCGAGGCCACTTTCAGTGCAATCTTCGACGCCATTCGCAGTGCCAAAACCGCCGTGCTGTTTCAGTTCTTCATCATTCATGACGATGAACTCGGCCGTCAGTTACAGGCGCTGTTGAAGGAAAAGGCCGCCCAAGGCGTGGGCATCTACGTGCTGTACGACCGCATCGGCAGCCACGCCCTGCCCCATCAGTACGTGCAATCGCTGCGCGACGCCGGGGTGCAGGTCAAGGCATTCGCCACCCGCAGCGGTTGGCTCAATCGTTTCCAGGTCAACTTCCGCAACCACCGCAAGATCGTGGTGGTGGACGGTGTCACCGGGTTTGTCGGTGGGCACAATGTGGGCGATGAATACCTGGGCAAAAAACCGCCATTGGCACCATGGCGCGATACCCATGTGCAAGTCACCGGCCCGGTGGTGGCGTGTTTGCAGGAGTCGTTTGCCGAGGACTGGTTCTGGGCCGCGCGCGAGCTGCCGCCGCTGATCCTGCCGGACGCCTACCCCGAAGACGGCGTGCTCTGCCAATTGCTCGCCAGCGGCCCGGCCGATCCGTATGAAACCTGTTCGCTGTTTTTCGTCGAGGCCATCCATGCGGCCACCGAGCGGGTGTGGATCACCAGCCCATATTTCATCCCCGACGAAGCGGTGTTCGCCGCCCTGCGCCTGGCGGTCCTGCGGGGCGTGGACGTGCGCCTGTTGCTGCCATCGCGGCCCGACCACCGCATCGTGTACGCCGCGTCCAGCCTGTATGCGATCGAAGCGGTGCGCGCCGGTGTCCGGGTGTTCCGCTATACGCCGGGTTTTTTGCATCAGAAGGTGGTGCTGGTGGACAACGAGATCAGCGCCATCGGCAGTGCGAACATGGACAACCGTTCATTCCGGCTGAATTTCGAAGTGATGTTGCTGACGGTCGACGAAGCCTTCGCCAAGCAGGTGGAACAGATGCTGCTGGACGACTTCGCCCAGGCCCATGAAGTGAGCCAGGAAGAAAGCCGCGAGACCCGCCGCCTGCAGCAACTGGGCATGCGGGTGGCGCGCTTGATCTCACCGATTCTCTAACGGCCAATGCGGTAAAAAATGTGGGAGGGAGCAAGCCCCCTCCCACATTTGGATCTCCACTTTTCTGGAACATCAGCTCAGCGATAGATGTCTTCCCGCGTCCACGGCAGTTCATGGCTGCCATCCGCGTGAGGCTTCACCGCGAGGATCTGGTGCAGGTTGATCCAGCCCCGCGCAAACGCATAGGCACACCCGGCCAGGTACAGCCGCCAGATGCGTAACGCCTGCTCCGGCACCAGCTTCGCCGCCGCTTCCAGGTTGTCTTCCAGGCGCTCGCTCCAATGGTCCAGGGTGCGCGCGTAATGCAGGCGCAGGCTTTCGACGTCGACCACTTCCAGCCCGACTTCGCTGATCTCGGCGGTCATCATCGCCAAATGGGGTAGTTCGCCGTTGGGGAACACATAACGCTCGATAAACTCCCCGGCGCCACGGCCAACAGGCCGGCCGTCGGTGTGCTTGGCGGTAATGCCGTGGTTCATCACCAGGCCGCCTTCGCGCACGGCACCAAACAGGGTCTTGCAGTATTGCGCCAGGTTGGCGTGGCCGACGTGTTCGAACATGCCTACGCTCACCACTTTATCGAAACGACCATCCTGGGGCAGATCGCGGTAGTCGAGCAGTTGCAGGTCGATCTGGTCTTCCAGGCCCTCGGCTTTCACCCGCTCCTTGGCCAATGCCAGCTGTTCCTTGCTCAGGGTGATACCAAACACTTTCACCCCGAACTCACGCGCTGCGAAACGTGCCAGGCCGCCCCAGCCACAGCCTACGTCGAGCAGGTACTCGCCTGGCTGCAAGCGCAACTTGCGACACAGGTGGCGGAATTTGTCTTGCTGGGCCTGGTCGATGGATTCGCTGCCGGTTTCGAAATAACCGCAGGAGTACGCCATGTCCTGGTCCAGCCATAGCTGGTAGAACTCGTTGGACAGGTCGTAATGGTAGGAAATAGCCGCGGCGTCGGTGGCCTTGTCGTGGATCGAGCGCACCGGCAGACTCGCGCCGTCGTCCTCGACCAAGGCATGACTCAACTCATCACAGACCCGGATCACTTCGCTGATGGAACCTTCCAGCTCCAGTTTGCCCTCGACGAAGGCTTCACCCAACGAGTCGAGTGTGGGATGGGTCAGTTGGGGCACGACCGTGGGGTCCTTCACCACGATGGTCACACTGGGCTCGGGGCCCAAGTTGAATTCATGGCCATCCCAGAGTCGAAGACGCAGCGGCAGCTGAAGATTCTGTAAGGCCGGTGGAAGTTGCGCGAGCATGAGTAGTCCCCCCTTGTTTCAGACGTCTGGAATGAGGGTAGACCATCCCGAGAAAAAGTAGGAGGCTATCGATTTGATAGCGTTCTTCTATGGGGCCCGGCGCTGGAGCAAACCGTCCTGGATCCACTGTTTCAGCCATGTCACCGCTTGCAGTGGTGCACCCTCTCCATAAGTGACTGCCAGTTGCGCACACAGTTCTGCGAAGCGCCAACCGGTCGTCACCATCCCCGCCAGCGCAAACGCCTCGGCCGGTCCCAGGCTTCGATAACGGCACACATTCTGATCGCGCCATACCAGGCAGATCTGTGCGAAGTACAAGGTGTGGCTGTCGGGGAAATCCGCGCCATCCTTGCTGGCACGCCAGATGGCCACGGTGTTGAAGTGGCAAAGCCGCTGCTGTACGGATGGTGTCAGGGAGACCTGCAAACCGGGCCAATCCTCGGGCGGCAGCACCGCCATATCATCCTGGGTCAGCGGCTCACCCTGCGGCGCATCGAACGCCAGGGTGAAGGCCCACTCCAACTGGGCCAGTTCAACCAGCGGCGCACTTTGCTCGGCCACCAGGTGCTCGTGGATAAACGCCGGAAACCGCTCGCCCAACCAGCGCAGGCTGTAGTGGGCCGACGGATAACGACGCACATAGGCTTGCGTCAGCAGCGCAAACTCATCATCCCCCAGCCAATACCGGATGGCGCTGAAGTCGTGCCGCAACACCTCCTGCAGCCGTGCCAGATAAGCGTTGTGATAGATCGCCAGGCCAGTGTCTACATCCAGCGTCGGTCCGCCCAATAACGTGGCGGCAAAGCCACTGTTGGCATCCGGCGTCTGCGCTGACAAGTGCTGTTCAAAGGCCAACTGCCAGTCGGTCAGGCGCATAACGACCTCCGGGCCAAGGCTGCGGCGCCCAGCTTCCGGGCCTTTTCCAGCTCGGTGAGCAGCGCTTCGAACGGCGGGAAATGGTCATCGCGCTCCAACAGCGTCGAGACCGGCCCCAAATGCTCCAGGGTCTGTTGATACAACGCCCACACCGGGTCGCACACCGGATGGTCGTGGGTATCGACCACGTAGTCGCCGTAATCCATATGCCCGGCCAGATGCAGCTGGCGGATGCTGTCGGGCGGCAGGTTGCGGATAAAGGTCCAGGCATCGAAGCCATGGTTGCGCGCACTGACATACACATTGTTAACGTCGAGCAGCAACTGGCAGCCCGACAGGTGGGCCAGGGCATTGAGGAATTCCCATTCGGTGAATTCGTCCGCCTTGGCACGCACATAACTGGATACGTTTTCCAGCACCAGCGGGCGCTGCAACACATCCTGCACTTGGCGAACGCGAGCAGCTACGTAGTAGAGGCTTTCTTCGGTGTAAGGCAGGGGCAGCAGGTCATGCAACTGGTGCGCGCTGCCACGGCTCCAGCACAAATGATCGGAAATCCACGCGGGCTGGATACGCTCCGCGAGCTGCTTGAGGTGTTTCAGGTAGTCCATGTCGACGGGGTGGGGGCCGCCGATGGACAGGGACACACCGTGCATCACCAACGGGTAACGCTCGGCTATCGCATCCAGGTAGTACAAGGCTTTACCGCCCTGCACCAGATAGTTCTCGGAGATCACTTCGAACCAATCCACGGCCGGCGCTTGTTCAAGGATCTGCTGGTAGTACTCACTGCGTAAACCCAGGCCGTAACCCAGACTTGGAAGGGACGCGGACATGACTCGCTCCTGGGCAAAGTGTCCGCAGCGGTGGGGACTGCCACTGCGGTTGCACTCGTTTGCCGGTTATTCGCCGACTTTGCCGCCCGCTGCGTCACAGGCGGCCTTGGTCATGGCCTTGAAGCCGTGGCCCTTGCACACCGCCTGGCCTTTGCAGGCGTTTTCAGCGGTTTTGCAGTCGTTCATGCCTTTGCAGGACGTCACGCCGTAGCAATGCACTTGCGCATCGGCGGCTTGTACCTGGGTCGCAACACCAGCAAACATGGTGGCGGCGGCCATCGCCAGGGCAGCACCAGCAGCAGCGGATTTAATCTTCATTCTCGTATTCCTCGTGATCGGTAGTGGCGTCGGTCTGAACGGATTGCCCAGTCTCGACACAGCACTAGAGTGAGGCCCCTTATCGGCGTTACAGCCGTATGCAAATATTTCTGAAATTAATCCTCAAGCTTCGACAGCGGCTCCTGAAACCGCAGCAAACGCCCGGCATTGCCCAGTACCAGCAAGGTGCTGAGGTTATGCAACACCGCCGCAATCATCGCCCCCGCAGCACCCAACCAGCCAAAGGCGGCAAACACCACGATGGCCAAGGTCCAGCCCAGGCCGATGACCACGTTGACCTGCAACGTACGCCGGCACTGGCGACTCAAGCGCACACAGGTGCCCAGGCGCCGTAGGTCGCTGCCGATCAACACCACATCCGCCGAGGCCAGCGCAATGTCCGCCCCACCCGCGCCCATGGCCACCCCAACCACGCCAGCCTTGAGCGCCAGGGAATCGTTGATCCCATCACCGACCACCATGGGCCGGAAGCCGCTGCCGATTTCCCCCAGCACGCGGTTGAGCTTGTCTTCCGGCAACGCCTGGGCTTCGACATCGCTGATGCCCACGTCCAGCGCCAGGCTGTCGGCCACGCTTTGACGGTCGCCAGTGAGCAGCAGTTGACGACCCAGGCCCAAATCCCGCAACTCTTGCAGGGCCTGGCGCGCCTCCGGCTTGACGCTGTCGGCCAGCAGCAGCCAGGCCAGAAACTGCCCGTTCAGGGCCAGCCCGGCAATCGGGCCGTCATGGTTCGGCACCGTCGTCGTGACAATACCCAATTGCTCGAACAACTCGGGACGGCCCAACGCCGCTTCGCCCTGCTCGGTCTGTGCCACAACGCCCAAGCCCTGGCGCTCGCGAATATCCGTGAGCGCCAGCATTTGCGCCTGAGTCGCCAAGCCCGCCAACGCACGGCTGACCGGGTGGCTACTGGCCGAACCGAGGCTGGCCGCAAGGTTGAGCAGCGCCTGGCGGTCGGTCGACGAGGTCTCGATGGACTGCAAACGCAGGGTGCCAAAAGTCAGGGTGCCGGTCTTGTCCACCACCAGCGAGGTCAGGTCCGCCAACTCTTCGAGGAACGCCGAGCTGCGAATCAGGATCCCATGCCGGGCCGCCACGGCGATCCCGGCAATCGCCGTCGCCGGTGCCGACAGCACCAGGGCGCATGGGCACGCCGCCACCAGCACCGCGAGCATCGCCTGGGCGTCATTGGTCACAAACCAGGTCACTGCCGCCAGCAGCAACACCAACACCATATAGCTGCCCGCGTAACGCTCCAGCAGCCGCGTGATCGGCGGCTTGGAACGTTCGGCGTTTTGCATCAGCGCGATGACTTTGCCCAGGGTCGACTCGTTGCCGGTGCGCGTCACTTGCAGGCGCAACAGGCCATCGAGGTTGATCGCCCCGCCAAACACCTGCACACCCACACTGGCTTCCAACGGCACCGACTCACCGGTGATCGGCGCCGTGTCCAGGCTCGCCTGGCCCGACAGCACCACGCCATCGGCGGGCACCCGATCACCGGCACGCACCTCGACGATATCGCCGGTGCTCAGCGTTCCGTTATCCACTTCGATGATGCTGCCGTCGACCTGCACCCGCCGCGCATGGCTGCGGGTCAGTTTACCCAGGGCATGAATCGCCTCCTGGGAGCCGATCACGCTGCGCTCTTCCAATACGTGGCCGAAGATCATGATGATCGGCAGCAGCGCGGCGGTCAGCAGATCGCCGGTGGCCCAGGCGCCGAGCATCGCCAGGGCGATCAGTTGGTCGGTAATGCCATGCAGGCTGGGAAAACGCAGGCTGTACCAGGCCGAGCGCATCACCGGCACCGCCACCAGCAACGAGGCCACACCGAGCAGCAACTGGCTGACGCCCGTCTGGTCCGGCGCCAGCCAGCGCCATACCAGCCCCAGCATCAGCAAGCCAAGGGCGAGCATGGCCAGGGTCAATTGCCGGGCAGCGCTGCGCTGCTCGGCGGAGGTCAGCATGGGTGCGCTCATTGTTCGGCTCCCTGGATGATCAAGCGGGAGTCGTCTTTAGGATCGACCGTGGTCACCGAACCGGCCTGGCCGAGAATCTTCGGCATACGCTCGCGGTACAGGCGCAACAGCAAGCCCGGGTCTTTGACCTGGGCCAGGCTGGCGACCGTGGCCGTTTGCGCCTGGGCATTGGCCAGGCGTTCACTGGCCTGGGCGTGGGCGACCTGCACCAGGCGGTCGGCCTGCTGGTTGGCGGTCTGGGTGAGTTTTTCCGCTTCGGTCCGGGCGTTTGCCACGGCTTTGTCGGCTTGTTGACTGGCGGTGAGTACGGCGTTGAATGCGTTCACCGCCGGGCCCGGCAGGCTCGATTGCACATCGACCCGCGTCACCCCGATGCCCAGCCCCAGACCGGTGGCGGCCAACTCGGCCAGGCGCTTGTTGACGCCTTGCACCAAGTCACCCCGCAGCCGCTCGCGACGCTCGGCGGCGCCGTTGTCGGTACCGATCAATTCGGGGCGCGCCACCAGGATCGTGTCCAGATCGCGCGCCGCCGTCAGGACCACGGCGCTGCGGGTCACCAGGCGATCCAGGGCGGGCAGCACATGCGCGCCCTGCAACACAAAGGCGTAGGGTTCGGTGACCTTGTAGAACACCCGCACATCCAGCTGCACCACTCCGGCATCGCCGGTCAGCAGGTAGCCGGAGCCGGCCAGGGCATCGCTCAAGGGCGTGGCGAAACTGGCCACACGATCAGCCTGCACCGCCGCATCGGAACGTAACAGGTTCTCCACCCGACGCTCGATCACCCGGTCGGCCGCCGGCAATAACACCACCTGCTCGAACGGCTGCGGCCAGGCCAGCAGCAGCCCGGCATTCTGGATGCGGTCGAGGGCGCCGAAGTGCAGCACCACCGCACGGTTCTGCGGGTCGATCTGCCGCACATTGGAAAACGCCCATGCCAATGCGGCCAACACCGTCACCGCGTACAACGCCAGGAACGTCAGGCGCCCGGCCTGGATCCAGGGGCTGTCCGGGCTGTCACGCTCGGTCATGGCTGAACGTCCTTGGGCCCGTCCACCAACGCGCGAAAGGGCGCGGCGTCGGTGCGCAGGATGATTTTGGTGCCCGGGGTCACGACCGTGCCCAAGGTATCCAGGGAACGCAGCAAGTTATACAGCTGCGGATTGCCGGCGTAGGCACGCCCATAAATCTGCGCGGCTTCGACCCGTGACTGGGCTTCGATGTCGGCGGCTTTCACCGTGGCATCGGCCTGCACGATGCGCGCGTCACGCTCAGCCGCAGAGCGAATCTGCGCGGCCTCGCGCTTGCCCACGGCCGTGCGTTCGGTGGCGATGGTTTCGCGCTCGGCACGCATGCGGTCGACGGTGGCGGTGAGTGTGACCGACGGCAACGTCAGGCGCTCGATCCCCACCTGCGCCACGCGCACGCCATAGGTGGTGAGCAATTGTTGATCAATCTGCTGGCGCAGCTGCGCCTCGAAATCGGCAATGCGCACCTGGCTGGCCTCAGTGTTGATCAAGCTGGACAAATCAAAGCTGGCCGCCGTGGTTTCCAGCGCCGAGCCGACGAAGGTGCGGATCTGCCGCGCGGCCTCATCCGGCTGGTTCTGCACGGCGCGCATAAAGCGCTGCACATTGTCGGCATCGCCCTGCACCTGCCACGCCACATAGGCCTGCACGATAATCCGCAGGCCGTCGCGCGTGCCCACATCCTGCAAGCCGCTGGAGGTGGTGCGCAGGCGCAAGTCCACCGGGATCGCCGCCTCGAACGGCGCCGGCCAACGCCAGCCCAGGCCCGGTTCCAGCAACACCCGCGACGGGTTGCCGAAGCGGGTAATCACCGTGGCCTCGCCGGAGCGCACCTGCACCAGGCTCGCCGCCGCCACCGCGAACAGCACCAGCAACACCGCCCAGGCCATACGCCGCCAAGGGAAAGGACCCGCCGCCTGTTCATCACCGTGATGATGGTGATGGTGGCCGTGGTGGTGACCATGATCGTGAGAATGAGCGCTCAACAGACAGACTCCTTATTGAACGGCTTTACGCGGCAGCGAAGGGTCGGCCGGCAAAGTAAAAGAACGCAGATCAATCGTCGGCGCGCCATCGGCGCCCAGGCGGTGATCCAGAATAAGCAGCTTGGCGTGGGCCAGGCCCAGGCTGAGTTGGCCCAGGTACTGTTCCAGCACAAAGGCCCGACCGGCCGCGGCGTAGGCCTTTTGTTCGGCGGTAAAGCGCAGGTCGGCCGCTTGGGCACCGGCATTCACTTCGCGGGCGGTGGCCAAGGCCTGGTCGCGGGCGGTGCTGGCTTGCAGCAAGGCCTGGTTGGTGTGTTCGCTGGCGGCGCCGCGCTCGCGGGAGATCAGGGCCTGGGCGCCGATCTGCGCGGCTTGCACGCCGTGGTAGGCATTGGCGGCGCCGGCCGGTGGGTGGATGGCTTCCACGACAGTGGCGAGGATTTCCACACCGCTGTCGAGTGTCTGCAAATCCGCCTGCACGGCGCGGCCGATTTCGTCGGCCAGGCGCGTGCGTTGTTCGCCGAGCAATTCGTCGAGGGTACGCGAGGCAAAATCGTGTACCAGGATGCGGCTGGCGGTGCTGCGGATCAGGGTCGGCACATCCGCGCTGTTATAGGTGGCGGCGAGTGCGGCCTGGTCGGTGAGGCCGATGCGGTAAACGAAGCGCACATCCATATTGACGATCTGGAAGCTCTGCTTGTCGCCGCTGCTGCTGGCGATCACCTGGGATTTGTCATTCACATGGCTGGCATCCCACAGCCGATTGGCAACCAGCGGTGCCGGGCCTTCGGCAGGCGCCAACTCCGGTGCGGCGGCCTCGCTGACGCTGGTGGCCAACTCATGCACCACGCCGTTCTCGATGCTTAACACACGGCCCAAAGGCCACGGCAACCCGGCATGCAGGCCAGGGCCGAACACCTTGACGGGTTTGCCAAAGCGCTCATAAATCCCACGGCCTTGCAGGGGCACTTCATGCACACCGGTCAGCGCCCAGCCGACCGCCAGCACCACCAGCAACACCGGCAAAAACGCGCGGCGCATGTAGGTAAACGCCCAGATCTGGCGCAGGTCGATGCCGAAACGGTTGTGTAATTCGTGCTGCAACGCCAGCAGCGGTTGTGGCGGCCAGCGCAGCAACCCGGCGATGAAACTCTGCGCCATCAGGCGTGGTTCAAGGCGCGGCTGGCGCGGGCTGAACAGCGACAGCAGGCCTCTTAATAGAAACTCCACCGCCACCAGCGCCGGCAACAGCCCCACCAGCACCGCCAGGCGCAACGGCCAGACCGACTCGGCCCCGGCAAACAGCAGGCAAATGGCACTGACCACCAGGCAGATAATCGCCACCCGACTCAACTGCGCCAGTTGCGCGGCTTCCGGCCACTGGGCCGTGGTTTCCTGAGCCAGGCGCCGTTCGAACACCAACAAGCCAAACGCCAGGGCCAAGGCCAACGCAGCCCCCACGCTGGCCGCTTGGCCGACAGGCGCCGAGGGCAGGCCCAGGTTCCAGAATTCGATGATGCTGACCAGCGCCAGCAGCGACCAGCCGCCCAGCCACAAGACCGGGGCGCCGATCTGCCGGCCAAAGCGCCCCACAAGGCGTGCGTAACGACCCGTTTCTTCAACGGGTAATTCGATTGCCGGCCCTTCCAGCGCCTGGGCCCGCCAATCGGCCACCCACCACGCCGACTGCAGCCCTGCCACCAGCACCAGCAGGGCCGATGCGCAGTTGATCAACACCACCGGCCAGATCGACAACGGTGCAAACAGCGCGACAAACAACGCCAGCACCCAACCGACTACGGCCAGTACTGTCAGGCTGATACCGGCTTGCCGCAATCGGCGGGCATGGAACAGCCCTTGCTGAAAACGCGGCAGGCCTTCAACCGAAGCGCCGTCCGCCTCTAGATCCACTTGCATCCACTCACGCCCGCTTGTACACAATTCGTTACGATATAACACGTGGCGTGAAATTTTTGTTCGTTAAACAGGGTTTTTGAACATGGCAAAAATCTCCTGTGGAAGGGGGCTTGTTCCCGATGGCGGTGGGTCAGCCGGCATATGCATCAACAGGTAGACCGCCATCGGGGCAAGCCCCCTCCCACATTTGTCCCTCAGTGCTTTCCAGATCGTGACTAAACCCCCATAAACACGCGCCATCACTGGTATAGGCCATGAATAATCGGCACACTCCAGGCAGTTTTTCGCGGGCTCTCGGACAAGGAAGCGTCACCCCCATGATTTCGATCTATCAGCTCAAACCGCGGTTTCAGAACCTGCTGCGCCCACTCGTGCAGCGCCTCTATGACAATGGCACCACGGCCAACCAGATCACCGTGCTGGCCGGGGTTATTTCCCTGCTGGTCGGCCTGTTGATCGCCAGCTTCGCCCAACACCTGTGGCTGTTTGCGCTGATCCCGCTGTGGATGATCCTGCGCATGGCCCTCAACGCCATCGACGGCATGCTCGCCCGGGAGTTCGGCCAGCAGTCGCGCCTGGGTGCCTACCTCAATGAATTGTGCGACGTGATTGCCGACAGTGCGCTGATCCTGCCCTTCGCGCTGATCCCCGGCGTGAGCCTGGTGCCGGTGCTGCTGGTAGCGCTGCTGGCGGTGTTCAGCGAATACGCCGGGGTGCTGGGGCCGATGGTCGGCGCGTCACGGCGCTATGACGGGCCGATGGGCAAGAGTGACCGCGCGTTTGTCCTCGGCGTGCTGGCCACTGGTGTGGCGCTGGGCTGGCTCGGCGCCGGTTGGATCGACACGGTGATGTGGCTGGTCGCCGCCCTGCTCGCCTACACCCTGGTCAACCGGGTGCGCCAGGGCTTGAAAGAAGAACAACCTATCTCCCCTTCTGCATAAGGATTTTGCAATGCGCGAACAGCAAGAGCACACCTTCAGTACCCATGACGGCGTCGAGCTTTTCTACCGTCATTGGCCGGCCAGCGCGCCGGCGGACGGCGAGCCGCGCAAGGCGATCCTGCTGTTCCATCGCGGCCATGAGCACTCGGGGCGTATCGCGCACCTGGTGGATGAACTGGACTTGCCGCAGTTCGACTTCTTCGCCTGGGACTCCCGCGGTCACGGCCAATCGCCCGGCGAACGCGGCGACAGCCCGAGCTTCGCCACCAGCGCCCGTGATGTGCAGACCTTCCGCGACCATATCGGCGCCACCTATGGCATCGAGGAAGAAGACTGTGCCGTGATTGCCCAAAGTGTCGGCGCGGTGATCGCAGCCACCTGGGTGCATGACTACGCGCCGAAAATCCGCGCCCTGGTGCTGGCGTCCCCGGCGTTCAAGGTCAAGCTGTACGTGCCCTTTGCCCGGCCGGGCCTGGCGCTCATGCGCAGGTTTCGCGGCAACTTCTTCGTCAACAGCTACGTCAAGGCCAAGTTCCTCAGCCATGATCCGGAGCGCGTGGCGTCCTACGACAGCGACCCGTTGATCACCAAGGCCATCTCGGTGAACGTGCTGCTGGGCCTGTACGAAGCCGCCGACCGGGTTGTCGCCGATGCCCAGGCGATCCAGGTGCCGACCCAACTGCTGGTCTCGGGCGCCGATTTTGTGGTGCACCGCAAACCCCAGCAGCAATTTTTCGACCGCCTTGGCAGCCTGAAAAAAGAACTGCATATCCTCCCCGGTTTTTTCCACGACACCCTCGGCGAGCGTGACCGCGCGGTGGCCGTGAGCAGCGCCAGGCGCTTTATCCTGCAGAACTTCGCACACCCGCTGGACCGTGCGTCCCTGCTGGACGCCGACAAACTGGGTGCCACCTGCGCCGAATCCGAATCCCTCGCTGCGCCCTTGCCGCGCAATTCCCTGCGCGACCTGTACTGGCGCCTGACCCGCGCCAGCATGGGCCTGGGCAAGAACCTGTCGGACGGCGTCAAGCTGGGCTTCGACACCGGCTTCGACTCCGGCAGCACCCTGGACTACGTGTACCGCAACACGCCCACCGGCAAAGGCAGGCTGGGCCGCATGATCGACACCAACTACCTCAACTCCATCGGCTGGCGCGGTATTCGCCAGCGCAAGCTGAACGTCGAGGAACTGCTGCGCCTGGCCATGGCCAAGCTGAGGGATGAACAGCGCGAAGTGCGCATCGTCGACATCGCCGCCGGCCACGGGCGCTACATTCTTGAAGCCTTGCAGGGCGTGTCGCCGCTGCCGGAATCGATCCTGCTGCGCGACTACAGCGACATCAACGTGCGCGACGGTGGCGCGCTGATTCGTGAGAAGGGCCTGGGAGACGTCGCGCAGTTCGTCAAAGGCGATGCGTTTGACCGCTTGGATTTGGCGGCACTGCAACCCAAGCCGACGCTGGCGGTGGTGTCCGGGCTGTATGAATTGTTTGCCGATAACGCCATGGTCGGCGGTTCGTTGGCCGGCCTGGCCGAAGCCGTGGAGCCCGGCGGTTACCTGGTCTACACCGGCCAGCCATGGCACCCGCAACTGGAACTGATCGCCCGCGCACTGACCAGCCATCGCCAGGGCCAGGCCTGGGTGATGCGCCGCCGCAGCCAGGCGGAAATGGACCAACTGGTAGAAGCCGCGGGCTTTCGCAAGATCACCCAACGTGTGGATGAGTGGGGCATCTTTACCGTGTCCCTGGCCCAGAAGATCTGACCATGCGCGAACCCGGTCTATTGAAACCAGCGGTGCTGTGGCTGCTGCTGTTGGCGCCGCTGTTTTTCAGCACCTACGGCTTCGCCACCTGGGTCACCAGCCAGCGCAGCGATGTCGGCACCCTGGTGTTCGGCTGGGAAACCCATATGCCGTTCTGGGCCTGGACCATCGTGCCCTATTGGTCCATCGACCTGCTTTACGGTTTCTCCCTGCTGCTGCCCAACAGCCGCCATGAGCTGAAGCAACACGCGCTGCGCCTGCTGAGCGCGCAGGTCATCGCCGTGAGTTGCTTCCTGATCTGGCCGCTGCGCTTCACCTTCGAGCGGCCGGAGCTGGATGGTGTGTTCGGCTGGCTGTTTGCCGTGCTGGCGGGTTTCGACAAACCGTTCAACCAGGCGCCCTCGCTGCATATCGCGCTGCTGGTGATCCTGTGGGTCATGTATCAGCGCCACACCCAAGGGTTATGGCGCTGGCTGGTGCATGGCTGGTTCGCCTTGATCGGTATTTCGGTGCTGACCACTTATCAACATCACTTTATCGACTTACCCACAGGCGCCCTCGCCGGCTGGATATGCGTGTGGCTGTGGCCGGTGGAACACCCCAGCCCCTTGCTGAATGCACGGCTGACCCGGGATTCGAAGCGCTGGCGCGTGGGCCTGCGCTACGGCCTGGGAGCCTTGGCACTGGCGATTCTGGCGTTTTCCCTGGGCGGCGGCTGGTTATGGCTGCTCTGGCCGGCGGTGTCCCTGGGCTTGATCAAGGCGAATTACCTGGTGCTCGGCGCGTCGGGCTTTCAGAAACGCAGCGATGGCCGGCTCACACCCGCGGCGCGCTGGCTGTATGCCCCCTACCTGGCCGGTGCGTGGATAAATTCGCGCCTGTGGACACGCAAACATCCACAGCCGGACCTGATTGTGGATAACGTGTGGCTTGGTCGGATTCCCAGTGCGAAAGAGCAGAATTCATTCAGCGCCATCGTCGACCTCTGTGCCGAATTGCCGATTAATCCACAGGGCCGCGCGTATCAAAGCATCCCGGTGCTGGACCTGATCGCCCCGACACCCGCCGACTGCCAGCAAGCCGCCGAGGCCATCGAGCGCCTGCGTGCAAGCGGCCCGGTGCTGGTGTGCTGCGCCCTTGGCTACTCACGCAGCGCCACCGCCATCGCCGCCTGGCTGCTGCACAGTGGGCGCGCTGCCACGGTGGACCAAGCGCTGGCTATTATTCGTACAGCGCGGGCCCATGTGGTCCTGCATCCCGCTCATCGTCAAGCGTTGGAGGGTTTGCCTCATGCCCGCTGATATGGAACTCCAGGTGGTCGCCAGCCTGCTGCGCCGTGGCCGTTCACTGGATCAGTTATCCACAGGCCTGACCGTGGCCGGGGTGTTATTCGGCCTGGCCCAGTTGCTGATGGCGAGTGTTTCAAGCATCTGCCTGCTGCTCAGCCTGTGGATGATTATCCTGGGGCTGCTGCAAAAGTACTGGGCGCTGCGGGTGGCCTTTGATGCCGACCTGTTCGCCCTGCTGGCCCGCGACATAGAGCGCACGGCGGACCTCGATCAAGCCCTGCAAACCCTTGGCCTGCAATCGCCCAAGCGGGCCGGCCGGCCCTGGGACGAGCGCCGTCGCGGCGCCCTCAAATTGCTGCGCAAACAAGCCTGGCTGCTGGGCGCGCAAGCGCTGCTGACCCTCGCCGTGATCCTCGCCAGCCCCTGGCTGCCTTTCGCCGCATAAGGAATCCCCATGTTCGAACCCGTGGTCGCCACGCTGATTACCTCCATGGCCCGCACCGTCACCGGCGCCCGCAGCCTGTGGCTGGGTTGCGCGCCAGTGCCGGTGCAACGTATCTATTTCGCCAACCACAGCAGCCACGGCGACTTCGTACTGCTGTGGGCCTCGCTGCCGCAGAACCTGCGCAAATTCACGCGCCCGGTGGCCGGCAGCGATTACTGGAATAAAAGCGCCCTGCGACGCTACATCATCAACCGCGTGTTCAATGGCGTGCTGATCGACCGCGAGCGCAAGGACCCTGTGGATAACCCCCTGCAGCCAATGCTCGCCGCGCTGGAGGGCGGCGACTCGCTGATCATCTTTCCCGAGGGCACGCGCAACCTGGAGGACGGCTTGCTGCCGTTCAAAAGCGGCATCTACCATCTGGCCAAAAGTTACCCACAGGCCGAATTGATCCCGGTGTGGATCGCCAACCTCAACCGGGTCATGCCCAAGGGCCGCGTGCTGCCGTTGCCTTTGCTGTGCACCACCAGCTTCGGCGCTCCCTTGCAATTGGAAGAAGGCGAAGACAAAGCCGCGTTCCTTGCCCGAACCCGCGACGCCCTGCTCGCCCTCGCCCCGGAGCATTCCTGAGATGGATAGCCAAACCCTGATGTTATTCGGCGGCATCGGCGCGATACTGGTGCTCGCCTCGCTGATCGGCCTGATCCTCAAACTGCGCACCCGTGGCACCCCCAATGCCGTGATCGACAACCTCAACGCCCGCATCAACGCCTGGTGGGTGATGGTGGTGGTCATCGGTATCGCCTTCTGGCTCGGTACCGGTGCGGTGATCCTGCTGTTCTACGCGGTGTCGTTCTACGCCCTGCGCGAATTCCTCACCCTCACGCCGACCCGGCGCAGCGACTACCCGGCCCTGGTGGCCGCGTTCTACCTGGCATTGCCGTTGCAATACCTGCTGATCTACTCGGACTGGTACGGGTTGTTCTCGATCTTTATCCCGGTGTACGTGTTCCTGCTGCTGCCGATCCTCGCCTCTCTGGGCGGCGACACCACGCACTTCCTCGAACGCGCCTCCAAAGTGCAATGGGGGCTGATGATCGCAGTGTTCTGCGTGTCGTTCGTGCCCGCCCTGCTGACCCTCGACATCCCCGGCTACGAAGGCCGCAACCTGCTACTGATCGCCTACCTGGTGATCGTGGTGCAACTCTCGGACGTGCTGCAGTACGTGTGCGGCAAGCTGTTCGGCAAACACAAGATCGCGCCCAACCTGTCGCCATCCAAAACAGTGGAAGGCTTTGTCGGCGGGATTTTGCTGTCATCCCTGATCGGTGCGGCGCTGTGGTGGACCACGCCGTTCAACCCGTGGCAGTCGTTCCTGATCGCCTTGCTGATCAACCTGCTCGGCTTCGCTGGCGGCATCGTCATGTCGGCGATCAAGCGCGACCGGGGGGTGAAGGATTGGGGGCATATGATCGAAGGCCACGGCGGGATGCTGGATCGGCTGGATTCGGTGTGTTTTGCGGCGCCGATTTTCTTCCACCTCGTGCGCTACTGGTGGACCTGAACTTCTGAAAGCTAACAAATGGAATTGCTTTGTAAGCCTATAGGCAAACAGAATCCTGTATTTTGTTAGCTTATAGGCTTATTTTTTGTACTTACTGTATGCCTATAGGCTAATATTTATTTCAATATTGATAGCCTATAGGCTTACAAAGGTCTTTCATCATGGGTACTTCCAACCTCTACAAGCTGCGCCTTTCTCAGGTAGAACGCGCTATTGAACCCTTTAACACCGTTAAAGGCGCACCCGTTCCGCCAGGCGGATGGTTGCGGTCTATCAGAGAATCGTTGGGTCGCTCATTAAGAGCCCAGGCCGAAATGGCGGGCGTGTCTTCAGTGACGTTGACCAAGTCCGAGCGTTCCGAAGCTGAAGATCGGATATCGCTTGCACAGCTGAGAAAGCTAGCAGCAGCACTGGACTGTGAACTCGTGTACGGCCTGGTCCCCAAAAAGCCCCTGCATGAAGTCATCCGAGACCGAGCTGAACTCATGGCCAAGCAAGAAATCCTAGGCGTCGCACATTCCATGAGCCTCGAAGATCAACGTCCTTCTGATGCCTTCATCGAACGTCAGATTGATGAACGTCGCAAAGAATTGCTCGACGGTCCATGGACACGCCTATGGCAATAGAACTGGAACTTAAACCAGGTCAAACCCCGCTCGATCCGGACGAAGTCGCTGGGCTGAAACCGAGACACATCGCCACCCAAGGCGAATTGGATGAATGGGAGGCGCAAAACATCTTCAAAGCCTCGCGTTGGGTAGCTCGGCAAAAAAAGCTGGATGTGCTGAATGATCATTTCTGCCGCGAACTCCACGTGAAAATGTTCGACGACACTTGGAAGTGGGCCGGTACTTTCCGAAAATCAGATAAAAACATTGGCTGTGACTGGACACAGATTGCCGTCAACTTGCGTCAATTGCTCGACAACGTGGCTTACTGGCTGGAGCACAACATATTCCCGCCAGAAGAGATTGCCGTGCGCTTTCATCATCGACTTGTGTGGCTACACGCTTTCCCCAATGGCAACGGTAGACATGCTCGCCTCATGACCGATTGCCTGCTGAGGCAATGTGGTCTTGCTCCCTTCTCCTGGGGGCGCGGTAACCTGGTGATCGTGAACGAAGTTCGCCAACGCTACATCCAGGCGCTTCGCGCTGCCGACGCCAATGATTACGCGCTGCTGTTGGCATTCGTGCGCAGCTGACTCGGTAAACATCCCCGCCGTGCGGCGTATCGGTGTCATCTTTTGTATCAAAGACGCGTGTAAGATACGCCGCACTTAGCCAGGGATGCTCACCATGTTCGATTCGCTCAAAGCCATCAGCCGTCGTGTTGTCGGTGTGTTTCTGACTGTGGTGGGGGCCGTTTTCGGCCAATGGCATCCGCCGCTGTGGCTGCGCGCCATCGGCCGTGGCCTAGCGAACCTGGGTAACAAAGCCCGCGCTTATCCGCGCCAGGCCGGTGCCGGCGTATTGGGCCTGGTGCTGCTGGCGGCCGCTGGCTTCTACGGCTGGCACTGGTACTCCAACCTGCCGCAGCCCCATACCGTGGGCTATTCGCTGCACAAACCCAACCTGACGGACTACACCCAGCAACCGCCGGTTGTGGATAACTTGCAAGTGCGTTTTGCCGAATCGGTGGCCCCGCTGGCCGCCATTGGCAAGCCGGTCACCGAAGGCATCACCCTCAAACCCAATGTGGCCGGGAGCTGGCGTTGGTCCGACGACCGCACTCTGCTGTTCGTGCCGGAGAAAGACTGGCCCATCGAAGCGGGTTACACCCTTGATCTGGCCAGGAAAGGTTTGCTGGCCGATGGCGTACTGCTCAGTCAGTACAGCAGCCAGTTCTCCACCCAGCCGTTCCGCGCCACCCTGACACACAACGAGTTGTATCAAGACCCGTCGAACCCGACGATGAAACAACTGGTGGCGACCTTCCATTTTTCCCACCCGGTCGATGAAGACAGCCTGCGCAAGCGCGTTTCGGTCACCCTCGGCAAAGGCCTGGCCTACCGCGACGCCCAGTTGCCCAACCGCCCGGACATCAGCTTCGACGAGACCAGGCTGAACGCCTACGTGCGCTCCGCCGCCCTGGCCACACCGCTGGAAAGCACGCCGGTCAGCGCCAAGCTGGATGAAGGCATCAAGGCCCGCGACGGCGGCAACGCCAGCACCGCGCCGCTGGTGGCGGAAGTCACCGTGCCCGGCCGCTATCGCCTGACCTTTACCGGCGCCGAAGTGAGCTTTGTGGATAACGAACGCGGCGAGCCTGAGCCGGTGTTGATGTTCAGCAGCTCCAGTGCCGTGGCCGATGAGACCATTGCCGGTAAGGTCCAGGCCTGGCTGTTGCCGGAAAAGGCCCAGGACGACACCCGTCCCTATAACAGCAACGACATCGACGACGCCCTGCTGGCCCGCAGTACCAAGGTCACGCTGACCCACGTGCCCAGCGTCGAACCACTGAATACCCTGCATGCCTTCAAGTTCAAGGCCCCGGCCGGCCGTGCGCTGTATGTGCGCGTGCCCGCCAACCTGGAAGCCATCGGTGGCTACCTGGCGAAAAACCCTACGGCCTCGCTGATCAGCATGCCGGCTTATCCGCGCACCTTGCAGTTCCTCTCCGACGGCGCGTTGCTCAGCCTCAATGGCGAAAAACGCCTGGGTTTCATGGCCCGTGGTGTACCTGGCGCCCATGTGGAAATCGCGCGCTTGCTGCCCAACCAATTGCAGCACCTGGTGGACCAGAGCAGCGGCAGCTTTGCCCGGCCCAATTTCGGCAACGAGTACTTCGACCGCATGGTTGAACGCCAGTCCCTGGATATTGCGCTGTCGTCCTCGGACCCGGCGAAAACCGTCTATGACAACGTCGATCTGAGCCACTACCTCACCGCCAACGGAGGCCGTCGCGGCATTTTCGTGCTCAAGCTCAGCCCTCAGGATGAGCCGGCCGAGCGCACGTTCGACTATTCGCGCAGCACCACCTCTGACCTGCGCTTTATCGTGGTCACCGACCTCGGCATCATCGCCAAGCGCTCCAGCGATGGCAGCCATGACGTGTATGTGCAATCCATCGGCAACGGTTCGCCGGTGTCCGACGCCCAGGTCGACATCATTGGCCGCAACGGTCTGCCCGTGAGCAGCGGCCACACCGACGGCGAAGGCCACGTGCATTTCGCCAAGCTGGATGAACTGCGCCGTGAGAAAACGCCGCTGATGTATGTGGTCACTCGCGGCAACGACCAGTCGTTCCTGCCGATCGCCCGTCAGTCCCAGCAGCTGGATTTGTCGCGCTTCGACGTAGGCGGTTTGGAAGAAGACGGCGCGATTGATCGCCTCAGCGCCTACCTGTTCACCGACCGTGGCCTCTACCGCCCTGGCGAGACCGCGCACCTGGGCATGATCGTGCGCAGCGGCAACTGGAAAGGTGCCCTGCAAGGCCTGCCCGTGGAGCTGCAGATCACCGACCCGCGCGGCCTTGAAGTGATTCGCCAGCCGCTGAAGCTGTCCGCCAGCGGTTTTGAAACCTTTGATTTCCCCAGCAGCGAAGTCGCCCCCGCCGGTGACTACACCGCGACCTTGCAGTTGATTGGCCAGAAACAGACCCGCACCGACCTCGGCAGTGTCAGCTTCAAGGTCCGCGATTTCGAACCGGACCGCATGAAGGTCAGCCTGAGCCTGCACGACACCCCGGTACAGGGCTGGATTCCATCGGACCAGGTGGTGGCCAAGGTCACCGCGATGCACCTGTTCGGCGCCCCGGCGGCCGGCCGTCGCGTCACTGCGAAGATGTCCCTGAGCCCGACGCTCGCGGCATTCGAGCGTTACCCCGACTACCGTTTCCGCCTCAACGATTCCCTGGAAGAGGCCAGCACCGAAGACCTGGCCGAAACCACCGTCGACGACAACGGCCAGGCCGTACTCGACCTCAACCTGCAACGCTTCGCCAACAGCACCTATCGCTTGCAGGTGATGACCCAGGTCTTCGAGGCCGAAGGGGGCCGTAACGTGGCGGCGCAAAGTGCCTTGCTGGTGTCGTCCGCGCCCTACCTTGTGGGTGTGAAAAGTCAGGACTCGCTGTCGTACGTCGCCAAGGACGCCCCGCGCCAGGTGCAATGGCTGGCCGTCGCGCCAGACCTCACCCCGCTGGCGGTGGATGGCCTGACCAGCGAAGTGGTCGAGCACCGCTACGTGTCGGTACTGGTGAAACAGTCCAACGGCACCTACAAGTACGAGTCGCGCATCAAGAACATCAGCCAACCGGCCTCTCCGCTGGTGATGACCAAGGACGGCGCCAGGCAGGCCCTGAACACCGCCACCCCTGGCGATTTCACCCTGCAAGTGAAGGACGCCAACGGCAACCTGCTCAACCAGATCGACTACAGCGTGGCCGGACGCGGCAACACCTCGCGCTCCCTGGAGCGCAATGCCGAGCTGCAACTGCGCCTGGATAAACGCAGCTACGCCACCGGCGATGAGATCGCGATCAGCATCCGCGCGCCTTACACCGGTGCGGGGCTGATCACCATCGAGCGGGACAAGGTCTACACCCAGCAGTGGTTCAAGGCCGACAGTACCAACAGCGTGCAACATATCCGCGTGCCTGCGGGGCTTGAGGGCAATGCCTACGTCAACGTGCAGTTTGTGCGCGACATCGGCTCGTCCGAGGTCTACATGAGCCCGCTGTCCTACGGGGTGGTGCCGTTCAGCATCAACCTGGATGCGCGGCGCATGGCGTTGAAGGTCGAGGGCCCGGCGAAAATAGAGCCGGGACAGACCCTCGACATCAAGGTCAACGCCGACCGCCCCGGCCGTGCTGTGGTGTATGCAGTGGACGAAGGCATCTTGCAGGTAGCGCGCTACCAGACGCCGGACCCGCTGGGTTTCTTCTTCCAGAAACGTGCGCTGGAAGTCGGCACCAGTCAGATCCTTGACCTGATCCTGCCGGAATTCAGCCGCCTGCTCAGTGGGGCGGCGCCCGGTGGCGATACGGAAGGCGCCCTGGCTAATCACCTCAACCCGTTCAAGCGTAAACATCAGCCGCCAGTGGCCTGGTGGTCCGGGCTGGTGGACTTGCCCGCCGGTGAAACCGTGCTGCATTACCAGGTGCCGGACAGCTTCAACGGCAAGCTGCACCTGTTCGCGGTGGCTGTGGACGCCGACAGCGTGGGCGTCAGCGAGGCCAATACCGAGGTCCGTGGCCCGATCGTCATCACGCCGAACGTGCCAGCCTTCGTGGCGCCGGGTGATGTGTTCAACGTCAGCGCCGGGGTATTCAGCAACCTCGAGGCTGCGGCGGACGTGAAGTTTGAAGTGCAGACCAGCGACGGCCTGGTGGTGCAGGGCGACAAAGCCAGCACCTTGTCCCTGCAACCGCGCAAGGAGGGCACCGCCGAGTTCAAGATCAAGGTCGGCGAAACCCTCGGTTCGGCGGATTTGCGCTTTGTCGCCGTGTTGCCGGATGGCAAGCGGATCCAGGTGGCGGAAACCACTTCGATTCGCCCTCTGAGCGAGCATCGCGTGGCCCTGAGCCTGGGTCGTTTCGACAGCGCCAGCAAAGAGCTCAAGCCCACCCGCGAACTGTTCAGCCAGTTGCGCGATGTGCAACTGGGTGTGGCGGCCTCGCCGCTGGTATGGGCCAACGGCCTCAAGCATTACCTGGATGACTACGGCTATGCCTGCACCGAGCAACTGGTGTCCAAGGCCATGCCGGCGTTGATCTGGGGCGGTACCGCACCCGAGGCAGAACAGGCCTTCAGCAGCGCGGTGCGCATGTTGCGCCAGCGCCAGAACCAGGCAGGCGGTTTCGGTTTGTGGGCCGCCAACCCGGACGTAGCGCCCTACGCCAGCCTATATGCCACCGATTTCCTGATCGAAGCCAAGGAACGCGGGCTACCGGTGCCGGAAGACCTGCTGGTGCGCGCCAACAGCTATCTGACGGACCTGGCCAACGGCCCGAGCGAAGGCCTGTCTGAATTGCGCAACCGCGCCTACGCCAGTTACTTGTTGAGTCGTCAGGGGATTCTGGTGAGCGGCGCCTTGAGCGATATCCGCGAACGCTACGAAAGCTACTTCAAGGACAGCTGGCAGAACGACCTGGGCGCCGCCTACTTGGCGGCCAGCTACAAACTGCTCAAGCAGGATCGCCAGGCCGACACCGTGTTCCGCAAGATCCCTTGGCGTTCGCTTGTGGATAAGTGGGACAGCGACGGCCTGTATTACGACCCGCTGGTCCACGATGCCGAGCACCTGCATCTGCTCGCTCGCCATTTCCCCGAGTTGCTGGACAATGTTCCTACCGCCCTGCTGGATAAACTCGGCAAGCGCCTCAACGAACAGCGCTACAACTCGCTGTCGGCGGCGCTGTTACTGCGGGCCTTGGACAACTACGGCCAGCGCGCGCAAAGCGATATGACCCTCAAGGCCACCGCCTGGCTGGGCGACAAGCAGCAACAATTGCTGGAAATGGCCGGCCAGCCACCCCGCGCGGCGGTACCGGGCGCCACGCAAAAACTGCTGATGGAAAAATCCGACGGCCCGGCGGCGTTCTACATGCTCAGCGAAGCCGGTTTCGATAAGGGTGCCAAGCTCAAGCCGATCAACAACGGGCTGGAGATCATCCACGAATACCTCGACCTCAAAGGCGAGCCGGTGAGCACAGTGGCGGTGGGCGATGAGTTCCTGGTGCGCTTGCGCCTGCGTGCCACCGACCGTGACCAGGTGCAGCAAGTGGCGGTGGTCGACCTGCTGCCCGGTGGCGTCGAGCCTGTGTATAACTTGCCGCCGGAGCCGGAAGCCGCCAGCAGCGAGGAAAGTGAAGGCGAAGCGTCCGAATACGTAGAAGAAAGCGAACAAGAAGCCGATGCCTGGCAAGCGCCCATCGGCGAAACCGAGCTGAGCAACTGGCAGCCGGACTATGTGGATGTGCGTGATGATCGGGTGGTGTTGTACGGCACGGCACTGCGCGACGTAGGCACCTTCGTCTATCGCGTGCGCGCCACCAACGCCGGCACGTTCAATACGCCACCGGCCTACGCCGAAGGCATGTACGAACCCACCCTGCAAGGGCGCGGCAAAGTAGGCCAGCTTGAAATTACCAAGCCTTAAACGCCTGGCGCCGCTGCTGGCAGCGGCGCTGGTGCTGGCGGGGCTGCGGCTGTGGCCCCACGCTCCGCTGGAACAGGCTGTTACGTCGTCACGGGTGGTGCTGGCCGATGACGGTTCGCTGCTGCGCATGACCCTGGCGGATGACGGCCAATACCGCTTATGGCTGCCGCTGGAGCGCATCTCGCCGTCACTGGTGGAGGCCTTGCTGCTCAAGGAAGACCGCAATTTCCATTGGCACCCGGGGATCAATCCCCCGGCGTTGCTGCGCGCGGCCCTGGCCACCTACAGCGGCGGCCAACGCCAGGGCGGCTCGACCTTGAGCATGCAACTGGCACGGCGCCTGTGGGATCTCAACACCCGCCAGGTACCCGGCAAATTGCAGCAGATGGCGTTGGCCTTGTGGCTGGAAGCGCGCTACAGCAAGCACGACATCCTCGAGGCGTACCTGAACCTGGCGCCCATGGGCGGCAATATCGAAGGCGCCGAAGCGGCCAGTCGCATCTACTTCGGCAAGGCGGCAGCGCAGTTGTCGTTGTCCGAAGCCTTGGCGCTGGCGGTGATTCCCCAGCAGCCGGGGCGGCGCGCGCGCTTCGGACCGTCGCTGCAAAATGCGCGACTGCGCTTGATGAATGACTGGCGCGAAACGTATCCACAAGACCCGCGTAACGCCAGTTTGCTCGAGCTGCCCCTGGAAGCCCGCAACCGCCAGCAGATCCCGTTTCTGGCGCCGCATCTGAGCGAGCAGCTGTTGGCCTCCCAGCCCGGCAACGAACTCAACAGCACCCTCAACCTGCCCCTGCAGCAACTGCTCGAACGCCTGATCAGCGGCTTTATAGCCGAGCGGCGCAGCACCGGTGTGGAAAATGCCACGGCCATCCTGATCGACAGCCGCGACCAAAGCGTCAAGGCGCTGGTGGGCTCGGCGGATTACTTATCCACAGGCATCCACGGCCAGGTCAACGGCGTATTGTCACGCCGTTCTCCAGGGTCGACCCTCAAGCCGTTTCTCTACGGGCTGGCGCTGGATCAAGGGGTGATCCACCCCATGAGTATCCTCAAGGATTTGCCCAGTAACTTCGGCTACTTCCAGCCGGAAAATTTCGACGGCAGTTTTGTCGGGCCTCTGACCGCACGGGATGCATTGATCCGTAGCCGCAATATCCCGGCGGTGTGGTTGGCCAGCCAGGTGAAGTCGCCGTCGTTGTATGGTTTGTTGCAACGCGCGGGGATCAAGGGCCTGCGCGGTGAAAGCCATTACGGCCTGGCCCTGGCCCTCGGTGGCGGTGAGATGACACCCGAGGAACTGGCGCGGCTGTACGTGATGCTGGCGGGCGACGGCCATCTGCGGCCGTTGCGCTATCTGCAGGAGCAGCCCCAGGCCACCGGCCCGCAACTCCTCACCCCGCAGGCGGCCTTCATGGTGCGCGACATGCTGCGCCGCAACCCGCGACCGGATGGCCTGCCCGCGCGGCACTGGCGCACCGCCTGGAAAACCGGCACGTCCTGGGGGTTCCATGATGCGTGGAGCGCGGGCCTGGTCGGCCCTTACGTGCTGGTGGTGTGGGTGGGCAACTTCGATGGTCGCCCCAACCCGGCGTTTATCGGTGCCAAGACCGCCGCGCCGCTGTTCTTCCGTATCGCCGACGCCCTGCCCCTGGCCTTGCCCAACGTCGTGATCAAGGCCGACAAACCACCCGCCGGCCTGGTGCGCATCGACGTCTGCGCCGCCTCGGGCGAGTTGCCCAACCGCTGGTGCCCGCAAACCCGCAAGACCTGGTACATCCCCGGTGTTTCACCGATTCGCGTGTCCAACCTGCACCGCCCGGTACTGATCGACACCCGTACCGGCAAAGCCGCGTGCCCGCCGTTCGAGGCGCAATACACCCGCGAGGAAGTCTTCGAATTCTGGCCCAGCGACATACAACGCCTGTACCGCGCCGCCGGCCTGCCCCGCCGCACGCCACCCAACGTGCTGAAAAACTGCCAGCCCAGCCGCATCAGCGACCAGAGCGAAGCCCCGCAGATCCGTTCGCCGCTGACTCAAGTGAGTTATCAGTTGCGCCTGTCCGCCCCCCAGGAAAGCATCCCGCTGAACGCGAATGCGGCCAGCGATGCGGCGACGCTGTACTGGTTTGCTGATCAAACCTTGATCGGGCAGGGCCCGCCGCAAGCCACATTGAACTGGCGGCCGGGCAAGTCGGGGGAGTATCGGCTGCGGGTCAGTGATGATCAGGGACGCAGTGCGAGTCGGGGGTTGAGGGTGGAGTTTGTACCGTGATAAGCCGCCTCTGACCCCTGGCTCAGTAAAAGCGCCGATGAAGATCAGGGAATATCATCTGCGCGAACCATACGGGTAGGCCGGGAAAAATCGAGCGTGACTTGGCAGACGGCGCAAAGAACACGCTCCAAGGCGCGTCAATTGATTTCGGCCGACGTACTGTTCGCTCCAGTAACGCCTGAACGCCGATATGACTTTCGGCCAGCTCACGCAGTTCTCTGGAGTCACGCCTGGATACTCGTGTAGATAACGTAGCAGGCTCGGTGAATTGGCCTTCAATCAGGTTGCTGTAGTAACTATTGGTGATCCGCATCAGGCCGCCGATGCGAATAGCGCTGTTTTCGGGGAGCAAACCCGTGAGTTTTCCGGCACGAAACGATAGCGTCTCTGCCGTACGTAAAATCGACGCAGGAAAACCTGGCGATGGCCAGACAGGTTCCAACCAGTGATTCCCGGACATGAACTTCTGCGTCATTTTCCTCACCATTTTTCCGATTTTTTTCGAATCTGTTTTCCTTTAAGGTCCAAGAGTAGCGGGATAAATCCAAGGTTTTATACAACTATCTGCTAAACATTTTTCTGATTTTTTTTCTGATTCTTTTTGACCTATACAACCCGCTCCACGTAGTTCGACTCCCCACCTCCCGTCGCCCCCGACAACCAACCCCACACGAAACTCAGCGTAGTACGCCCGGCAGCATCGACACCGATGATGCCCCGCGACCAGCCGGCCAGCAGCTCTCCTTCCTCCGTCAAGCACTGATACAGCAGCTCGATAGAGTCTGGGCCTGTGACGCGGCCGACCTGCGTACCCAGGCGAATTCGGCCGCCTTGGTAGGTACCAGAAATCGCATCGCCTTCGACCAGATAATGAAACACCGTACCCGCGCCGGACAGCCCGTGGGTGTTATTGGCGACGGTGAATCGGCGGTTGTGCAAACGCTCGTGGATTTGCGAGGGGGTGTTCATCGAAGGCGCGTCCTTTCGCGGGTACCTGGAGACCCGGGCGGTGTGTATCGATAATAAAGGTTGTCACAGGCCCCATTGAGTTTAGAGGGTTGCAGCGAAGATCTCGACAAGCCTCAACGAAATAAAGGCTGTCACAAATGGAGCAAAACCCAAAAATCGATCTCGTTTTTAAATAATAAAGATTGTCACAGGCTGAAGGAGCGGATCCGATGGGCCACGCTGCGCGTGCTGCGGGCATCGCCCTCAGGTAACCAGGACGAATAGCGACGCATACCGGTACCCCCGGCAGGGGGCGGGACGGCGTTATGGCGAGAGCGCTAGGGAGGATGGACTACTTTATTGGATCACCAATCCAAAGCCTTAAGCGGCCCGCGGCCCTGCTATCACTTCCTACCGGTCCTGCTGCCAACCATTACCAAAAGCCAATCACCATCCCATTCACTGTACCTCGGCCCGCTGCTGGTCGGCAGATCAGAGTCCTTCTATCCTGGTGTCGCTTGGACGGTGCAGCGCCCACCTCCCACCAGGCTTTTTAATTGTGAGCGTCCTAGTGAGCCAAAGGCAGAAGCCGTTGCGCTCCCAGTACAAGATCTTTACCCGGTTGCGGGACTTGTTGAGGAAAACGAAAAGCACTGGATCAAAGACGGCGACCTTGATGTCCAGTTCGACCAAGGCCGACAGACCATCGATAGATTTTCGGAAGTCGACGGGCTTTGGGTACAGATACACTTTTTCGACTTTGGCATCGGGTCGCATCATGGCGAGCTGGCTCCTGAGGGAATCGGGAGCACAGCATCCGGGATCAGTTAAGCGCTTTGAATGTGGGGTTTATGGAGCGCTTACCGACAACCCGGTACCAGTAGGCGATGAAATCATCGACCGAGGCGGCTTCTGGCGAGACATCGAATGGTGGCATCGAGACGCCGAACATCTGGCCAGCTTGTTCCAGGTCGGCATGCGCGTCCTGGTGCGCGGAAACGAGATTCTCGACACGTGGGACGACTGCCAGAAGTCGGCGCTCAAGATCCAGGCCAGCCGAATCGCCATCTTGCCGGTGCGCTTGTCGTCGGTGACGATGAAGCCGAAGGAACATGAAGCGAAAAGCGAGGGGGCGGCGGACAAGGATCAACAAGAGCCTCCGGCAGAAGCTCCCATGGAGCAGGATCAAGGTAAGCGCGGTAACGCAAAAAAACACTGAGTTTGTGTGAAAGCACTGAGTCCACAGCAAGAGCTTCCTACTACGGGATGTAAATATGTCGTGAGCGATCACTCCTAACGGAGTGATCGTGACTGATTAGACATCAACATGCCTTGTGCTTGCTCTTTCGCGTTTTACGAATCTTTGCTGCGTTCTGCGACTTCAACGTTGTTATGTGCCGATTAAACGCCTCCAGTTGCTCCACAGATTTCTCATATACCTGATGTTTAGACTTGACTATCACATTAAAAAAATAGAGCTGAAACGGTGACGCTAGAAAACGTCCTCTACTAAGACAATGCAGTGTGTAGTGGCTGAGCAAAAAGAAGCTGAGCCCACTAAAAACTATAGTAATCTGAAGAAACAACGCCTGGTCGACATCAAGCTCATTGGAGGAATTTCTTACCAACAACCAAGTAGTGACACCGATATAACTTAGAACCACACCAGCCATAACAAACATCCTCCGTTTACGAACTGGTCTCCCTACAACTTTCATTCTTGTGCATTGCACTAGGGTATAAAGAGCATTTATAAGAAACGGCACACCCACAAAAGCGATGTCGACTCCAGAAAAGCCGTAGTCTGCCGAATCGAGCCAGTAGATTCCAGCAAGCAATAGTGCCGTCAGTCCTGCGACGACAAAATCTTTCTGTAACGGCTTGGCATAGTCAAAGAAGTGCTGCCCATGACGTCCCCTACGAGAGTGAATGTAGTCGATAAGCAAGACATAGCTTAGGGGCCAGAATACTGCTGAAGCGCCCAACACATAAGTCACCTTGAGCAACTCGAAGTAAGAATACAGATCTCCAGATACAGAAAAGGGATTAAATCTTAGCGCGTAAATTCCCCAAACGACCCCAACAACCATGAGCGACCAGAATATAAAACGGTGTAGATACTTCATAAACCACCTAGTAAAAAAAGTTCCCGATACTAGTACTCTCGGACGCCAGAGGCAATACATATGAGGGCTGAAATTTTAGTCCAGCTAAATCGGCGATGATTACAGACGAAATCTTATGTCGATATCTCCCCAAAGCTGCAAAAGAGCTACATGTTGAAGCTTCCTAACAAGCACCTGATTGTTTTCATTTGGATAGCAGACCTCAACATGGCAATTCTCGTGATTGTCGAATCCTCCGAAAAAGCAAAGAAAATCGGCCAGATACTCGGCCCGCAGTACTGGGTCAGAGCCAGTATCGGCCATATCCGCGACCTGCCCCCCAAAGATCTGGGCGTCGATTTGCAGACCTTCCAGCCCACCTACGCCACGATGGCTGAAGACCATTCCGGTTGATATGGTCCATGGCGTCTCCGACACCAAGGCTCATGAAATACTGGGGCAGTCGGTTATCTACGCGGCTTTTGAGGCGTTGGGGGCGGCGGTTGGAGGGTTGGCTAACAGAGACTGGGGCAGGAGGGAACTGCTTTGGTTGCAGGGTAATCAACGCGGGCGCTCCCAGAGGGCGCCGCGGCTTTCTAGCTTGGCTCGGGTAAAAACAGTAGTAACATATGCGAGAGCAGTCCACATCAGCCTTACAACATGCCATTCCAACACTCTAAAAAAACATTAATATCATACAGTTAGATCTATACTGAACTTAGGTAACATTATTGTAACCCGAACAAAAAAACGACGTATGTGCCATGAGCTTTGTGTAATGGCATTCGACGGCTTGCTTTTTCAAGCCACTCGACACTTTGTAACGCACTTTTTGAGGAGTTAGCACGCCTGTGAATAGTGATGAGCTTTAGAAGTCAGAATCAACTCAAAAGCTGAAAATTCTGATTGAAATGTGTGCACTGTGATAACACTAGTGCTAGCCGATGGGGTAAAATAGCAGCTTAGCGCACCAATCCGTCACGCAAAAATAGAAATAAAATTTTCTATCGAGGCTTTATGACCATACAGAGCTTGCAGAACAGAGAGCACATAATTTTAAGAATTGCAGCATCATCTCGAATGTACTCAATCGGCAAAAAATTTAATAATGCCTCACTAATGCTGAATGTCGTCTTAATGTCACTATTCACTTTCCTCTCTTTGGCTTTGAATACGGAGACGTTCTCGAAGCTAATCGGGGTCGAAAAAATAGATATCTCGAGCTGGGTCGCTATTTTATCAATTACAGTATTAACACTAAACAAATTACTTATTAGCAATCAAATAGACAGTTTCAAAGAGCGGGCTGCAAAAATTCAGGACTCAGTTGATAGAGAGCTTTTCGGACTAGAGTGGAACCACCCACTAGCCGGAAAGCCACCAAAAATCGAAGATATAGCAAAGCATGGAGAATGGTTAATTAGGAAACATGGAGAAAAAAAATATCGAGACTGGTTCTCATTAAGCTCGGATAGATTAACAATCTCACAACAGGCTCTAATCTGCCAAAACTCCTGCCTCTCTTGGGACTCCAGCTTAAGAGGATCGGTAAATATCGGGATACTCATTATAGGTATAGCGATACTCGCATCGGCATTATGCTTCGCACTTGCCTTAGACCTTAACATGACATCTATACTTGCCAATATTACGGGGCTGATGGGCCCAATTGTTGACTACGGATATACCACTTACAAGGCAAACAGAGACTCCATCCAAAACAATGAACGCCTGCTAGAGCATGTTACAAACGCGATAAATAGCGCAAACAAATTCTCCGAACAAGAATTAAAAAAACTAGTTGAAAACATTCAAGATCAGATGTTGGTGAAGAGAAAAAGCGACTGGCCTATCCCTGATAGAATTTATAAGCTATTTCGCAACTCGCAAGAAAACACAATGCGTCGCAGTTCTTCCGAACTTGAAAGATTATTCGAAGAGCGCGCCCCATAGAAAAGCGCTCCGACAACTTACGCAACAGAAATCAATCACACAAAAAAATATCATAACCTCAGCCTAAATGACAGGCGACCTTTTAAAAGGACTTAACCAATGAAGCATCTTCCTCAGTTTGACGATTTTCTATCCAACACCGTCAACCTAAATCAAACACGATTCCAAAATTTGCAAAGCAGTATTGATGCCATAGAAAATTTCGTTCGAAATTCCACTTGGGCACCTAAGATTATAGAATTCAAGGCACAGGGCTCTTGGGCTCACAAAACCATAATCAAGCCTTTGGCAGGCGCAGCATTTGATGCAGACTTACTGGTATATGTAAGCCCCATCAATGGATGGGAAGCCAAAGACTATATTGACAATCTATTCACCGAATTCAAAAAAAGTACAACCTACCAAGATAAAGTAAAAAAATATTCACACTGCGTCACTATTGAGTATTCTGGTGAAAGAAAAATAGATATAGCGCCATGTATCAAAGAGCGACACCACACGAATATTTATGAAGTATGTAATCGCGACACAAATACTTTCGAAACTTCAAACCCCAAAGAATATACCGACTGGCTTATCACCCAAAACCGAGTTAGCAAAAATAACAATCTTCGCAAAATAACAAGACTACTTAAGTACATGAGGGACATAAAAACAACATTTACATGCCCATCGTTTTTACTCACCACACTACTCGGAAAGCAGGTTTACAGCACAGACAACTTCCCAGATCTCCCAACAGCTCTAACAACATTGATGGCTCGACTAGATGACTGGCTCCAGGCTAATGTTACTCAACCGGATGTACGGAACCCTGTACTATCTACAGAAGTTCAAAGCAATGCTTGGGACGAAAAAAAGTACAGAAATTTTCGAGAAACCATACATCGTTACCGGGGATGGATGGACGATGCATTTGAAGAAACAGACAAAGATGAAAGTTTGGCGAAATGGAGAAAGGTATTTGGAGATGAGTTTGCAAAAGCTGAAGTTCGAAAAATGGCTGCTCGAGTTAGCACTATTGCGTGCGAAAGCTTCGCAGCCATGGGCCGAAGTATTCGGGATCTAGTAGAGGGAGTTGAACGGTATGGGCAGGACGCACTGCCAAAAGGGTTCACTCGATTAGGACACATGCAACGCCCAACCTGGCGCGATGCTCCTGGGGGATCGCTAACAGTGAGAGTTCTAACGGACCTGTTTCCTTCTCATAATGGATCACGTGTAGGTAGCGTTTCTAGCCTTACAGTAAATAGCTCCGGATCCTGGTTAAGATTTACAGCATTGAATATCAACGGCGTTCCGTTTTCGACCGAGTATAAAATTGAGTGGAGGATCACTAACACCGACAGTGCGGCCGAAGCGGCCGGATCTCTGCGCGGTGACTTTTATGGCTCAAACTCCCATGGCATTCGCTGGGAGCAGCTCTCCTATAGAGGAGTACATATGGTGGAGGCGTTTTTAGTACGTAACCAGGATGACAAGTTATGTGGAAAAAGCGATCCATTTTTTGTCGTAGTTCGCTAATAGACTTCGATCTGATAACACTGCTGCTACAGGGTCGCCGATTAAGCGCTTGGGAAGTGCCTCAGCCAGCGCCTCTTCATCGAGTGCTTCGAGGTAATCAACCGGGCGAGTTTTCCGAGGACCTGTTCGCGGCCACGCATGCGGTTGCTGCGATCGGCTCACGCAGGTGATGAACACGACCAACGGGCGCTGGGGCAGAGGCACGATGTGCCCTGCCAGCGTACCGGTTGCTCCCGACTAGGGTGTGCGCAGGGATATGATGAGCCAGTCGTACACAACACGGTTCGATCAGCTCTGGACGGTGAAGTGCTAACGACTCAAAGCCTGTCAGCAAGCCCTTGCTCTCGAAGAGCTGCACCCTTTGGCCTGTTACAGCAAATGGGTGATGGTCCACCCCTGATCGGTCAATGCCTTTTTACACTCGTCTGAAACCCGTTCTGCATTGACTGCCAAGCACAGAAAGCTTGTAGGTCGCGACATGCCGACATACAGGTTTCGAAATTGAGAAAGCTGAGTCTCAGGCATTTTAGCGGAGCGAGTGCCAATCCCAGCAATGATAGGTAATGCCAGCTGTAGGTCGAAGCGACGACTTGGATGGCCTAGAGACTCCATGACGAGGGTCGCCAGATGCGTTTCGCCTTTCATCGAGGCGAGGGTACCGATATGAATATCTAAGCTGCGACCATTTTTTTCGATAGAGCACACAAGGGCTGATTTTTGAGAATTAAAACTGTCGCGGAAGGCCCTCGTTTTTCGCGGCGTCCAGCTCGTTTGCGAAATATCGCAAAACTGTCGCAACCTCCCAAAAAGCCGATCAAGGCGAGTGCTCTAGAGAATTAAAACTGTCGCAGCCATAAACGACGCGGCGTCCCGCCCGATCAAGAGTGCCAATCGGGGTAAGGGCGATCCTCGGACTCACGGCTGACCGTCCTTGCACTGTGGGTGGTCAGACGCAGTTCCCTTCAACACCCGAGCTCTAGTATCAAGCGATGGCACAAAGCCTTCCACCCAAAGCCTGAGCGGACTATACTGTTTATACATACAGACTCATGTACGCGTTCCATCTTCTCTCGTCTCAAACAGATTGGAGCAATTGATGCCAACAACCGACTTCATGGACTTCAAGACCTTAGCGGACATCCAAGGTCACTTTGACATTGCCCTCGATCTGCTGCTTAAGAAAGAAAATTTCGGGCACGGGGAGTGGCCATATAAGCTCTATCAACGTGAAGCAAGCTGCCAGTATGAAAAGCTTGGTAAGCAATGTGGTCAGCCTCACCAGAAAGGTTACGTCGTCAGTTGTACTGATGGTTCAGTGGTTCTGATCGGCAATTGCTGTGCCCACAAGTACCTCAGCTTAGATGATGAATCGCTCAAAGCAGGCTTCACGCAGCTTGATGCGAACCGGCGGCAATCAATCCGCCGTCGGAGAGTGGAATCCCTGCTCAAGAAGCGGCAATCCTACGTAGAGCAGGGCAAAGCCCTTCACATGCAGCACCGGGATGTGCAAGCTCGAATCTCAGGGCTCTACAACGCGCTCCCCCGGCAGATTTGGCAAAAACTAATCGAACGCTGGAAGGCTAATAGGCTGGAGGTGATCTGGGAATATCAGATAACCAAGACAGGCACCGAGAATGGCCGGAAGGTTGTTGAAAGAAATTGGTACCCGAGCTCCTACGGCAAGCTAATCGGTTTGGGAGCGTGGCTTGAGTGGGACCATCAAATGTACGCCGGCCAGATATCGGATTACCGTAAACAGCTCGAGCTCATCCCGACCAAAGACCAGTTGACGAACGCTGAAATCGATCATGCAGAGGCCACTCTCAATAATGTGTCTACTATCACGAGCTTGGAGCGAGAGCTCGGAGCTTTGTCCAAAATGATGAGCAATTTTGTCGAGCCATCCAATTTGGTACGTGCCGTTCAGCTCACCAGCAATCAAGCCGTTCGGGCGGAGACCGTGATCGCTGTGCACCGTTTGACGGGGGAAACTCTTGCAACGACGCCCGAGAGGTTCGTTGCGGTTATTGATGTAGAGCTGAAGCGCAAACACGAGGCAACCGGATTACGTATTCAGCAGTGAAGAACATCAGGACGTAGGCGCTAACGTCGGATGGCCATCCGTCCCATTTCACGGTTCAATTGTGACCATAACTGCAGGCTGCGAAGAAGGATAATCGTGGATGTCTGGCAACATGATTACCTTTGGCGAGTGTGGCGGGCAGTTACTCCAGGCTGACGAAGTCGCAATGGACTGAGGTGCGTATGCGTATGCCCTGAATGCCATCGGGCTTTGACCATTCAGTCGCGCAGACTGGATCAGACTCATGATCGCCGTTGCCCGTTTACCGCTGCGTAGCGACCCAGCGAGTCGAGTCAGCCGAAGGGAGTTTCACCCCTCGGCTGCTCACAGAACCGTACGTGACAGTCTCCCGTCATACGGCTCTTGATCACACATTCGATGCACGTAGTAAATACCAATGTGCGAACAGCTCCGGATTCTCTCTTCGAACAAGACGCAGCCGATGCTCCGCTTGACGTATAGAGATTCGGTACTTGCTCTTCATCCATTTGAGCAGGCGCGATTGCAACGCGCTCCACAATCGATAGCTGAAGTTTCTGTACCAGAATTTACCGTAGTATTCGATCCATCCTCGAATCACAGCGTTGTACCTGCGAGAGAAATCCCTCAGGTCGTCCGTCGTGGATCGATGGATGCGCCAGTGTTTGATCGTGTCCACCATCCTGCGCATCGCCTTCATCGACGCTCCCGGCATGCACTTGCGAAAGAGTTCGCCCTTGGAGTTTTTCAGGGTTCGCACCTTGAAGTCATATCCGAGGAAGGTGAAGCTCGTCGCGACGTTGTGCCGCTCGAATGTGTCGATGTAGACAATTTTCGACTTTTCTTCGTTGATGGTCAGGCCCACTTCACTCATCCGTTGCGTCAGGCTCTCCCTGATTCGAACCGCCTCGCTCATCCTTGTGCAGTGAATAACAATATCGTCGGCATACCGTTCGAACGGCACGCCGCGATGCGTCCTGTCCATCCAACGATCAAAAGCGAAATGCAGGAATAAATTGGCTAACAAGGGCGAGATCACACCTCCTTGAGGTGTCCCTCGTCCCCGCTCCTGAAGCAACCCCGTCTCACTCTGCATCGGCGCTTGCAGCCAGCGTCGACAGTATAAGATCACCCATTTCGGCATCTGGTGATGTTCCAGAGCCTTGATGATCAGGTCGTGCCCAACGTGGTCGAAGAACGCACTGATATCCACTTCCAGTACCCAGTTCTTACGACGGCACCGAATGGAACATTGACGCAAAGCATCGTGGGCCGATCTTCCGGGCCTGTACCCATAAGAGTCAGGATGGAAAATCGGATCGATCACAGCCTCCACATATCTTTTCACCGCGCCTTGGGCTACCCGATCAGAAACCGTTGGGATACCAAGGATGCGCTCCTTGCCGTTGTCTTTCGGAATGCGCTTTTCCCGTACAGGTGGCGGGAAATACGACCCTGAGCACAACCGGTTCCAGATGCGGTAGAGGTTATGATCGCGCTGCCGATCAAAGTCCGTGAGCGTCTGACCATCACAGCCCGGCGCACCACGATTGCGGCGTACATCCTGATACGCCATCCACACCAGCGACTTCGGTATCTCGAATGCTTTTCGCTGCACTAAAACGTCATCCTCATTTGAGTTGTGTCCCGCACAACGAAAGTGATCCCCACCCCTTCGCTCCAGCCCCATTACAGGTCTTTCATCACTACTACGGGTGAGTCCGTCCCTATCCCCACGATACGTGCCGAGGATAGGTTCTCACGTTCCCCAAAATGGCCTGACTCAGGTTCTTGCTGCCTTAACAACGGGTGCCGTGCAGTCGGTAGACAGGTGTCCTCTGCACTTCTCGGGGCCCGGCTATACAAGCCCGTTTTGACACCAGTGGAGATTTCGTCGCTTCATCAGTCAGTTCACTTTCGTTCAACTACCTGGGCCTTACGTGACAGTAGTTACTCTGCCTTTTCCCGAATCGCTCACCACAAACATGCTGAACATGTTCGCAGCATCGGGTCGTTTGATCAGTACGCCTGCACGCCCTGACCGGAGGGCCTACCTCCATCAATCTTGGAGCATGGAGTGTCATGCCGCCGTTTTCATCTCGTCGTCATGACGACTCCTTCGTGACACACAGAGCCAGTTTTTACTTCCAAGAGCCCAAGGGCGGATCTGATTCTCACACCAGTTGTTATCTATGGGTACGAACGGCCTGGTTCTCCCTGACTACTGGGTAAGCGTCCATTTGACGCGTTCCAAACCTCGGGTCTAAAAACGATGGCTCTTGCCGGGCGGCTACGATCATTGAGCGTTTACGTCCGGATGAATTGACGCTCTTAATTGCTTCAAGTCGAATCGGGACAAGCACATTATCAGTGCATCAAAAAATCTTCAGAGCCATGGTAGTTGAAATTCTTTGTTAACGGAATTTGAAGAGCAAAGTATTGAATTTACGACGATTAACGTGATTTTAGTCAGTGCATTTGTCTATGGCGCAAGCGAGTTTAGAAGATAGGAGTACGATATAGTGTTCGATTATAGGTCGACCGCAGTGCGATTTTGCTCCAGCTCGGTGCAGTTTATAAAAAAATTAAAGGCCGCCGCGCTATCATCGTTAAAAAAATTTCATATTTAAATTTTACTTGATTTTTATGATTTTGCTCAACGACTTACAGCTATTTTTGTTACTTGAGCTAGCGTAATAGTCAAAAAAATGGAGCAGCGGTATTTACAAATTCATTATTGATTCGTAGCCTAATGACGCAGGGTTAACTGACTAATGGAGTTGTCATGGCTAATGCAATGGATATGTACACCAAGCGCTTAGCAGTGCCTCGTAATATTTGGGTTGCCGGCAAAAAGGTTGGTGATCTCCTCGCAGAACCTTCATTTCGTGGTGCCATTGAGAATACGCTTTCATATTATAAGATGCTTGAGAGTCCTGAGTTTCATTTTGACTATAATGGCTGCTCGGCGGCTATTAGCTTAATGGTACCCAAGTGTAGGGATGATCTTACGCGTAAGCGTAATTCTTATAAGAAAATTGCCGACAGTTCATTTGGGATGTTGGGTAGAACTCCTGACTTTATCAATGCTGGCTTAAGCGCCATGTACTCTCATAGTGTTTTTTTTGGGCAAGGAGAGCATGCTAACTACTCTGATAACGTCGTAAACTTTTACGACCGCTGCGCTAGGGAGCATTTTTTTGTAGGACACGGTGCAATCAATCCGCAGATTGATCGTTCCAAGCCTATCGGGCTCCAGTCTAATCTTTATGCTGGCGTTAAATGCACGAACGTTAGTGATCAAGGAATTGAGGTCTGTGGTGCCAAGATGATCGTCACCCTTGCACCTATTGCCGATCAATTATTGATTTTCAATATGCCAGGGCTCACCGAACACGACGCAGATTATGCGTTAGCCTTTACAGTACCCACCGATGCACCAGGTCTGAAAATCATCTGCCGAAAAAGCTTGGTGCACGCAGAGGCATCAGAGTTCGATTATCCATTATCGAGCAAGATGGATGAAATAGACGCATACCTTGTTTTCGATCAAGTTCATATTCCTTGGACTGATGTCTTCATTTTTCGCGATGTTGCCAAGTCAAATCAATTCTACGACGTTACCCGAACTCGCCACCATACGGGGCATCAGGGGATTGTGAGAGGTTTGGCTAAGGCCGAGCTGTTGATTGGGGTTGCAGATAGTCTTGCGCGCAACCTCGGGCTTTCGACTTATATTAACGTACAGGAGCAATTAGGCGAGTTAACCACGGCGTATGAGCTAATTCGTGGTGCTGTAATGCTCTCCGAATTTGAAGCAAGTGTGGATGCAGAAGGCGTATGCAATCCGAGTATCCATGCAATCCAGGCTATTCGATGCCATTTTCCAAAGTGGTATCAGAAAATGCTCCAGACTGTTCAATCCCTTGCTGCAGGGTCAATGCTAGCAGTCCCTCACGGTGACGACTTCCATAATGAGAATGAAGGATGCCTCCAGCTGGCATTGCAAAATCCATTTTTGTCTCCTAAAGACCGGAGTAAGTTACTAAACTTAGCTTGGGATGTCAGTGGTGATGGCTTCGGTCAGCGGCAAATGATTTATGAAAACTATCACGCTGGCGATCCTATGCGCATTGCCGCTGCGCATTACTCAAACTATAACAAGCAATCAATGACCGACGCAGTGGAGAGAGCACTCAAAGGTACATGTTAGCGAAAGCTAGAATATAAGCCTCCTATCATTTATTGCGTCCTCAGATTGTTAGTGCTCAAGAAGCCCTCGCACGATAACTTTAAAGAATGGAATTTATTTTTCATGATTTATAATATTGATCGGCTCTCCAGTCTCATGGATTCGCAAAGTATCGACATGTTATTAGTGTCTACGCGTGAAAACATAAATTATTTCACAGGGATAAGGCCTGTCGTTAAGGAGTTGAATCCGTATTATGGCGAATGCTATTTGCTGATTTGCCGACAGCAGCCCGAGGTTGTTCATATTGTTCATTCTTGTGGTGAGTGCGACCAGATTACTGAATCGAAAAGCCAAATTGGTCTTGTTTTTACCTACGGCACTTTCTATCGAGAGCTGGCGGATGAAGCAGTCTTGCTCGGGGATGAATTCTCTATACACACATGGACTAGCAAGTCGGTAAAACATTTAAACGCTCAACAGGCGCTTTTCTCTCTATTGCAAGAGCTGGGTGTTACCCCTTTAACGCGTATAGGTTGTGACGAAGACGGAATAGCTCATGCCCAACTCGCTTTCATGCAAGAAAAATTCGGTCGGGAAGCTCTCGTATTCGCATCGTCCCTGATACGGCAACTGCGCAGGGTCAAGACCCCCTATGAAGTCGAGATGCTCACCCGCTCGGCTCGTTGCAACGAAGCGGCAATAAAGTGCGTGATGGACGCGGTACATGTGGGTATCAGTGAGATACAAATTAGCAAGATCTTTGAGACCGCGGTCACCGAACTCGGTGGTCGTCCCGAACTGACGATGATCAAAATCGGCCGTGGGGCGGTTGGCGGCCAGCGTCGTCAGCGAGCAGATATCACTCTGCAAACTGGAGACTTGATCTGGTTCGACTCGAATACTCGCTACCTAGGGTTCTGGGCTGATCTGGCCAGGGTCTATGCCTTTGGTGACGTGGCCGATGCAACGGCCCTGCGCTATGCAGCGCTACGTGCAGGGATGCTGCACGCGGCCCGGTCTATCAGGCCTGGGATGTCTGGCAAAGAGATTTTCAATATGACTATGGAGTGCGTCAGAAACGAAGGCTTCCCTGAGTACAGACGTCACCACGTTGGACATGGGATTGGTCACGAACCCTACGAGCGGCCGATCTTAGCGCCTGGTGAAGACGCGCAGGTTGAGCAGGGGATGGTGATCTCAATAGAAACGCCTTATTACGAGTTCGGTCTTGGGGCGCTGCACCTCGAGGACCCGTTGTTCATCGGACCTGAACTCAACACCTTTTTGACTGTGGATCCTTGTCCCGAGTTGGGGATTATCGCTTCGTCGTCGTTTCGATAGGAAATGAAGGGAGTCAACTTTGAAAAGCATATTGGAAACCATTGGTTCGTGTCCTGTCGTTGAGCTTTCGCACTCGCTTGTCCCCAGCGGTAAGAAACTCTACTTGAAATTGGAGCAATTTAACCCTAACCACAGCATCAAGGACCGAACCGCATTGGGCTTGGTGCTAGCGGCTCTGGAATCAGGCCAACTGAAGCCTGGTGGCACCTTGATCGAATCTACCTCTGGCAATCTCGGAAAGTCCTTGGCCATGATTGGTGCTGCGATGGGATTGAAGGTGATCGTGGTGGTCGACCCCAAGGTCAGTTCCACTGCTATCAACTGGTACAAGGCTTACGGGGCGATAGTTGACCTAGTGACAACACCTGATGATCAAGGCGGATATCAACGGGCAAGGATCGAAAGGGTCCAGCAACTGTTGCTCGATTATCCTGGTTCCTATTGGCCTAATCAGTATGACAATCCACACAATCCCGCTTATCACGAAAAGGTTTCAGCGAAGGAATTCGACAACCATAACTATGACGTACTGGCTGGCTGTGTAAGCACGGGCGGACATCTATCCGGCATAGCCAGAGGCATAAAACGTGATCGCCCTCTGGTCAAAGTACTAGCGTGTGATGTGGTGGGGTCTGCGGTTTTAGGTGGGGCATTTTCTCCTTACTTGCTCAATGGCGTCGGCCTGGCGTGGAGATCGGCCAACACTCACCTGGATTGCTTTGACTACCACAGTCTGATCGATGATCACCACGCAATATCTATGTGCCGGATTTTGGCCCGCGAAAATGGTCTGCTGCTAGGCGGCTCCGCGGGGCTAGTAGCCTACGGCGCACTGCAATGCCTATACGGCTCATCGGCGAAGAGTGTCTTGGCGATAATGCCTGACAGCGGTACCAACTACCTCGATACGCTGTATGACGAGCGTTGGTTAGAAGAGAAAAAAATTCACTTATACAACGTCGAAGAGTTACGGCAGGACCTGTTCGCGAACAAGTTCGAAAGTACAGCATCGGTCGTAGGCATTGAACCTGTAACATCGTTGAGTTTTTAAACGCAGCACCTCTATTCGTATAGCGTTTGCTCGATCTCTCAATGAGGTATCGCATGTTTGAATTCAGTCAGAGCGAAGTTGTACCCAAACATGATTATCACAATGGGATGGCCAAGTTGGGGGCTGGAGTTTGCATCATTGCCACGCGTGCCAATGGCCATTCTGAAGGGATGACTGCGACGTCCGTATGCAGCGTATCGGATGCTCCACCAACGTTGCTGGTATGCCTAAATCAAATGTCGAGCACTTTCCAAGCGTGCTTACAGAGCGAGATTTTAAGCGTCAATGTGCTTTCTTCTCATGATACAGAGCTCGGCGAGATATTCGCTAAACCCAGTAATAGCGTTGAAAAGTTTTCATTTGGCCGATGGCATACCGGTGCAACAGGTTCTCCTGTACTCACGGATGCTTTAGTGGTCTTCGATTGCCGAGTTGTCGCTACTCATCGTGTGCACTCTCACGGGGTACTCTTCTGCGAACCTGTGAACGTGCACATAGGAAATGCAACTGAGGGGTTAAGCTACTTCAACCGGTGCTTCGTTCGCATGGCAGCTAATTAAATCTGCCTGCACTTTTAGTTGTTCGATTAGAGAGTTCCTATTACAACTGGAGATAATACTATGTGCGGAATGGCGGGTTGGCTTTCTTACTCAAGGGATCTGAGGCAGCATCGGGATACTGTCCAGCGAATGACCGATACTATGGCTTTGCGTGGGCCCGACGGTGAAGGTTTATGGATCGAAGGCCCCATTGCCCTAGGCCATAGGCGCCTGTCGGTTATTGACTTGGAGGGAGGCAAGCAGCCTATGGCTGCAAGCTCGCCTGGTCGGGAGAACGATGTGGCCGTGATTAGCTATGTCGGTGAGGTCTACAATTTTCGTGAGCTGCGCGCTGAGTTGGTGACCAAAGGGCATTCCTTCAAAACCAGTAGTGACACCGAAGTTGTATTACGCGCCTATATTGAATGGGGAGAGCAGTTTGCCGAGCGCCTCAATGGCATGTACGGTTTTGCCCTATGGGATATCCGTAAAAAGGAGCTGTTGCTGGTTCGAGATCGAATGGGTGTAAAGCCGCTTTTTTACTTCCCTACTGCTGATGGCGTGATATTTGGCTCTGAGCCTAAAGCTATCTTGGCCAACGCGCTGGTGCCGAGGCGAATCCAGGCTGATGGTATGCGTGAGTTGCTAGAGCTAGTCAAAACGCCCGGACAGGCTATCTTCGCAGGTATGAAGGAGGTACTGCCCGGTGAGATCGTCAAGGTCAACCAAGATGGCCTGAAGACTCGTCGTTATTGGCAATTGGAAGCAAAAGAGCACGCTGATTCGTTGCAGCAAACTATTCAGCACACTCGCGATCTTTTGGAAGACATTGTTGACCGCCAGATGATCACAGACGTTCCTCTGTGCGTTCTATTGTCGGGAGGTCTGGACTCCTCGACAATTACCTCTCTTGCCTCCAAAAAACTTCTGGCTCAAGGCAAGGAAAATGTCCGCACCTTCTCCCTTGATTTCAAAGACCATGGTGAAGAGTTTGTCAGCGATGGCTTCCGTCTCACACCTGACACGCCCTTTGTCTGGGACTTGGTCAAATGGGTGGATTCCAATCATGGGCAGATAGTGCTCGACAGCCGGGAGCTCGCGGACCCGGCACTACGCACGGCGGTCGTTCGGGCTTTAGACTTGCCACCCGCCTATTGGGGAGACTTATACCCTTCACTTTATCGTTTATTTCAGGAGGTACGTAAGCAGTCCACTGTAGCGCTATCAGGCGAGGCCGCTGACGAAGTATTTGGTGGGTATCGTTGGTTTCATGATCCAGCAGCTATTCCAGCCAATACCTTTCCCTGGATGTCTACGGCGACGGTCAAGCTGTTCGATGGCAAAAACTTGTTCGACCAAGGAATGCTGACGAAACTTGATATGCCCGCCTTTGTTCAAGACAGCTACAGCCAAGCACTTGCCGCCGTTCCCGAACTGCCAGGGGAAGACCCCACCAATCGGCGCATGCGGCAGATCACTCATATTCACCTAACACGCTATGTGCAGTCATTATTGGACCGAAAGGACCGCATGAGTATGGCGGTGGGTTTGGAGCTTCGTGTACCGTTCTGTGATCATCGACTTGTGGAATATGCTTTTAATATTCCTTGGGAAATGAAAACCTTCGATGGAAGGGAAAAGAGCGTTTTGCGCGCCGCGGCACGGGATCTGCTGCCGGACTCCATCGTTCAGCGAATCAAGAATCCGTATCCGGCCACCCAGGACCCAGCCTATGAAAAAGAACTACGTTCAGCCATGTCTGCAATTGTGGCGGATACTGATGCTCCGGTGCGGCCTCTTTTGGATTTGGCGCGAGTCAAGGACACCTTGACGCGGGAGGCAGGTAAAGTCTCTCCATTGCATGAGCGCATGGGTATGGAAAGGGTTGTAGGCATGAATAGCTGGCTGGCTGAGTACGACGTATCGGTAGATATCTAATGTAAGAAGGTGCTGGACCCAGCAGCGCGTGTCTGACGAGGCCGCGCTGGTGGGTTCAGCTGACTCGGCTGTGAACAGGGATGGTAGTTAGCGATGGTCAATTCAGCCTTGCGGATATGGTGTGCCGTCAGCGTTCTATGTGTAGCTTCATTCACAATGGTAACTTCCGAGTTCGCTCCCATCGGACTGTTGTCGCAAATATCGACTAGCCTAGAGCAGCCCCCATCTACCATCGGGCTGACAGTAACGCTATACGCATGGATTGGAGCCGCTAGCGGACTGCTGTCGAATTGGTTGAACCGGTGGATCCCCCGTAAGGTGCTGCTGATCGTTTTAATGTTGATATTGGCCGTGTCAAATGGCCTGGCTGCCCTATCGCCTACCTTCTCGGCGTTGCTCGCTGCGCGTGCCGTTGGTGCTCTAGCGCACGGCGTATTCTGGGCAATTGTCGCTGCAACCGCCGCCCATATTGTTCCCACAGAACGCATTGGGTTGGCGACTTCGATCGTTTTGGGGGGGATCACTATTGCCACAGTTATGGGGGTTCCACTCATAAATCTGCTAGGCCAGTACGATGGCTGGCGCACCGCATTTATGTGCTTGACGTTGCTGTGTTTCGCCAGCGCGGGCGTTATAGCTCTTGTAGTGCCATCTATGAATATTAATTCGATGTCCAAAGGTGTGGGACTTGCCACGGTGCTCCGTCGCAAGGATCTTCTTATCACTTACGCTATCACTGGGCTGACTGCGGCTGCGCATTTCGGTGCGTACACATTCGTAGAGCCATATATTGGTCAGATACCGGATATTACGGTCTACCTCATCGCTGTTCTATTATTTGCCTTTGGAGCAGCTGGATTTCTCGGCAATTTGCTTAGCGCGCTATTCATTGATCGCCATTTGAAAGAGTATATTCTGCTGGCGTTAATTGCGATGGCATGTGCGTTGGCGGCTCTGGGATTCTTCGGTCCTGCAGTAGGTATAGTTCCGGTCGTTGTGTTGCTGGTAATTTGGGGCGTGGCCATTTCTGCTTTATTTACCGGCCTGCAAACTTGGGTTCTGAGAATTGCCGGGGAACATACCGTGCCAGCAACGGCGATCCATACGGCGGTTCTGAACAGTGCGATCGGCTTAGGAGTGATCATCGGAGGTGGGATGCTTAATATCGCAGGGTTTAGAGGAGCGATGTTATCGGCAAGCGTAGTGATTTTGCCTGCGGTCATCCTAATGATCGTCTCAGGCATGCAGGCGCGCGCGAATAATAGTACTTTGAGTAGAAACATATATTAGCAAACGAATATTTTTTCTGTGATCATTAAAGGTAAGCGTAGATTTTTAGTAAGTGCTCAGAAGGTGAATTAAATGCATTCTATAGGTATTTTTTGTGGCTCGTCTGAAGGTAGCGATCCCGTCTATATGGACGCTGCTCGAGCGACAGGTAAGCTTTTGGCGGAGACTGGCATTAGTGTTGTGTATGGTGGCGGCCGAGTTGGGCTGATGGGAGCTTTAGCAGACTCTGCCCTGCAGCATGGGGGCGTCGTTACCGGAGTTATACCTCGAGCACTTGTTGAACGCGAAATTGCCCATACCAGCCTGACCGATTTACATGTAGTTGAAAATATGCACGAACGCAAAGATAAAATGGCGGCACTGTCCTCTGCCTTTATTGCTTTACCTGGGGGCGCAGGGACACTGGAGGAGATTTTTGAACAGTGGACTTGGGCACAGTTGGGTATACACCGAAAGCCCTGTGCGTTTCTCAATATAAATGGTTTTTATAAACCTCTCGAGTTGATGATTAAGCGCATGGTTGGACAGGGGTTTATGCGTCAGAATTATGCTGACATGGTACTTTTTTCAAGTAGCACATTAGATATAGTGGAATATTTTAGAAGCTATATCCCGCCAGAGTCGAAGTGGACTGTTGACGCTGACGCCGAATTGACCCATGTGCCGACGCCAGACTAACCCACCTCCAGATCGGCATAAACCCAGCACAGGCAATGGTCGGGAAGAATCAGGCTGGGTCAGTGGCCCCTCGGCAACTAGGTTAATTCCACATCGGTGCCAACACCAGGGCTAAATTAAATGCTAAAGTTGTGTTTTTTGGCGTAGGTAGCGATAAGCCAAGAAACAAGAGCATCCGTAGAGTTGAAGATTCTCTCGCAGCTTTGATTTATCATCGGATTATTGCCTGTGGGCAACGATTGCCTAATATCACTCTTCAGCCCCACGCATCGTTTTCCAAGCGCGAAGGAAAAACCAAGTTCGAATGCGACTCCCTCATCAATGTGAGCGCCATTTAGGACAGCCACAATAAGATTTGACTCCTTCATGGCAGCTATGTCGGCGTCGAAAACCATCCTCTCGGCTAGCGCCGCCGATGTACCGTTTGCTACTAACTCACGTAGCAGTAACCCATCCTCTTGAGGCAGAAATATGTCAAAGTGAGACTGAAGTCTGGCTTTGAGCGATTTGTTATATGCCAACTCTGCCTCATTAAAAAGCGGTGCAGCGAGGTAAATTGTAGTTTTTTTAAGCATTCGCGATATCACTCATACGCTGATCCAGATCTGACGGAGAATAACCGCAAGAAAAGATTACTTTTGCAACGTCACGTACAACGTCAACCTCCTTTCTTTGAGTTGAATGTATTTTCTTAGGCTGCAAGCCTTCATAAATCGCCAAACTCTTTTCCTGCAGCGCATGAATTTTAGCAGGCGGCCAGCTGCTTTCTTTCCGTTTTGTAATTAAACGCGACCATATTTCATTGACATCTCCAATCATATGGATAATTTCGCCAGGGACGATTTTCTTTTTTGAAAACCCTGGCCGAATTCCATGACTAAGCATTGATTTAGCGCGATCATTTTCAGGTACGCCGACGACGAAACTCAAAGGATCTAAGGGAGATCTATCGACTAGAAAAACTCCAACTTTTTTCCTATCTAAGTAGTTATTTTTCTTCCCAAACTGCTCGTTAGTCCAGTCATCGATGGTGATTGTCTTGCTCGTGCTAAGATCGTCAGGAGAGCGGGCCATCTCCGGCGGCCTTTCATCAAACCATTCGTCGAGCGTAACTAAGCTCCCAAATTGGCTAATCACGGTGGATTTCCCGATCCCAATGGAACCTACGACGTAATAAACATATTTAGTTTGAAGGCCCAAAAAATCAGACTCTTGGATAAATTCCACCTCGGGCATAGTGATGGCCCGTAAAAATTCTTGAATATCGGCGCCGTCGAAGAACAAGGTCACAAGGTTGTAGTTGTTGAAATTCGCTTCAAATATTGCAGTTTTATTCTGAGGGTCAAGCTCTTCGTTTGTGAATCTGATAAAGTAATTATAATTTCCCGGACTGACAGAAGCTGCTTTTCTAAGAAGATGAAGCAGGGTGGAGTCAGTCAGCGAGTGCCCAACTAGAATGCTCGTCTTCTTCGTAAGAACATGGAGAAGTGTAGATAAGCCTCCCCCTATGCCATCAAGCAACTGATCCGCAAATGCTCCGTCCGAAAAAATCAGATTTTCACTCTGAAACTTGTTGTGGTCAAATGGCAAAAATCCATTCGGATGATATATCACACATTTGTCTTTTGTGAACTGAGTATGATGTGACCATACAGTCTGATACGGTCGCTCATGCTTAGTGGGATTCAGATCTGCGCATGAAAGGCCAAATTCTAAAAAGTCATCAAAATTGTATGTGACGGTCAATTCAGAATGTTTTGCAAATTCAATAACTTCCTTAAAGTATGGGTGTGCATCTATCGTCGCGCGTCGTCCGTCAGGATTTATATCTTGATATAAGGCTTTGTGGATTAATTCACGCCAGTCGGAAAGAATTTTCTTTTCAACAATCGCATCGTTTGTGTAGCGCCCCTCTTGAGCGAGGTCGTATTTTTTGTAAGAGCTGAATATCTCAAAAAGCACCAACGCTGCCTTTCCAGCTGCGTCGTTTACGCCATGTACTTCAGGAGCTCGACTTGCCATGGAGGCCTTCATCCGTCCGACCAAAACTTCCCACATAGGAAGGTTCAGGTCACGTGATACTCCAGCACCTAACACCAGGCTTGCCTTATTCTTTGCAAGCTGCGAACGAAGCTGGCAGACATATTTCCATGCAGATTTTACAGCTTCAGACTTAAAATGATGCGTCATGTAGACATCCAGGGTGGGGGCATTTCTGAATGAGCTCGATTTAGTAGGGATGATAGCGTGTTTCACTGGGCATTCAGACGATTTGACTGCAGAGATTGCACAAGGGAGCGATGAGCCGGTTCCAACCCTCCAACGAACGGAAGTCACGGATCGATTTCTGCCTGTCGCGACCGGCAGCTTTGGGTCGATTCTGTTGAAAAAGTAGCTCTCCTGATTGGTCTAAGGCAAAATCTGCTCATCGGCCAGCGGGAGAGTACGCAGCATGATGGGACAGTTATCGAGTGGACAGGAGCGCCTGTTTTACTCGTTCAACCTTGAAGATCACATCCCAAAAAATCATCTTCTGCGCAGCATTGATCGGTGTCTCGATCTGAGCGACCTTCGCCACTACCTCGCCGATTTCTATAGCCCGATTGGGCGTCCTTCGATTGATCCTGAGCTGATGATCCGCATGCTAGTCGTGGGCTATTGCTATGGCATTCGCTCCGAACGGCGCTTGTGTGTTGGCGCCGACGGCAAACTGACCCGGTTGCCGAGATGTAAATGCCCCAGTTTGTTTCTCGCCAACCATTGTCCTAGTGAGTTTTTTGAGATTTGGTGACGGATCAGTATTGCGTCAGCATGTGGGTCAATTCTGCGTTGGCATCAACAAGCAGGGCTTTTCTGCAGAGGCACTGGCGTTGCGGCAAGTGCTTTCTGGCCGACGTTTTGGCCGTTTTCTGCCGTTCATGGTTGTTACTGCTGATGCATAATTGACCCATCGGCTACATTTTCGCTGACCCAAGCTTCTACTTCGTCAAGCGTTAGGAGGTCTGACTCGGGACTGAATACTTATGAGGCATTGAATCGCCAAGTCGGCAGATGGTCAATTTTGCATCAGCGTGACATTGTGGGCCATTTCTGCGAAAGCACCACCAAGCGTGCGGATCCTGGTAAATATCCAAATATATCCTGCTGACTATAAATTATAGTCAACAGGATATATTTGGATATTTCCACTGGTAGCTAAGCATCAGCACTGCAGCGCTACGCTTGCGTTCATGAGCGAAAGATGGCGCTACACCGTCATCGTGTGCTCGTGCAATCAACTCGTTTGGCATGCGAAGTACCTCAGTTAACGGGCTAGTGTTTTTTTGTTGAAATTCCTTCCGGTGCCTTGCGGCTACCAGCAAGTAGTCCGACAGGCTCCTCAAGCTCCGTCTGCGCAGTGATACGCAGAAAGCGCTGGCCGGCGTCCGGCTTTGAAGCGAGTATGGCCCGGGCTTCGCGAATGAACTGATCGCGCATATGCCATTTGTCAGTTTTAACCTTACGACGTCCCTTCATTTGCATCCTCGCAAGCCAGGTTCACTAATGCGCGCTTATCCAAGCTGATACCTCAAGATCCGCCTGAGCAGGCCGTCATCTAAAACATTAGCCACGGCGGCATCATCCCAAAACGCGACCGCTAACCGGGCAATAGCCTAGTAAAAATCAGGTAAATCATCAAACGGATAACTATCAAGTAGAATAGCCGGCTTGTGCGCTTGCAGCGCTGCCAGGAAAGGCCGATTACGGAATAACTGATGAAAATTTTTACACCCTTGCCCGGGGAGTATGTTGCGTCTGTGCTACAGAGAGGGAACGAGATGCTGGGCCTCAAAACAATAACGCTGAAAGACTTTCACATAAAACCATTGCCCAGAAAAGGCTACGGATACGCACTTGGTCATAAATATGAATCTAGAGCACACGCCGTATTTCAATTCCCTGATTTCTTTACAGAAAGAAACGTATCTGAAGAAGTTCTAAAAAACCATACCTTGTACCCGCTGACTGCGGCACTTGCGCGAACTAGAAAAGATATTGCTGTAACCCCAGCGGTTTGGAGGAAAATTTGTCCTATTTGTGCATTAGAGGATTTTGAAAACTATGGCACGGCATATGTTCACCGGAAACATGTCCCTACGTCGGTACAAGTCTGTAGCGTGCATGGCTCAAGACTCATGGATAGATGCACAACATGCTTAACGCTAATAAAAAACCATCAGATTTCTAGACTGAGCATATGCAGCCAAAAATATAAATCTCAAGTCGAAGAGCCAGACTCATTCAGCTTCGCCTATTCAAAGTTTGTTGCCGACTTGTTGACGTACAATGGTGCCACGCCTATGTCATATAGAACTGATTGGCTGATTATTAATAGCATTCGCTTGAGATATGGAAATGAAATAAAACAAAATGAAAATTTTATAAAAAATCTTATAAAGAACAAATTCGGCGTAGACTTAAGAACCCCTATTTCCAAAACTTACTCAGACAACAATTACACTATACTCGCATTTCTTGGGTGCGAGACTGCCGAAGTATATTTTAAATTATTGCTCAAGAGCGAAGCATCTTCTCGACAAGTAAAATAGTTGAGATATATAAGTTATTAACTCTAAAGCGTAGAATTTATTAGTAGTAAATCATGCGATTGAAAGTATATGTAATACTTCCTTCACAGTGACATGAGGCACCCTGATTCCGGCAAGTCGGTATACAACACTCACAGCGCTTTGCTCAGGCGGAAGATAATGCCTCACCGCCCAGTAGATTTTACGAATTTGATAGTCATGATCAGATTCGAGCATGTCCTTCATCAGTAAAAAGCTTATTGGAAATTTACCTGGCCTCCTCAAAAAATCGTAGCTATGGGCGACTTTCCTGCCCAGCGCCGCGCGGGTGATCTTTTGAGGCCTGCTCTGTGTAGATAGGATCTGATCCCTCGCCACTAGCAGATCTCGAGCTAGCGCTAGATCTCGTGCGTCCCAATCGACTAACTCCGGCCTTAATCGGATAAAGGGATGTGCAGACACGTAATCTGCTAGCCACTCCCTATCATGGCGGTACAGCCACTGATAGCCAGGCTTTTCATGACATTTCATATTGAGGCTGCTTGAAAACACTGCCCGACGCGCCTGGACTTCGCCATGATCGATAGTGGTACCAGGGTCATTGCCTTTATGTGCTTCTTCGTTGCAAGTATCAGCTTGAGGATCGAAAGCCCTTAGCTGTTCGAGGTCTGTCTCAAGGAGCCAGCAAAGAAAATAAAATTTCAAAGGCTGTATGACCCTCTCGCGGGGGCGCAAGACTGTAAATACCCAGTCACAGGAGTGGCAGATCTCCTGAAACTCATTAGCGAGAGAGCTAAGTAAAAGACTCGGCGTCAAGAAAGCCCGTAAAGCCTGCTCCTTAATCCTGCCGGACTTGAGAAATCCCATCTTCTCCAACCGGTATCCCAGGAAGTTACCAGCCAGGAGCCTCTGCACATCCGTAGGATGATTGAGAGCCCATAACTGCATCTGACTTACGATATCAACTGCAGATTCGGCAGGAGTCTCCATGATCTGGGAACCTACTGCCTCTCCCGGGAGCAGCATGCAACGCCAATCGGCTCCATCCGGAAATGTAATTGCGCGGAGTGCCTTCCCATGCAGGGGGCAAACACAAACGCCCATCGCTTGGTGAATACGGTGCCAGTAGGCCGAGCCGCAATTGCGACTGTCTTCAGCAACGCAGCTTTCGCAATATCGAAAGGACGCATGCTTGAGGAAACCTGACGCTGTGAGGCCTAAGCTCATCTTCAGACCAGTTCCGGAATTACCAGCCATCGCGGCTCGCGCGGCACTGCGCTTCGCTTCACTCAAAAAAGGCTCATAGAGAGGTAAAAGCGTAAAACGGTTAATTAGCTCGTTCACCGAATAGGCCCGGGCTAACTCCTGAGATAAGGTCCCCAAGCAGCATGGCAGGATTGAGCCGCAAGTCCGAGAATACACGCCAAATAAATCCTGGCTTGTCCGGCGATAACTGTGGTTTGCCGATAGTCTGTGATAGCGCACCGCTAGGCTGTAGAGCAACTCATCGGGAAAAGGCTGAGGAAACCAATGCAAGCGCTCCATTGACTTGGCTCCCGCGATTCATGTCACCAGGCAGAGTCCGGATCCACCCAGCCACGCTGTTTAAGTTGCGCCTCAACATCATCGCCTTTAGAAAAATGGGCGTTTGGTAGTGTCTCGTTGGCAACCGGAACTACTGGCTTGCGGACCGACTTCACAGTCTCTGTTTCAATATGCTCGACGGGTGCAATCGCTGCTTGGGCAATGAGAGAAAGGTGAGTTCTATCGGCACGGCGCGCCAGATCGTAATTCATCATCTGCGCGATCTGGTCCTTTGTAGGCATCATGTCCTCGAAGTCAGCGATCTGCAATGGGTCGCCGCTCCGGAGTGCCTCAACCGGCTTATGGAGGAGCCTCATCTGGTTGTCGTACACCTGCTGAAGTAACGCTGGTGAGATAGAGTCGATGCCCTCCCAGATTGCGTGACGCTGAGAAAGCATTAGGAGTTTGGCTAAAAAGTCAGTGTTTCCTTGGGTGAGATCGTAGATTTTGGAAAGCAGCCGCCCCGTCAACGGGGCGGGAGTTTTGGTCCAGTCGTAAGCCCAGAGTTGGGACACCAAGTGCGCCCAAAATGGATCATCCTCGGAGAATCTGTCAAAAGCGATCGGCCCCATTCCCGCCGCACGGCGAGCATTTCGTAATACACCTGAAAACAGCGGAAGCATTGCATTTGTGCCGACATAGACCAGTGGGACGCCCGCGTCATTCGATAGTGTCACGAAGAAATTGAGCAGCTTTTCACGATCCTGGCCGCCTCGAGACGAGCAAAGGTGCTGCATTTCATCAATGATAAGCGCGCCAATAGAAAAGGTTTTGCACAGTTGACTGATGTTTTGAAGCATGACACTGATGCTGCGACCAGTAGAGCCTCTGCTGGAATATTTCTCGATGCCTAATGCCGCATCCAACGAAGAGAAGAAAGCCGCACAAAACCCCCGTAACGAGCCATCGTGCGGACATTCGATCTTGAGCCACACCACCTGCGTCTCAATGAATATCTGCTCCTTGTATTTACTGTGGCTGATCACCTGTGGATAAAGTTTGGCAATGGCGTTGAGAGCGGTCGTTTTGCCCATTCCGCTCAACCCGATCAGGGTCATTGTTTCTGCGGTGGACATAAATCCGTGCCCCTTGATTTCCGCAGAAGAAGGCAATCGGTGCTTTACGGTGGACGCATGCAAAGGATTGCGTCCGGTGTACCCGTACCGAATCAACTGACTGAACAAATCCTCCAGTCGCAGGTGGATTTCAAATGGTACGACGACGTCCTTCAGCCTGTTAATCCCATGACCACGAAGTTTCGGGTCCATCGCCCTTTCCGTCTCATTAGGCCGTGCAGGGGTGTTTCCGATGCGTCTGACGACATCGACATCCGACAGAATCTTGGGGAGGCACTCAATCAGGGGATTACCATCGTATTGAGGCATGCCTGTCGAGACGTACTCAGCAGGCGCAAAACTGAAGTCACTCATGATTGGCCTCGTTATCCGCGTTGATCACCAGTTTCAGAAAAGCAGCGCTCCTGCCCGAAACAGGTTTTTCGACTACTGGATTTGAAATTTCAACTGCGTCTGGCGAGTTATTTACAAGGCGGAGTTGATTTAGATCAGCGGTATGCAAGTCACGCTCATTCTGAGTTTCTGTGGCACGCTTCGAACGCTTGTCACGCTTAAAGTCAGCGTCTGATTCTGGGTTACCTTGGGCCCTCCGTTTAGCTTTCGCCCGGTTAAGGATTTCCTCTTGACGACTCTGGAGGAGTGCTCCAGTGGAAGCATCTTCATATCGGGCGTCAGGCGAGACCTGGTTCAAAATCTTGATCATATCGAGGACCTCCTCCATACGAAGCCCAGCATACTTAGCACGGTGCTGCGGTACGATGGTCAACGGCTCGAAACCGGCCTCAGACTTGATCCAGCAATTCTCGATCGAGTTTGGATCGTAAAAAACCCTGACGTATCTGGTTTTGAAATTGTGAGAGCGTTCCAACCACTCTGAACGGATAGCCGTTTCACACGTGTACTGCACGCCTTGAAAACTGATACCGCCTCGGCCGATGCGACACTCCTGCGAGGGCAACAACGCAATCTTAAGCTCCGCGGGCGACACGACTTTCGAATTCAGAAGATTGTTTGCCATAGACCAGTTCCACATAGCTATCGGAGTGGGCTCTACTTCCGCAGCGATCATCTCCCGGGTCAGAAGATGAGGGACGCGAAGGCTCTTGTTGTGAGCCAGAACACCGACGATGACCATTTCAGTAAACTCATCGATATCGAAGATGGCATCCAGCTGGTAGTCACGATCACCACGCTCCATTTTCCGAGCATCTACGCCGCCCGGGGAAAATTTCAAATCCAGCTTTTCGTTGATCAGGCGAAACCGGCTCTCAATGATACTTTTCCAGTCCGGCCGAAACGGTGGCAAAATCTTGAGGACCGTACCTAAAGTCTTTGTCATCGTCTCCCCAGCTTCACTGAGCAGCTCGGCTCGATCTGCGACAATTTCAACTGGCAGGTGAGCGCACGGCCAGTCACCCTCATCAATCTCAATGTTATAGCGCTTGCAAAAATCTTTCTTGGCAGTGCAGGCGTTGTAGATGGCATGCCTAGCGCCATTCCAACTGGGTCCCTCAAGACCCACATGAACGCCTACAATCATCCTGGTGAACGTATCGACCACTACATACAACACTGGCCTGCCAATAAGCCACAACCGATTGACTCGATGGACCAGATATACATCAGCAACGGTCGAGTCGATTTCGTACCGATGGCCGGCACCGACCAACCCCTCCGAGGCAGACCCCACTAGCGGACGATGATCTTTGTTGTAACGGATTGCTCCGCCGCGAGTCTTCAATCTATAGAGTTCATCAAAAAACAGTTTTCCATGATGATTCAGTTGGTGGATGGAGGGATAGCTGCCGCGTATCAGGTTTCCCTTCGAACCATCGGACTTGACCGACCTATAAAATTTATCGAGCATCCATTCATGCGCTCTCTTTAGGCTGCCACATCTGCCACTGGCAACGCGACCATAAGCCAGACGGATATGCCCCATGTGTCGCGCTTCGAGCAAAATTGCGCCACCATCATCCACTACTACGCCACGATATTTAAGCGGTCGGCCAGGAACGATACCGGAGGTACGGTTTTTTGATTTCCCAGGACCTCCACACGCACTTGTATTCCATAAAAAAGCGTTACGTGTCTGCCCCATGCTCCAATACCGATAAAGCAGGCGATAGATTTGTTTTCGGTCTACCCCCATCACCAGCGCATGATTAGCAACGAGAGCTCCAAAGTTAGACGTTAAAATATCGAGTGGAACCTGACCCTCCACTAAACCACGTACTAGTTTCCAATTCTTTTCCCTGCTTAATTTTTCATTCTCGCCAATCTCATCATCGCTTCGAAGCAGATGCATGGGCACCATTTCGAGATTGAGCACCGCCGCACCATTATTTATCTCTTCAACTAAAAGCGACCTTTCAATGCGCCAAGGCTTAGATGGATTCGTTCCCAATTCAATAACTAAGACAAAATCATTCCTTATTCCTAAAACCCTAACTGGTTTCTTCAGAAGCCCAGAGCTCTCACCTGGAGAAACGATACTGTTAACGCCCAGACTAAGCATGGCGGGGTACCTCAATTTTTGGTGCACCGGAAAAGGACGAATCACTAACCCAGACGCGCAACGGCTCGGATAAGCTTATCAAACTAGTAGTTAGGTCCGTCTTAAGCCTACCCGTCCATAAAAGATGATGAAACAGTCGCTTAACACCCATATATTCGATAAAAATTGACCTTGAAGCTTTTTCTAAAAGTGCTTTTAAGGGCAATTGATCAGTCGCACATTCAGCTATATATTCTAGCAGGCTATTAACATTCTTATCCGTAGGCAAAGAAGGATGGATATGTGCATAACTTCTAAGAATAGTTAAGTTTTTTATTTTGATTTTCGAAAGATTTTCATGGAAAACAAGTTTCCATTCTACCTTCCTCATAGCCCAGTACTTTGCTTCGATTTCAAGCTTTTCTGCCATCCGATTCCGCTCCCTGATACCGGCTTCCTCAAACTCCTTTCGATACTTTACAGAACGCGCGGCCAGCCTTTCTTCGCCCTCTGAATCTATGAAAGTGATAAGGAAGTCTGTAGTCATAACGACAGGGACCTGAGTACCCGGGTACACAGGGTGACGGAAGTTTAGACTCGAAGCGATCGCTTGGGTTTCAGCTTGTGTTAAAAGCGGAAACTGCTCGCGAACGTCGATGATAGAGGGATCCTGCTCAAGGATCAGGTGATAGTCACGCTCAGCGTTGGATAGCAGGTGATGGCTGCGATGGAATTTCACTCCCGGCACAAGGTGAGACACGCCCCTCGATTGTATATCCCAAATCTTGATCCAGGGCTCATAGGATTCTCTTACGCCGGAGCCACGACCTGATTTAATTTTCCTATCAATCTTCCGCTGAGTCATCAGTCTGGAGGTAGCAGGTTTTTTTGGTGCAACGGGCGCAGATGTCATTTCACGAGTCGCTCATTGTTAGGCGACCCACTCGATCAGAACGGCACAGGGCATGTGGCGTGGAGAATTCATGAGCGGGTTTAGCCAGGACAGAAGTGACAGTGTCGAGGTAGATAATGAGCCGTTATTCCTGAGCCTGCCACTACCCCGGCAAAAGCGCCGGGATAGAGGCTTGTGACACACTTTACCGACTTGTGACAACCTTTATTATTTTGTGACATCCTTTATTCTTTGGAAACAGGCGGGCCTCCAGGGTGGAGCGGGTTACTCCACCGTCACCGACTTCGCCAGGTTACGCGGCTGGTCAACGTCGGTGCCTTTGAGCACGGCGACGTAGTACGACAGCAGTTGCAGCGGGATGGTGTAGAGGATCGGCGACAGGGTGTCGTGGATGTGCGGCATGTTGATGACGTGGGTGCCTTCGCCGTTGGTCATGCCGGCTTTTTCGTCGGCGAACACGATCAGTTGGCCGCCACGGGCGCGGACTTCCTGCAGGTTGGACTTGAGCTTCTCCAGCAGTTCGTTGTTCGGCGCTACGGTGACCACCGGCATGTCGTCGTCCACCAGGGCCAACGGGCCGTGTTTGAGCTCACCGGCCGGGTAGGCTTCGGCGTGGATGTACGAAATTTCCTTGAGCTTCAGCGAGCCTTCCATCGCCACCGGGTACTGCGCGCCACGGCCGAGGAACAGAGTGTGGTTCTTGTCGGCGAACAGCTCGGCGACTTTTTCCACGGTGCTGTCCATGGCCAAGGCTTCGCCCAGGCGGGTCGGCAGGCGGCGCAGTTCTTCCACCAGGGTGGCTTCGACGCCAGCAGCCAAGGTGCCGCGAACCTGGCCCAGGGACAGGGTCAGCAGCAACAGGCCAACCAACTGGGTGGTGAACGCTTTGGTGGAGGCCACGCCGATTTCGCGACCGGCCTGGGTCAGCAGGGTCAGGTCGGACTCACGTACCAGGGAGCTGATGCTGACGTTGCAGATCGCCAGGCTGGCGAGGAAACCCAGTTCCTTGGCATTGCGCAGCGCGGCCAGGGTGTCGGCGGTTTCGCCGGACTGGGAAATGGTCACGAACAGGGTGTCGGGCTGCACCACTACCTTGCGGTAGCGGAACTCGCTGGCGACTTCGACCTGGCACGGGATGCCGGCCAGTTCTTCCAGCCAGTAACGGGCAACCATGCCGGCGTGGTAGCTGGTGCCACAGGCGACAATCTGCACATTGCGCACTTTGGCGAACAGCTCGGCGGCTTGCGGGCCGAAGGCATTGACCAGCACTTGCTTGTCGCCAAGGCGGCCTTCCAGGGTGCGTTGCACCACGGATGGCTGTTCGTGGATTTCCTTGAGCATGAAGTGGCGGAACTCGCCTTTGTCAGCGGCCTCGGCACCGTCGCGATATTGCACGGCTTCGCGTTCGACGGAATTACCGTTCACGTCCCAGATCGCCACGCTTTCACGGCGAATGTCAGCAATATCGCCCTCCTCCAGGTACATGAAGCGGTCGGTCACCTGGCGCAGGGCCAGTTGGTCGGAGGCGAGGAAGTTCTCTCCCAGGCCCAGGCCGATCACCAGCGGGCTGCCACTGCGGGCGGCAACCACGCGGTCCGGTTGGCTGGCGCTGACCACGGCCAGACCGTAGGCGCCGTGCAGTTCCTTGACCGTGGCCTTGAGGGCGGTGGTCAGGTCGCTGTGGTCCTTGAGCTTGTGGTTGAGCAGGTGGGCGATGACTTCGGTGTCGGTGTCCGAGGTGAACACGTAGCCCATGCTCTTGAGCTGTTCGCGCAGCACTTCGTGGTTTTCGATGATGCCGTTGTGCACCACCGCCAAGTCACCGGAGAAGTGCGGGTGGGCATTACGCTCGCACGGTGCGCCGTGGGTAGCCCAGCGGGTGTGGGCAATCCCCAGGCGACCTACCAGCGGCTCGCCGGCCAACGCCTGCTCCAACTCGCTGACCTTGCCTGGGCGGCGCATGCGCTCAAGCTTGCCCGCGTTGGTGAAGACGGCCACGCCCGCGCTGTCGTAGCCGCGGTATTCCAGACGCTTGAGGCCTTCAAGCAGGATGGCCGTTACGTTACGTTCGGCGACTGCGCCAACAATTCCACACATGGTGCTTCTCCTAGATGATTGCCGCGCATATCAGCGTAATGCCGCGGGCTTGGATCTGGTCGCGGGCCTCAAGCGGCAGGCGATCATCGGTAATAAGGGTATGGACGCTGCTCCAGGGCAGTTCCAGGTTGGGAATCTTGCGGCCGATCTTGTCGGATTCGACCATCACCACCACTTCACGGGCGACCTCGGCCATCACACGGCTCAGGCCCAGTAATTCGTTGAAGGTGGTGGTGCCACGCTGCAGATCGATACCGTCGGCGCCGATGAACAGTTGATCAAAGTCGTAGGAACGCAACACCTGCTCGGCGACCTGGCCCTGGAACGAGTCCGAATGCGGGTCCCAGGTGCCGCCGGTCATCAACAGCACCGGTTCGTGTTCCAGTTCGCTCAAGGCGCTGGCCACGTGCAGGGAGTTGGTCATGACCACCAGGCCGGGCTGGTGGCCCAGTTCCGGGATCATGGCGGCGGTGGTGCTGCCGCTGTCGATGATGATGCGGGCGTGTTCACGCAAACGCATCACCGCAGCACGGGCGATCGCACGTTTGTAGGCCGAGACCGGTTGGGCGGGGTCGCCGACCAGTTCCTGAGGCATGGTGATCGCGCCACCATAACGACGCAGCAACAGGCCGTTACTTTCGAGCGCGGCCAAGTCCTTGCGGATAGTGACTTCCGAGGTTTCGAAACGCTTGGCCAATTCGTCCACGCTGACTTCGCCCTGTTCGTTGAGCAAGGTCAGGATGTTGTGGCGTCGTTGGGGTGTATTTCGTTTCGACATGGCGATGATAAGTTTCGTTTCGAAAGATAACGAAGGCAATCAAAACCTATTGAGAAGATATCGTCAAGCGTCGGAAACAGATTTTTCAAGCAACGCACGACAAATGTGGGAAGGGGCTTGCCCCCGATTGCAGGAGATCAGTCGACTAAAACATTGACTGAAAATCCGCCATCGGGGGCAAGCCCCCTCCCACATTTGGATAGCGCTGCTGATGAGACTGTGGATAACTCAGGTCTTTTTGATTTTGACGGGGCGTTTCCAGCCGTCGATGTTACGTTGGCGTGCACGGGCCACGGCCAGTTGGGACTTATCCACATCCTGGTTGATGGTTGAGCCCGCGGCAGTGTTCGAACCATCGCCGATCGTCACAGGTGCAATCAGCGAATTATTCGAGCCGATGAATACGTCCTCGCCAATGGTGGTCTGGTACTTGTTGGCACCGTCGTAGTTGCAGGTGATCGCGCCAGCGCCGATGTTGCTGCGCGCACCGATCACCGCATCCCCCAGATAAGCCAGGTGACCGGCCTTTGCGTCGTCGCCCATTTGCGCGTTTTTCAGTTCGACGAAATTGCCGACGTGCGCCCTGGCGCCCATCACAGTGCCCGGACGCAACCGCGCAAACGGACCGGCATCGCTGCCCTCGCCCATTACGGCGCCGTCGATATGGCTGTTGGCCTTGATCACCACGCCCTTGCGCAGGGTGCTGTCCTTGATCACGCAGTTCGGGCCAATGACCACGTCGTCTTCGATGATCACGCGGCCTTCAAGGATCACGTTGATGTCGATCAGCACATCGCGGCCCACGGTGACCTCACCGCGGACGTCAAAACGCGCAGGGTCGCGCAGGGTCACGCCCTGGGCCATCAGGCGGCGGCCTTCACGCAGTTGGTAGTGACGTTCGAGCTCTGCAAGCTGCTTGCGATCATTGGCGCCCTGCACTTCCATCGGGTCGTGGGGCTGTTCGGTGGCGACCAGCAGGCCATCACTCACGGCCATCTCGATCACGTCGGTGAGGTAGTACTCGCCCTGGGCGTTGTTGTTGGACAGGCGGCTCATCCAGTCGGCGAGCTTATTGGCAGGCACCGCAAGGATGCCGGTGTTGCCTTCGGTGATAGCCCGCTGGGCTTCACTGGCGTCCTTGTGCTCGACGATCGCCGCGACCTTGCCGTCGGCACCGCGCACGATGCGCCCGTAACCGGTGGGGTCATCCAGCTCAACGGTGAGCAGGCCCATCTGGCCGGGCGCCACATGCTTGAGCAGGCGTTGCAGGGTTTCCACTTCGATCAGCGGCACGTCACCGTAGAGGATCAGCACGGTGTCAGCGGTAATGAACGGCACAGCTTGCGCGGTGGCGTGGCCGGTGCCCAGTTGTTTGTCCTGTAATACGAAATTCAGGTCATCCGCCGCCAGGCGCTCGCGCACCACATCAGCACCGTGGCCGATCACCACGTGGATACGTTGTGGGTCCAATTGACGAGCGCTGTGGATAACATGCCCAAGCATGGAATTGCCCGCGACCGGGTGCAGCACCTTGGGCAAGGCCGAACGCATGCGAGTGCCCTGGCCTGCGGCGAGAATGACGATTTCAAGAGACATGAATGGCTACCAATCCTGGGCGGTCCGGCTTCAGACCAAAGATGTGTTTTGCTAAAAAAGAAAAAGGGTAGCCGAGGCTACCCTTTTTAATCAATCGCGCATAAGCGTCACGGCTTCGCCGCTTACTTCTTGCGGATCTGCTGGAGCGTGCGCAGCTGAGCTGCAGCCTCGGCCAGACGTACAGCAGCAGCGCTGTAGTCGAAGTCCGCACCCTTTTCGTTCAGGGCCTTCTCGGCAGCCTTGACGGCTTCCTGAGCGGAGGCTTCATCCAGGTCGCCAGCACGTTGCACGGTGTCGGCAAGTACCTTGACCATGTTCGGCTGAACCTCAAGGAAACCACCGGAGATGTAAAACACCTCCTTTTCCCCGCCTTGCTTGGTCAGAGTGATCGGACCTGGCTTCAAGCTGGTGATCAATGGCGCGTGGCCCATGGCAATACCCAGGTCACCGAGTTCGCCGTGTGCAATCACCATTTCTACCAGACCGGAGAAGATTTCCCCTTCCGCGCTGACGATATCGCAATGGACTGTCATAGCCATCTGATTGCCTCAACCTGATGAGCGCCCGTTTCCGGGCGCCTGGATTACAGTTTCTTGGCTTTCTCGATCGCTTCTTCGATGCCGCCGACCATGTAGAACGCTTGTTCTGGCAGGTGGTCGTAGTCACCGTTGAGGATGCCTTTGAAGCCAGCAATGGTGTCTTTCAGGGAAACGTATTTACCCGAAGCACCGGTGAAGACTTCAGCCACGAAGAACGGCTGCGACAAGAAGCGCTGGATCTTACGAGCACGGTTTACCAACTGCTTGTCGGCTTCCGACAGCTCGTCCATACCCAGGATCGCAATGATGTCCTTCAGTTCTTTGTAACGCTGCAGCACGTACTGAACGCCGCGAGCGGTGTCGTAGTGCTCCTGGCCGATCACGTTCGGGTCCAGCTGGCGCGAAGTCGAGTCGAGTGGATCGACCGCTGGGTAGATACCCAGGGAAGCGATGTCACGGGACAGAACGACGGTGGCGTCCAAGTGGGCGAAGGTGGTCGCAGGCGATGGGTCGGTCAAGTCATCCGCAGGTACGTATACCGCTTGGATCGAAGTGATCGAACCTTCCTTGGTCGAAGTGATACGTTCCTGCAGAACGCCCATCTCTTCAGCCAGGGTCGGCTGGTAACCTACTGCGGAAGGCATACGGCCCAGCAGTGCGGATACTTCAGTACCGGCCAGGGTGTAACGGTAGATGTTGTCGACGAACAGCAGAACGTCGTTACCTTCGTCACGGAACTTCTCGGCCATGGTCAGGCCAGTCAGTGCTACGCGCAGACGGTTTCCCGGCGGCTCGTTCATCTGACCGTAGACCAGTGCCACTTTGTCCAGAACGTTGGAGTCCTTCATCTCGTGGTAGAAGTCGTTACCCTCACGAGTACGCTCACCCACACCGGCGAACACGGAATAACCGCTGTGCTCGATGGCGATGTTACGGATCAGTTCCATCATGTTTACGGTCTTGCCTACACCGGCACCACCGAACAGACCGACTTTACCGCCCTTGGCGAACGGGCAAACCAGGTCGATAACCTTGATGCCGGTTTCCAGCAGGTCGTTGCCGCCAGCTTGTTCCGCGAACGAAGGTGCTGGACGGTGAATGCCCCAGCGCTCTTCGGTGTCGATCGGGCCAGCTTCGTCAATCGGGTTGCCCAGTACGTCCATGATCCGGCCCAGGGTCGCTTTACCGACCGGTACGGAGATGGCAGCGCCGGAGTCGATAACGTCCAGACCGCGCTTCAAGCCTTCGGTGGAACCCATCGCAATGGTACGAACTACGCCGTCGCCCAGCTGCTGCTGAACTTCCAGAGTAGTTTCCGCGCCTTGTACTTTCAGCGCGTTGTAGATGCTCGGTACGCTGTCGCGTGGAAATTCCACGTCGATAACGGCGCCGATGATTTGAACGATACGTCCGCTACTCATAGCTGGATCCTCTGAATATTTGAACCGTTAAACCGCGGCAGCGCCGCCGACGATTTCCGAGATCTCTTGGGTGATCGCAGCCTGACGCGCCTTGTTGTAGATCAGCTGCAAATCGCTGATCAGATCACCGGCGTTATCGGTAGCGTTTTTCATCGCGATCATCCGCGCCGCTTGTTCAGCTGCGTTGTTCTCGACCACCGCCTGGTACACCTGCGACTCCACGTAGCGCACCATCAAGCCGTCAAGCAGCTCTTTGGCGTCTGGTTCGTAGAGGTAGTCCCAGTGGTGCTTGAGTTCCTGATCCGGAGTCGCCACCAGTGGAATCAATTGCTCCACGGTTGGCTGCTGGGTCATGGTGTTGATGAACTTGTTGGATACCACGGAGAGGCGGTCAATCCGGCCTTCCAGGTACGCATCCAGCATCACCTTCACACTGCCGATCAAATCATTGATCGACGGCTCTTCACCCAGGTGGCTGATAGCTGCAACGACGTTACCGCCGAAGTTGCGGAAAAAGGCCGCACCCTTGCTACCAACAACACACAGATCGATCTCGACGCCGTTTTCGCGGTTTACCGCCATGTCCTTGACCAGGGCCTTGAACAGGTTGGTATTCAAACCACCGCACAAACCACGGTCACTGCTCACTACCACATAACCCACACGCTTGACGGCGCGTTCGATCATGAAAGGGTGGCGGTATTCCGGGTTGGCGTTGGCCAGATGCCCAATTACCTGGCGGATACGCTCCGCATAAGGACGGCTAGCAGCCATGCGCATTTGTGCCTTGCGCATTTTGCTGACCGCCACTTTTTCCATGGCGCTGGTAATTTTTTGCGTGCTTTTGATGCTCGCAATCTTACTGCGAATCTCTTTTGCGCCTGCCATGTAACACCTATCAGGTTAGCAAGCGGGAGCCTTGCGGCTCCCGCTGCGGCTTACCAGGTTTGGGTGGCCTTGAACTTCTCGATACCGGCTTTCATGCCAGCGTCGATATCGTCATTGAAGTCACCCTTCACGTTGATCTTCGCCATCAATTCGGCGTGATCGCGGTTGAAGTAAGCAATCAGCGCTTGTTCAAAGCTGCCGACCTTGGCGATTTCAACGTCGGTCAGGAACCCACGCTCAGCGGCATACAGCGACAACGCCATGTCAGCGATCGACATTGGGGCGTATTGCTTCTGCTTCATCAGCTCGGTAACGCGCTGACCATGCTCAAGTTGCTTACGGGTCGCTTCGTCCAGGTCAGAAGCGAACTGGGCGAATGCGGCCAGTTCACGGTACTGAGCCAGAGCGGTACGGATACCACCGGAGAGCTTCTTGATGATCTTGGTCTGAGCGGCACCACCCACACGGGATACCGAAACACCGGCGTTCACTGCAGGGCGGATGCCCGAGTTGAACATGGCCGATTCCAGGAAGATCTGACCGTCGGTGATGGAAATCACGTTGGTCGGAACGAACGCGGAAACGTCGCCAGCCTGGGTTTCGATGATCGGCAGTGCGGTCAGGGAACCGGTTTTGCCGGTCACTGCGCCGTTGGTGAACTTCTCTACGTACTCTTCCGAAACGCGGGATGCGCGCTCCAGCAGACGGGAGTGGAGATAGAACACGTCGCCTGGGTAGGCTTCACGGCCTGGTGGACGACGCAGCAGCAGGGAAATCTGGCGGTAAGCCACTGCTTGCTTGGACAGATCGTCATAAACGATCAGCGCGTCTTCACCGCGGTCGCGGAAGAATTCACCCATGGTGCAACCGGAGTACGGTGCCAGGAATTGCAGCGCAGGAGATTCCGAAGCACTGGCAGCCACGATGATCGTGTTGGCCAGGGCGCCGTTTTCTTCCAGCTTGCGAACGACGTTGGCGATGGTCGATTGCTTCTGACCGATCGCTACGTAGACGCAGAAAATGCCGCTGTTCTTCTGGTTGATGATCGCGTCGATCGCCAGAGCGGTTTTACCGATCTGACGGTCACCGATGATCAGCTCACGCTGGCCACGGCCGACTGGGATCATGGCATCGACAGCCTTGTAGCCAGTCTGTACAGGCTGGTCTACCGACTTACGCCAGATCACGCCTGGAGCAACTTTCTCGACCGCGTCGGTCTCGGTGTTGCCCAGTGGACCTTTACCGTCAACAGGGTTACCCAGTGCGTCGACTACGCGACCCAGCAATTCCTTACCAACCGGAACCTCCAGGATGCGGCCAGTGCACTTGGCGCTCATGCCTTCAGCCAGACTGGTGTACGCGCCCAATACAACGGCACCTACGGAGTCTTGCTCCAGGTTGAGGGCCATACCGTAGACGCCGCCCGGAAACTCGATCATCTCGCCGTACATAACGTCGGCCAGACCGTGAATCCGCACGATGCCGTCAGATACGCTGACGACAGTGCCTTCGTTACGGGCTTGGGAGGTCACATCGAGCTTGTCGATGCGGCCCTTGATAATTTCACTTATTTCGGAAGGATTGAGTTGCTGCATTGCTCTGCTGCCCCTTCAAACTCAAGATTTCAATGCTTCGGCAAGATTCGCGAGTTTGCCGCGAATCGAGCCATCGATAACCAGGTCGCCGGCGCGAATGACAACACCCCCAATAAGGGATGGGTCTTCCGCAACTTGCAGGCGCACTTCCCGGTCGAGTCGTGCACTGAGAACCTTGGCGAGTTTGTCTTGCTGTTCTTGGTTCAATGCAAAAGCACTGGTCACTTCAACGTCTATCGATTTCTCTTGCTCGGCCTTGTACAGGTCGAACAGAGCGGCAATCTCCGGCAAAAGCAGGAGACGGTCGTTTTCGGCGATGACATTGATGAAGTTCTGCACTTTCACATCAAACTTGTCGCCGCACACTTCAATAAAAGTGGCGGCCTTGTCTGCGCTCGTCAGTCGCGGGGCCTTGAGCACGCGCTGCATGGTGCCGTCTTGCGACACTGCTGCAGCCAGGCCGAGCATGGCTGACCAAGAGGCCAGCTGCTGGTGGGCCTGGGCGTGCTCGAAGGCTGCCTTAGCGTAAGGTCGGGCCAACGTGGTCAATTCTGCCATGATCGCCCTCGCTTAAATTTCAGCAGCCAGTTTGTTAACCAGCTCCGCGTGCGCGTTTTGATCGATTGTGGCACCCAGGATCTTCTCAGCACCGCCGACGGCCAGAGCACCCAGTTGGGCACGCAGCGCATCTTTGACACCGTTCAGTTCCTGCTCGATCTCGGCTTGAGCCTGAACCTTCACACGGTCAGCGTCGATACGGGCTTTTTCAACAGCCTCTTCAACAATCTGGTTACCGCGTTTCTTGGCTTGCTCAATGATTTCGGCTGCTTGAGCTTTCGCTTCGCGCAGTTGCTGACCCGCTTTATCTTGGGCCAACTCCAGGTCGCGAGCTGCTCGTGCGGCAGCGTCCAGTCCATCCGCGATCTTCTTTTGACGTTCGTGCAAAGCCGCGATGACCGGAGGCCATACGAACTTCATGCAGAAAACGACAAAAATCAAGAACGCTAAGGACTGACCAATAATGGTTGCATTAATGTTCACGCCAATACCTCGCTCATTCGTTGCACAACACACCAATCACTCGAAAAACGAGTGATTAACCGGCGAGTTGACCAACGAAGGGGTTCGCGAAGGTGAAGAACAGAGCGATACCAACGCCGATCATGGTCACGGCGTCGAGCAGGCCGGCAACGATGAACATTTTAACTTGCAGCATTGGAACCATTTCTGGCTGACGCGCTGCGCCTTCCAGGAACTTGCCGCCCAGCAGGCCGAAACCAATGGCAGTACCCAGGGCGCCCAGGCCGATCAACAGTGCAACAGCGATAGCGGTTAGACCAACTACAGTTTCCATCTTTCCTCCCGACTTTTACGTCGTATGGTTTAGGTTTTTTAGATTTTAAAGCGGTAAAACAAATCGTTTCATAGCCCTGGTGGGCCACCTTCCCGTTTCACCGGGAAGGACATCAGACTAGTCGAGACTGGCCTTAATGGTTCTCTTCGTGCGCCATCGACAGGTAGACGATGGTCAGCATCATGAAGATGAAGGCCTGCAGGGTGATGATCAGGATGTGGAACACAGCCCACGCCCACTGCAGAACAATGCCCAGGCCGCTAAGCCAGAGCAGGCCGCTGCCGAACATCACAGCGATCAGAATGAACACCAGCTCGCCGGCATACATGTTGCCGAACAGTCGCAGGGCCAGGGAGATCGGCTTGGCGATCAGGGTGACGAATTCCAGCAGGAAGTTCACCGGGATCAGCAGGGCTTGAACGAAGATGTTCTTGCTGCCGAACGGGTGCAGGGTCAGTTCGCCGATGAAGCCGCCGATGCCCTTGATCTTGATGCTGTAGAAAATGATCAACGCAAATACCGACAGGGCCATGCCCAGGGTAGCGTTCGGGTCAGTGGTCGATACGGCACGGAATGGAATGTGCGGGTCGCCGGAAATCGCCATGGCCAACTGAGGGATCCAGTCAACCGGGATCAGGTCGACGGCGTTCATCAGGAACACCCAGACGAAGATGGTCAGTGCCAACGGTGCAATCACCGGGCTACGGCCATGGAAGCTGTCTTTCACGCTGCCATCGACGAATTCGACCAGTACTTCAACGAAGTTCTGCAAAGCACCTGGCTGACCGGAAGTCGCCTTCTTTGCCGCCATGCGGAAAATCAGGACGAAGATCAGACCCAAAGCGACCGACCAGCCCAGAGTATCCAGGTGGAAAGCCCAGAAGCCCATTTCTTTGGCTTCTGCTGCGGAGTGGGCAAAGCCCCAGCCGCCGTTGGGAAGCTGACCGAAGGTCAGGTTCTGCAAGTGGTGCTGGATATAGCCCGAAGCGGTTGTTTCTGCCATGGTTGCCTCAAACGCCCTAAGGTTTCGAAAGTCTTGTTTTCATCAGCAGGGGAGCGAACCAGCTGACCAGTTGGGTCAACACGAAGACGCCGAATACAGCCAGCGGCGCCAATGGCTTCACACCTGCAAAGGTCAGTGCAAACAGCACTGCCGTCAAAATCAGTTTCCCCGCCTCGCCGGCATAAAAAGACCGGACGATAGCCTGGGCTGCTCGGGCGCCGGAAAACCGAAAGGCCCTGTGAGCAAAATACATATTGGGCAGCAAGGCTATCAGGCCTCCGCAAAGTCCTGAATATCCGGCTACGACTCCATGCCAGTACCAAAGCGCCAATGCGGCGATCAGCAAGATGACAAATTGAGCCAATAAAACCGGAAAAACAGCCAAGCGATGGAAGGGCAACGTGTTTGGCGTGCGGGTTTCCATCACTCTTGCTCCTCAATAGTCGGCTGCCGGAAATCAATAACTTGGCATAATTTGTGCCGACAAAATGCGCGCAGAGTATAGGGGCGGTTCTGCCCCTATTCAACTGCCGGGTAGTGATTTCCGATCACGCGCTACATAAGCAAATGTTTCAGCGGATGTGGGCAAGGACGCCCTGAAGCTCATCAAGGGAGTTATATCCGATGACCAATTGCCCTTTGCCTTTCTTGCCGTGGCGAATTTGTACCGCAGAGCCCAGGCGCTCGGCCAGGCGCTGCTCGAGACGCGCGATATCCGGATCAGGTTTGGCTGTTTCGACCGGTGCAGGTTTGCCGCTGAGCCACTGGCGAACCAGGGCCTCGGTCTGACGAACGGTGAGCCCTCGTGCGACAACGTGTCGCGCCCCTTCAACCTGTTGATTTTCCGGCAAACCGAGCAAAGCACGGGCGTGGCCCATCTCGAGGTCGCCATGGGACAACATGGTCTTGATGACTTCCGGCAGCGCGATCAGGCGCAGCAAGTTGGACACGGTGACACGGGATTTACCCACGGCCTCGGCGACCTGTTGCTGGGTCAGCTGGAATTCCTGCTGCAAACGCTGCAAGGCGATCGCTTCCTCGATCGGATTGAGGTCTTCACGCTGGATATTCTCGATCAACGCCATGGCGATGGCGGTTTCATCCGTTACATCGCGCACCATCGCCGGGATGGTGTCCTTGCCTGCCTGCTGGCTGGCGCGCCAGCGGCGTTCACCGGCAATGATTTCAAAGCGGCCGCCGCCGATCGGGCGCACCACAATCGGCTGCATCACGCCCTGGGCCTTGATCGAATTGGCCAGTTCCTCCAGCGCCTGGGGGTCCATGTCCCGGCGTGGCTGGTATTTGCCGCGCTGGATCAGGTCCAGGGGCAGGTGCTGCAGCTCGCGTTCGTCAGCCTGCACCGCTTGTTCTTCAAGCGATGTGACGGTCGGACCACTCAGCAGTGCATCCAGTCCACGTCCGAGACCTCGTTTCTTGACGGCCATGGGGATTCCTTAAGTTGGCTGGGCTGCAGCGGTGCGTGAGTTGCGGCGTTGACGACGAACCATCTCGCCGGCCAATGCCAGGTAGGCAATGGCACCACGGGATGATTTGTCGTACGCCAGCGCGGGCATGCCATAGCTTGGCGCTTCGGCCAGGCGGATGTTGCGTGGAATCACGGTGTCGTACAGCTGGTCGCCAAAGTGTTCCTTGAGCTGCGCCGACACATCGTTCATCAGGCTCAGGCGCGGATCGAACATGGTCCGCAGCAGGCCTTCGATCTGCAGGTTCGGGTTGAGCAGCTCGGCGATACGCTTGATGTTATCCACAAGGTCGCTCAACCCTTCCAGCGCGTAGTACTCGCACTGCATGGGGATAATCACCCCATCGGCAGCCACCAATGCGTTAAGCGTGAGCATCGACAGCGACGGTGGGCAGTCGATCAAAATGTAGTCGTAATTCTCGCGGATCGGTGCCAACGCGCTGCGCAGACGGCTTTCCTTCATCTGCATTTCCAGCAGCACCACTTCCGCCGCAGTCAAATCGCGGTTGGCCGGCAGCAGTTGATAACCGCCATGCTCGGAGTAGTGCATGGCCTGGGCCAGGTCGCACTCGCCAATCAGCAAGTCGTAGACCGAGTTTTCCAAGCCGTGTTTATCCACACCGCTACCCATGGTGGCGTTGCCCTGTGGATCGAGATCGATCAACAGCACCCGGCGCTTGGTGGCGACCAGGGATGCTGCGAGGTTGATGCAGGTGGTGGTTTTGCCCACGCCACCTTTCTGGTTCGCTATCGCGAATACCTTAGCCATTCTTGCTTGTGTTCCCAATCATGCCGTGCGGCGCAGTATCAGCAGATGGCGTTGGCCTTGGCAACCGGGTACGGCCAAGGCATGTTCGCTATCGAGGTGGAAGTCTGCCGGCAATGCTAACAGCTCATCGCTTGGATGGACGCCCTTCATTGCCAGCCAGCGGGTGTCGCGGTCGCCCAGGTGACGGGTCCAGTTGCTGAAGTTCTCCATGCTGCTGAACGCCCGGGAAACAATTCCGTTGAACGGCAGTTCAGGCGTGAAGGCTTCGACGCGACTGTGGATAACTTGCAGGTTATCCAGCTTGAGTTCGAGCTTGACCTGGGTCAGGAAGCGGGTTTTCTTGCCGTTGCTGTCCAGGCAGGTCACTTGCGATTCAGGAAACAGGATAGCCAGTGGGATGCCAGGCATACCGCCACCACTGCCGACATCGAGCCAACGACCGTTTTCGATAAACGGCATCACGCTCAGACTGTCGAGCAAGTGACGGGAAACCATTTCGTCGGGATCACGCACAGCCGTCAGGTTGTAAGCCTTGTTCCATTTGATCAACAGGGCCAGGTAACCCAGCAGCAAATCGTGCTGGGCCTCGGTCAAGTCCACGCCCAATTGGCGCGCACCTGTGGATAACTCTTCGGCGTGTTGCGAGGTGACCAACGAACTCAAGCGCTTTGCTCCAACTGACGGCCCGCGCCGCGTTTTTTCAAATGAATCATCAACAGCGAAATAGCTGCAGGGGTGACGCCCGGGATACGTGAAGCCTGGCCGAGGGTCTCGGGGCGAGTTATCCCCAGCTTGCTTTGGATTTCTTTCGACAATCCGGAAATACCGGTGTAGTCGATATCCACAGGCAGCCTGGTGTCTTCACTGGCGCGCAGACGAGCGATCTCGTCCTGCTGGCGGTCAATGTAACCGGCGTACTTGGTCTTGATTTCGACCTGCTCGGCAACCTGTGGATCATCGGCGCCGCCGCCGGTCACTTCGACCAGACCGGCGTAGTCGATTTCCGGACGGGACAGCAGGTTCAGCAGGTTGTATTCATGAGTCAGCGGCGTGCCGAATTTTTCCGCAATCGCGTCGCCCTGCTCGGTCCCGGGGCGAACCCAGGTACTTTTCAGGCGCTGCTCTTCAAGCTCGATGCTTTCGCGTTTTTTGCAGAAGGCCGCCCAGCGCGCATCGTCGACCAGCCCCAGTTCACGGCCTTTTTCGGTCAGGCGCAGGTCGGCGTTGTCTTCCCGCAGGATCAGGCGGTATTCCGCTCGGGAAGTGAACATCCGATACGGTTCCTGGGTTCCCAGGGTAATCAGGTCGTCGACCAACACGCCGATATACGCTTCATCGCGACGCGGGCACCAGCTGTCTTTGCCTTGTGCACGCAATGCGGCGTTGGTCCCGGCCAGCAAACCCTGGGCGCCGGCTTCTTCGTAGCCGGTGGTGCCGTTGATTTGCCCAGCGAAGAACAGACCGCCGATAACCTTGGTTTCCAGGCTGTACTTCAAATCACGCGGGTCGAAGTAGTCGTATTCGATGGCGTAGCCCGGACGCACGATGTGTGCGTTTTCCATGCCGCGAATCGATTGCACGATCTGGATTTGCACATCGAACGGCAGGGAAGTGGAAATCCCGTTCGGATACAGCTCATGGGTAGTCAGGCCTTCGGGCTCGATGAACACCTGATGGCTTTCCTTGTCGGCAAAGCGGTGGATCTTGTCTTCGATCGACGGGCAGTAACGTGGGCCAATACCTTCGATCACCCCGGAGTACATCGGCGAACGGTCGAGGTTCGCGGCAATGATTTCGTGAGTGCGCGCATTGGTATGGGTAATCCAGCAGCTCACCTGTTTGGGGTGTTGCTCCTTGGAACCCATGAACGACATTACCGGAATCGGTGTATCGCCAGCTTGTTCAGTCATCACCGAGAAATCCACGGAACGCCCGTCGATACGCGGTGGGGTCCCGGTTTTCAGGCGACCGACGCGCAGCGGCAATTCGCGCAGGCGTTTTGCCAGGGCAATCGACGGCGGATCACCGGCGCGGCCACCCGAATAGTTCTGCATGCCGATGTGGATAAGTCCGCCGAGGAACGTACCGGTGGTCAACACCACGGATTCTGCGAAGAAACGCAGGCCCATTTGGGTGACAACACCGCGAACCACGTCCTGTTCGACGATCAAGTCATCGGCGGCTTGTTGAAATATCCACAGGTTGGGCTGGTTTTCCAGGGTTTCGCGGACCGCGGCTTTGTACAGGATGCGGTCTGCCTGGGCCCGAGTGGCACGCACGGCCGGGCCTTTGCGGCTGTTGAGCACGCGAAATTGAATACCACCCTTGTCGGTAGCCTCGGCCATCACGCCACCAAGGGCGTCGATTTCCTTGACCAGATGGCTTTTGCCGATCCCACCAATGGCGGGGTTGCAACTCATGGCGCCGAGGGTTTCCACGTTATGCGTCAGCAACAGGGTTTTTACGCCCATGCGTGCTGACGCCAGTGCTGCCTCGGTACCGGCATGACCGCCGCCGATGACGATCACTTCAAAACGGGAAGGGAAATCCACCACGCACCTCGTGCCTGCTTATGTAGGTAATCAGGAATTGTTTGTTGAAAGGGTTTTGGAGCTTTGGCGGCAAGTATAGGGACTTCGCCCTTCCTAAAGAACCCTTTGCACAAAATTTAACCAGCTGTGGATGAATCACAGACAATAGAAATTAAAAGAGAGAAATTTATTAAATCTTTGTTTTTATGTTTATTTCTACTGGGCACCGTTTCTGTGGATAGATCTCTACAGGCCTTTATTTACAATGTGTACAGCGATTCAAAAGTCTGTGGCCATGTGCCAATGAGGCCCTTGGATAAGTGCTTTAAGCCTGTGGATTAAATAGGTGGTTATCCACAGATGGGTTTTTACTCAGGTTTCGAGCCCTGTTATCAACTGGGCCCACGGGCGGTTATTCACAGGGCTTAATCCACAGAAATCCGTGCAATCGTGTGAATTTCGCCCACGACGAAGCCAACCGAATCTTTCTATTCGGAGGTGAGCACGTCAAAAAGAGATCTATTGTGAGAAAACAGCCAGGCAGTTAATAATAGCGATTATCATTAACTTAGCTTGTCATGCCCTATGTCCCCTTCTTCACACACGGCTGCGGTTCAGAACATCTACGAGCAGCACCACTCCTGGTTGCACGGGTGGCTCAAAGGTAAGTTGCATAACGCCTGCGATGCAGCCGATGTGGCGCACGATACGTTCGTGCGCATTCTGGGTGGGCGGCATGCGGCGCAGATCGTTGAACCGCGTGACTACCTGGCGACCATCGCCAGGGGCCTGGTGATTGACCGTTATCGCCGGCATGCCATCGAACAGGCCTACAAGCAAACCTTGGCCGAACGGCCTGAAGCCACGGCCATCAATGAAGAAGACAAAGCCATCATCATCGAGACGCTGGTGGCTGTGGATAAAGCCCTGTCCGGACTCGGTGAGCGAGCGCGACGGATCTTCCTGTTGTCGCAGATCGAGGGGCTGACTTATCAACAGATCGCCGATGAACTGCAGGTGTCGCTGACCACGGTGAAGAAGCACATGATCCGTGCATTGACTGAATGCTCGCTGATCATGGCCAGCCTGTAATGGCCGCCCCCGATCGCAAGACCTTCGAGGCCGCTGCTCACTGGTATGTACAGTTTCAATCCCAAACGCCTACGGCTGCTGAACGCCTTGCCTGGCAACAATGGCTCAGCGGCGATCCGTCCCATCAGGCGGCGTGGAACCAGATGGAGCAATTGCAGCGCAGTCTCGGCGCCCTGCCCCAGGATTTCACCCGCCGGGCATTGTCGGCCACGCAACAACGTCGTCAGATATTGAAGTGGATGCTGGTAATGGGCGGTACCGGGTGCCTGGGCTGGAATGTCCAGCAACACACCTCCCTGGGCAATGTATGGGCCGACTACCGGACGTCTGTGGGTGAACGCCGGCGTATCGCATTGGCTGACGGCACGCGGATTGATCTGAATACCAGCACGGCGATTGACGTGATATTCGACGGGTGCCAACGTTTGATCCGGCTGCGTGAAGGTGAAGTACTTATCCACACCGGCAAGTTGGGCGGGCACACGCCCTTTTATGTCGAAACCCGCCAAGGCCGAGTCCAGGCACTGGGTACTCGGTTTACAGTGCGCCAGCTGCCAGATTCCACGCGTGTCGGTGTTCTGAAGGATCGCGTGAGTGTGTCCCCTGGTGACCGGCCCAACCATGCTCGACTGCTCGGTGCCGGTGAAAGCGCTGACTTTGATCGTCAAAACATAGGGCTTGACCACACGTATAGCGGATCCCAGGCAGCCTGGGTCGATGGGCAGCTGATCGTATTGGATGCTCGCCTCGGGGATGTGATCGAAGACCTCTCCCGCTACCGTGCCGGTGTCCTGAAATGCGACTTGGCTTGTGCACGCCTACGTGTTTCCGGGACTTTCCGCCTGGATTCCACCGATGCGGTACTGGCGAATCTGCAGGCAACCTTGCCCATTCAGGTGAAATACTTCACTCGCTATTGGGTTTCGGTGGAGCGAATCGCCTGATCGCAAAAAATATCCTCACAAGGGGTTATCTTTTTTTTACCTGGCACGGCCCTAAAGGTAATAACGACGCCACCTTCAGGGCTTACCCACCTATGCGCCTTCGCACCAAGCTCCGCCAGCGACTTTCCTACCACGGTATGACGTGCAGCCTACTGCTCGGCACGGCAGCCACAGCCGGTGTTTTGCTATCCAGTGACGCCATGGCCGCCAGCGCGGTGCAGCATTACGTCATTGCGGCCGGTCCCCTGGACAATGCCTTGAGCCAATTTGCCGCCAGGGCGAATGTGATTCTGTCTTTCTCGCCCCAGCAAACCGCACGCTTGAATACAACCGGGCTGGAAGGTGACTATTCGGTTGAGCAAGGCTTTGCATTGTTGCTGCAGAACTCGGGGTTACAAGCGGTAGTCCAGGCGCCTGGCAGCTATGTCCTGCAGGCCATTCCTACAGGGCAACTCACGCTCGCGCCCACCACGGTCAGCACTTATCAACAGGCTGGGTTCACTCAGGAGATTGCCGGGGATGTGGGCTACAAAGCGCAAAACAGCCGTATCGGTACCAAGACCAGCACACCTCTGTCGGAAACACCGCGTTCGGTATCGGTCGTCACCGGCCAGCGCATCAAGGACCAGAAGTCGCAGACCCTGACTGAAGTATTGGGCTACGTGCCAGGTATTTTCGCGCCACCCTTTGCTGCTGGCGACGGTCTCGCGGGTGACTTGTTCTTCATCCGCGGTTTCAATGCCACAGATTACGGCTACGGCCTGCTGCGAGATGGCCTGCGCGTACAAGGCAATCGGTACGACACCACCAGTGAGCCTTATGGCCTGGAGCGGGTCGAAATCTTCCGTGGGCCCTCTTCCCTGCTGTACGGTGAAAACGCGCCTGGGGGCTTAGTGAACCTGGTGAGCAAACATCCGACTGCCACGCCGCAGGGTGAAGTGCAGCTCGGTTATGGCTCGAATAATCGGCGTCAGTTGGGTGTGGATATCTCTGGTCCACTCAACGATAGCGGCAATATCCTTGGTCGGGTGGTGATGCTCGGCCGCAAGTCTGATACGCAGACTGACCATGTTCCTGATGATCGCCTGTACATCGCGCCTTCATTGACCCTGAATTTCGACGACTTCAACACGCTCACTCTGTTGGCCAATTACCAAAAGGACCACACCAATCTCGAACTCGGCCTACCCGCCGCGGGGACCTTGCTTACAAATCCGAACGGAAAGCTGTCCAAGCACACCATGCTCGGCGACCCGGACTGGAATACGTTCGAACGTGAAGCCTGGAGCAGCGGCTACGAATTCAGCCACAGCTTCAATGATGAGTGGCAGTTCCGCCAGAACTCGCGGTACATGCAATCGCGCATCAACCGTCATGAAACCTGGCCGGGCACATTGAACAATGGCGGTTTCGGCACCCAACTGAACATGACGGCCTACGACCGCTACAACAAATCGATGGTCTACTCCCTGGATAACCAGTTGGAAGGCAAATTCCAGGTCGGGGACCTGGAAAATACGGTGCTGTTCGGCGCCAGTTATGACCGCACCTCGTTCAACCAGGATTGGGACGCAGGCTTCGCCGGCACCATCAATGTGTATAACCCCGTGTACCTGCGTGAGCCGCTTACCCCGGTGGCTGTGCAAAACACCTTGCTCGAGCAGCAGATGAAGGGTGTTTATGCACAAATCCAGAGCAAGTATGACCACTGGTTGTTCCTGCTGGGTGGCCGCCAGGACTGGGTCGACAGTGATTTCCGCGACAAGGTCAACAAGACCAGCAATACCGGCTCCGAAGACCGCAAGTTTACCTACCAGGGCGGGGTGATGTACCAGTTCGACAACGGCCTGACGCCGTACGTCAGCTACTCCACCGCATTTGTGCCTGTACAGCAGATCTCCAACGCCGGTTCACCGTTGAAGCCGATCACCAGCAGTCAGTACGAAGTGGGTGTGAAGTACGAACCGGTCGGCTGGGATACAGCGATGACCCTGTCGGTGTATGACTTGCGCAAGGAAGATGACACCTACCTCGACGCCACCACCAACAGCTACCGCCAGGTGGGCGAAAGCCGGGCCAAAGGGGCCGAGGTCGAGGTGAACAGCAACATCACGCCCAACCTGAATGTGACCGCAGCCTACACCTACACTGACGCTCGTATTACCAAGGACTCGGCTACCTCGCTGGTCGAGGGGCATCAGATGACGGGGGTTCCGCGCAACCAGGCCTCGGTGTGGGGCAAGTACCGCTTCCTCGATGGCCAACTCAAGGGCTTGTCCCTGGGCGGCGGTGTGCGCTATTTCGACAGTACGTTTTCTTACACCCAGCCAAGCCTGTACGGAAAGCTGGATGCTGGGAGCGTCACTCTGGTGGACGCAGCCGTCGGCTATCAGATCGACAAGCACTGGTCAGTGGACGTGAACGCCAAGAACCTGTTCGACAAGGAGTATGTTTCTGGCTGCAACGACGCGGGCCGCTGCTACTGGGGTGACAGTCGTACACTGCTTGGGACTGTTTCGTACAACTGGTGATGGATGATGGCCTGAAGAATCAAAATGCTCTTCAGGCCGCTATCGCTGGCAAGCCTGCTCCTACTTGCCGATACAGAAGCTGGAGAAGATCCGTCCCAACAAATCATCGGAGCTGAATGCGCCGGTGATTTCTCCCAACAGCTGCTGCGCCTGGCGAAGATCCTCAGCCAGCAGCTCCCCCGCCCCCGCCAAGGTCAACTGCGCCCGGCCGTGCTCCAATGCCGCGCTTGCATGGCGCAGCGCCTCCAGGTGCCTGCGGCGCGCACTGAAGCTGCTTTCCGACGTCTGCTCGTAACCCATGCAGGCCTTGAGATGCTCACGCAGCAATTCCAGGCCCTCCCCCGCAGACTTGGCGCTCAGGCTGATAGTGACGTGGCCATCAGCGCTGGTTTCCATCGCAATGGCTTCACCCGTCAGGTCGGCTTTGTTACGAATCAAGGTGACTTTGGCCGGGTCCGGCCGTTGCTCGAGGAATTCCGGCCACAATGCAAAAGGATCCACAGCCTCCGGCGCGGTGGCGTCCACCACCAGCAGTACCCGGTCCGCTTCGCCGATGGCTTTGAGCGCGCGTTCCACGCCGATCTTTTCAACCTGGTCATCGGTATCGCGTAAACCGGCGGTGTCGACGACGTGCAACGGCATGCCATCGATGTGGATATGTTCGCGCAGGATATCCCGGGTGGTGCCGGCGATCTCGGTGACAATGGCTGCTTCACGCCCCGCCAGCGCATTGAGCAGGCTGGATTTACCGGCATTGGGACGCCCAGCGATCACGACGGTCATCCCGTCTCGCAGCAACGCGCCTTGCCCGGCTTCCCGCAGGACTGTGGATAACTCATCACGGACCTTATCCAGCATCGCCAATACATGGCCATCGGCAAGGAAGTCGATTTCCTCTTCAGGAAAATCAATCGCCGCCTCGACGTAGATGCGCAGGCTGATCAACTGTTCGGTCAAGTTATGCACACGCAGGGAAAAAGCGCCCTGCAGAGAGCGCAGCGCATTGCGTGCAGCTTGCGCAGAACTGGCCTCGATCAAATCGGCAATCGCCTCGGCCTGTGCCAGGTCGAGCTTGTCGTTGAGGAATGCCCGCTCACTGAACTCACCCGGGCGAGCCAGGCGGCAACCCAACTGCAGGCAGCGTTGCAGCAACATATCCAGAACGATCGGGCCGCCGTGCCCCTGCAATTCCAGTACGTCTTCACCCGTGAAGGAGTTGGGTCCCGGGAAATACAGGGCCAGGCCTTCGTCCAATACTTCCTCACCAGAGCCGAGGAAGGGGCCGTAATGGGCATAGCGCGGCTTCAACTCACGCCCGCTGATGGCCTTCGCGGCCATCCCGGCGAGCGGTCCGGAAATACGAACGATACCGACACCGCCGCGACCTTGAGCGGTAGCGACAGCAGCGATGGTTTCACGAGGAGCGCTCATCAGCAGGTTCCAGAATAAAAGTGACGGAAAGCAAAACGCCCCACTAGGGGGCGTCTTGAGTGGTTATCCACAGAGTAAATTACGCCTCGGCTTTTTTGGTAGCCGCTTCGATTTTACGTGTGATGTACCACTGTTGAGAGATCGACAACACGTTGTTGACCACCCAGTACAGAACCAGGCCAGCCGGGAACCACAGGAAGAAGAAGGTGAAGATGATTGGCATCATTTTCATCACCTTGGCCTGCATCGGATCCGGCGGCGTCGGGTTCAGGCGCTGCTGGATAAACATGGTCGCGCCCATGATGATCGGCAGGATAAAGAACGGGTCTTTGATCGACAGGTCAGTTATCCACAGCATGAACGGTGCCTGGCGCATTTCCACGCTTTCCAGGAGTACCCAGTACAGCGACAGGAATACCGGCATCTGTACCAGAATCGGCAAGCATCCACCCAGCGGGTTGATCTTCTCTTTCTTGTACAGCTCCATCATGGCCTGCGACATTTTCTGCCGGTCATCGCCATGTTGTTCTTTCAGCGCGGCCAGTTTAGGCGCCACGGCACGCATACGCGCCATCGACTTGTAGCTGGCGGCCGACAGTGGGAAGAAGATCCCCTTGATCAGCATGGTCAGGAAGATGATCGACCAGCCCCAGTTACCGACGATGCTGTGGATATGTTGCAGCAGCCAGAAGATCGGCTGGGCAATGAACCACAGGATGCCGTAGTCCACAGTCAGTTCCAGACCTGGGGACAACTCTTTCAGCACCGCCTGGCTTTTCGGGCCGGCGTACAGGGTAGCGCTGGTTTCAGCCTTGGCACCTGGAGCCACGGTCAACGCCGGGCCGGTGTAGCCGATGATGTAGTTGCCTTTGCTGTCCTTGCGCGCCAGTACTGCATTGTTCTGGCCGGGCTGAGGAATCCACGCGGTCACAAAGTAGTGTTGCAGCCAGGCTACCCAGCCACCGTTCACGTTATAGGTGATCGGCGCCTTGGTTTTGTCTTCGGCCACTTTATCCATGTCTTTCATGGATACTTTTTTGTACGGCTCCGAACTTGTCCACAGGGCAGCGCCCAGGTAAGTCGCGGTACCCGTCGCAGTGCTGGACGATGGATCGGAACTGGCGTCACGCTTGAGCTGCGCAAACATTGCGCCGGTCCAAGGCTGGGCGCTCTGGTTGTCGATCAAATAGGTGACAACGATGTCGTACAGGCCGCGCTTGAGTGTGAAGCGCTTGATGTAGTTGACGCCGTCCTTGCTGAACTTCAAGTCCACGACCAGTTGGTCTTGGCCATCTGCCAGTTGATAGCTCTTCTTCTCCGCAGAGAAAATCGGACGACCGGTTGCACTCGCATCAGGGCCGTTGGTACCGATCAGGCCACTTTGTGCCTGGTAAACACGTTCGCCACCGTTATCGAACAACTGGAATGGGATTTCCGGGTGATCCTGACGACGCGGATACAGCGGAAGTGTCAGCTTGGCAACATCGCCACCTTGCGGGTCGATAGCCAGGTCCAACACATCCGTCTTGATCTGGATGAGGTCGGTGCTTGCGGCAACTGCAACTTCGGCAGGTGCTTTTGTTTCGCCCGCTGCCCGTGGAATGTCATCACTGGCGGCAGTATTGGTGCCACTTACTGTATCGGGAAGCCCCGCTGGAACAGCATTGGCAGCAACATTCTGAGTCGGCAGGGCAGCCTGGCCATAGTCCTGGTTCCACTTAAGGACCATGACGTAGGACACGATTGCCAGGGCGACGATCAGGATCGTGCGTTTAATATCCATGATTACTCGGCCATCGAAGAAGAACGGGAGGTAGGGATAGGTGGAACCGGGTCATAACCACCGGGATTCCACGGATGACAGCGACCTAAACGACGAAAGGTCAGCCAGCCACCGCGCAGAAGACCATGATTTTCTATGGCCTCTAACGCGTAGCAGGAACAACTGGGGTAGAAACGACAGTGGCTGGCCATCAGAGGACTAATGGCATAGCGATAAAACTGGATCGGAACGAGTGCCAGTTTACGCATCGGTGCTGTCTACCCCTACAGTTTCGGTGCTGACTGCTGGTGCTGGTTTGTTGGTACGCGCCAGACGTTTCCAGAGCTTGCCGAAATGCTGAATCAATTCGGGGTTTTCTACATCCCCCAAGCCTTTGCGCGCGACGATAACAATATCCCAACCAACCAGAGTGTCCTGGTGGAGGCGAAACGATTCGCGCATCAGACGCTTGAGGCGATTGCGCTCAACGGAGAGCTTTACGCTCTTCTTGCCGATCACCAACCCGAGACGGGGGTGATCAAGATCGTTGTTACGCGCAAGGAGCAGGAGATTTTTCCCCGGAACCTTGCCGGTGGGGGAGTCAAAGACTGCCTTGAAGTGCCGGGGGGTTAGCAGACGCTTTTCCCGACTGAAGTCCTGACTCACCACCAGTACCGGATTATCAAACTGCCAGACGCGCACGACCTTTGGCGCGGCGACGCGACAGGACAGCACGGCCGTTCTTGGTAGCCATGCGAGCACGGAAGCCGTGGGTACGGGCGCGTTTGATGGTGCTTGGTTGGAAAGTACGTTTCATGGCGTTGTTACCTGGTTCGTCCACAACGGGCCGGAATGGCCCCCGTTTTAAGAGACCGGCGATTCTAGAGAAAGCAAGCCTCTAGGTCAATTTCCAACCAGCTTTTCCTTCAATTAGATCTTTATGGGCCTCCAGACCTTTTCTTTCCGTTCTGCTTCCATGAGCAATGCCATAGATATAAAAATAAAGAAGGAAGTTATTTAAAGCTTTTCTGTAAAGCTTATAAAAGCTAGGCAGGCCATCCTCTGTGGATAACTGCCTTAAGGCCATATTCCACGTGCTGTACAGAGAATGACAACATGGGGGAGAAGCGGTGCTCTGCCTGTGCTGCGCTGTCGGATAAGCTGTGTGTGGAATGGCATGTTATCCACAGGTCAGTTACCCACAGACTTTCGACCCCACTTGTACAACGAGCTCAGGCCCGCTTATCCACAGAGCTTATGCACAGACCATCTGTCGCATTTTTTGCAGTTAAGGCATTGATTTTGGCTGGCCTGTGAGCAACCTACATGTGGATAAGTGGGCTGCTGGCCGCTACAATGGCGGCTGTTTTTGCCTCACCGGCTTTCAACTTAGGGGATATCCGTGTCAGTGGAACTTTGGCAGCAGTGCGTGGAGCTTTTGCGCGATGAGCTGCCTGCCCAGCAATTCAACACCTGGATCCGCCCGCTACAGGTCGAAGCCGAAGGCGACGAGTTGCGTATCTATGCGCCCAATCGTTTTGTTCTCGACTGGGTCAACGAGAAGTACCTGAGCCGCGTTCTCGAATTGCTCGATGAACACGGCAATGGCCTTGCGCCCGTGCTCTCCTTATTAATAGGCAGCAAACGCAGCTCGGCACCCCGTGCTGCACCGAATGCTCCGCTCGCAGCCAGTGCCTCGCAGGCTCAAGCCCCTGTGGCGCCTGTTAATAACTCGCCAGCGCCGGTTGCCCAGACGCCTTCGAAATCCTCGTCGCAGAACAACGCGCCTATCAATGAAGAGCCGTCCCGCGACAGCTTCGATCCGATGGCGGGTGCCAGTTCCCAGCAGGCTCCGGTCCGCGCCGAGCAGCGCACGGTGCAGGTCGAAGGTGCGCTCAAGCACACCAGCTACCTGAACCGCACGTTCACCTTTGAGAACTTCGTCGAAGGTAAATCCAACCAGCTGGCCCGCGCGGCCGCCTGGCAGGTCGCCGATAACCCCAAGCATGGTTACAACCCGCTCTTCCTTTATGGCGGCGTTGGCTTGGGTAAGACCCACTTGATGCACGCTGTGGGTAACCACCTATTAAAGAAGAACCCGAATGCCAAGGTTGTGTACCTGCACTCGGAGCGTTTCGTGGCAGATATGGTCAAGGCCCTGCAGCTCAATGCGATCAACGAGTTCAAGCGGTTCTACCGCTCCGTTGATGCATTGCTGATCGATGACATTCAATTCTTCGCGCGCAAGGAGCGTTCCCAGGAAGAGTTTTTCCACACCTTCAACGCCCTGCTCGAAGGCGGCCAACAGGTCATCCTGACCAGTGACCGTTACCCGAAGGAAATCGAAGGCCTGGAAGAACGCTTGAAGTCGCGCTTTGGTTGGGGCCTTACCGTTGCGGTAGAGCCGCCGGAGCTGGAAACCCGCGTAGCGATCCTGATGAAAAAGGCCGATCAGGCGAAAGTCGATCTGCCCCACGACGCCGCGTTTTTCATCGCCCAACGCATCCGTTCCAACGTGCGTGAGCTGGAAGGTGCGCTCAAGCGTGTCATCGCGCACTCTCACTTCATGGGCCGGGACATCACCATCGAGCTGATTCGCGAATCCCTGAAAGACTTGCTGGCATTGCAGGACAAACTGGTGAGTGTGGATAACATCCAGCGCACCGTGGCCGAGTACTACAAGATCAAGATTTCCGACTTGCTGTCCAAGCGCCGTTCGCGCTCGGTGGCTCGTCCTCGTCAGGTGGCCATGGCACTCTCCAAGGAGTTGACCAACCATAGCCTGCCGGAAATCGGAGACGTGTTTGGCGGCCGCGACCACACCACGGTCTTGCACGCGTGCCGCAAGATCAACGAACTTAAGGAATCCGACGCGGATATTCGCGAGGACTACAAGAACCTGCTGCGTACACTGACTACTTGATGACACCAGCGCAGCTTATTAAGGCAAGGGACTAGACCATGCATTTCACCATTCAACGCGAAGCCCTGTTGAAACCCCTGCAACTGGTCGCAGGCGTCGTCGAGCGCCGACAGACCTTGCCGGTGCTCTCCAACGTATTGCTGGTGGTCGAAGGCCAGCAATTGTCCCTGACCGGTACCGACCTGGAAGTCGAGCTGGTCGGTCGCGTGCAACTGGAAGAACCCGCTGAACCTGGCGAGATTACAGTACCCGCGCGCAAGCTGATGGACATCTGCAAAAGCCTGCCGAACGACGCGCTGATCGACATCAAGGTTGATGAGCAGAAGTTGGTGGTCAAGGCGGGTCGCAGTCGTTTCACGCTGTCTACTTTGCCGGCCAATGATTTCCCGACTGTGGAAGAAGGCCCAGGCTCACTGACCTGCAGCCTGGAGCAAAGCAAACTGCGCCGTCTGATTGAGCGCACCAGCTTCGCCATGGCCCAGCAGGACGTACGTTACTACCTCAACGGCATGCTGCTGGAGGTATCGGAAGGCATCATTCGCGCCGTGGCCACTGACGGTCACCGTCTGGCGATGTGCTCGATGCGCGCCGATATCGGTCAACCTGACCGTCACCAGGTGATCGTGCCGCGTAAGGGTATTCTCGAACTGGCGCGCCTGCTCACCGAGCCGGATGGCAATGTCAGCATCGTGCTGGGTCAGCACCATATCCGCGCGACCACCGGCGAGTTCACCTTCACCTCCAAGCTGGTCGACGGCAAGTTCCCGGATTACGAGCGCGTTCTGCCTAAAGGCGGCGACAAGCTGGTGATCGGTGATCGCCAGGCCCTGCGTGAAGCGTTCAGCCGTACTGCGATCCTGTCCAACGAGAAGTACCGGGGCATTCGTCTGCAACTGGCCAACGGTCAGTTGAAAATCCAGGCCAATAACCCGGAGCAGGAAGAAGCGGAAGAGGAAGTGGGCGTCGATTACAACGGCGGCACTTTGGAAATCGGCTTCAACGTGAGCTACTTGCTGGACGTGCTGGGTGTGATGACCACCGAACAGGTTCGCCTCATCCTGTCCGACTCCAACAGCAGCGCCCTGGTGCAGGAATCCGATAATGACGACTCGGCTTACGTCGTTATGCCGATGCGCCTGTAATCATGCCCAGCAGAAGCTAGATGTCCCTTAGTCGCGTCTCGGTCACCGCGGTGCGCAATTTGCACCCGGTGACCTTCTCCCCCTCCCCCCGCATCAATATCCTCCACGGCGCCAACGGCAGTGGCAAAACCAGCGTGCTGGAAGCCATCCACTTGCTAGGGCTTGCCCGTTCCTTTCGCAGTGCCCGCTTGTTGCCGGTGATTCAGTACGAACAACTGGCCTGCACGGTATTTGGCCAAGTCGAACTGGCAGAAGGTGGGCACAGCAGCCTGGGGATTTCTCGTGATCGCGGCGGTGAGTTCCAGATTCGCATCGACGGGCAAAACGCTCGCAGTGCTGCGCAACTGGCAGAGATCCTGCCGTTGCAACTGATCAATCCTGACAGCTTCCGCTTGTTGGAAGGCGCGCCAAAGATCCGCAGGCAGTTTCTCGACTGGGGAGTGTTCCACGTGGAACCGCGATTCATGGCCACGTGGCAGCGCCTGCAGAAGGCCCTGCGGCAGCGGAACTCATGGCTGCGGCATGGTACACTTGACGCCGCTTCGCAAGCGGCCTGGGACCGGGAATTGTGCCTGGCCAGCGATGAAATAGATGAATACCGCCGCGCCTATATCAAAGCCTTGAAACCAGTCTTTGAGCAGACCTTGAGTGAGTTGTTGGATCTCGAGGGGCTGACGCTGAGTTACTACCGTGGCTGGGACAAAGACCGTGAGCTGAGTGCAGTGCTCGCGACGTCCCTGCAGCGGGATCAGCAAATTGGCCATACCCAGGCCGGACCCCAACGGGCAGATTTGCGTCTTAGATTAGGCGCACATAATGCTGCGGATATCTTGTCCCGCGGCCAGCAGAAGTTGGTGGTGTGTGCACTGCGGATCGCCCAGGGGCATCTGGTTAGCCAAGCCCGACGTGGTCAGTGTATTTATCTGGTGGATGACTTGCCGTCTGAACTCGACGAGCAACACCGCCGTGCGTTATGCCGCTTGTTGGAAGACTTACGCTGCCAGGTGTTTATCACCTGTGTAGACCACGAATTATTGAGGGAAGGCTGGCAGACGGAAACGCCAGTCGCTTTGTTCCACGTGGAACAAGGCCGTATCACCCAGACCCACGACCATCGGGAGTGAAGGCATGAGCGAAGAAAACACGTACGACTCGACCAGCATTAAAGTGCTGAAAGGTTTGGATGCCGTACGCAAACGTCCCGGTATGTACATTGGCGACACTGATGACGGTAGCGGTCTGCACCACATGGTGTTCGAGGTGGTCGACAACTCCATCGACGAAGCTTTGGCCGGTCACTGCGACGACATCAGCATCATCATCCATCCGGACGAATCCATTACTGTGCGCGACAACGGTCGCGGCATCCCGGTAGATGTGCACAAAGAAGAAGGTGTTTCGGCGGCAGAGGTCATCATGACCGTGCTCCACGCCGGCGGTAAGTTCGACGACAACTCCTATAAAGTCTCCGGTGGTCTGCACGGTGTGGGTGTGTCGGTGGTGAACGCTCTTTCCGAAGAGCTGATCCTGACCGTTCGCCGCAGTGGCAAGATCTGGGAGCAGACCTACGTCCACGGTGTGCCGCAGGAACCGATGAAAATCGTTGGCGACAGCGAAACCACTGGTACCCAGATCCACTTCAAGCCCTCGGCTGATACCTTCAAGAACATCCACTTCAGCTGGGACATCCTGGCCAAGCGGATTCGTGAATTGTCCTTCCTCAACTCCGGTGTCGGCATCGTCCTCAAGGATGAGCGCAGCGGCAAGGAAGAGCTGTTCAAATACGAAGGCGGCTTGCGTGCGTTCGTTGAATACCTGAACACCAACAAGACTGCGGTCAACCAGGTGTTCCACTTCAACATCCAGCGTGAAGACGGCATCGGCGTTGAAATCGCCCTGCAATGGAACGACAGCTTCAACGAGAACCTGTTGTGCTTCACCAACAACATTCCACAGCGTGACGGTGGTACTCACTTGGTGGGTTTCCGTTCGGCGCTGACGCGTAACCTGAACACCTACATCGAAGCCGAAGGCCTGGCGAAGAAGCATAAGGTCGCCACCACCGGTGACGATGCCCGTGAAGGCCTGACCGCAATCATCTCGGTGAAAGTGCCGGACCCTAAGTTCAGCTCCCAGACCAAAGACAAGCTGGTGTCTTCCGAAGTGAAAACTGCGGTTGAACAAGAGATGGGTAAGTACTTCTCCGACTTCCTGCTGGAAAACCCGAACGAAGCCAAGCTGGTTGTCGGCAAGATGATCGATGCCGCACGTGCCCGTGAAGCGGCGCGTAAAGCCCGTGAGATGACCCGCCGTAAAGGTGCGCTGGATATTGCCGGCTTGCCAGGCAAACTGGCTGACTGCCAGGAGAAGGACCCTGCCCTCTCCGAACTGTACCTGGTGGAAGGTGACTCTGCTGGCGGTTCCGCCAAGCAGGGTCGTAACCGTCGCACCCAGGCCATCCTGCCGTTGAAGGGTAAGATCCTCAACGTGGAGAAGGCTCGTTTCGACAAGATGATTTCCTCCCAGGAAGTCGGCACCTTGATCACGGCACTGGGCTGCGGTATTGGCCGAGACGAGTACAACATCGACAAGCTGCGCTATCACAACATCATCATCATGACCGATGCTGACGTCGACGGTTCGCACATCCGTACCCTGCTGCTGACATTCTTCTTCCGTCAGTTGCCGGAGCTGATCGAGCGTGGCTACATCTACATCGCCCAGCCGCCGTTGTACAAAGTGAAGAAAGGCAAGCAAGAACAGTACATCAAAGACGACGACGCCATGGAAGAGTACATGACGCAGTCGGCCCTGGAAGATGCCAGCCTGCACTTGAACGACGAAGCCCCGGGGATCTCCGGTGAGGCGCTGGAGCGTCTGGTTAACGACTTCCGTATGGTGATGAAGACACTCAAGCGCCTGTCGCGCCTGTACCCACAGGAATTAACCGAGCACTTCATCTACCTGCCGTCTGTAAGCCTGGAGCAGTTGGGCGACCACGCACACATGCAGGAATGGCTGGCCCAATATGAAGTACGCCTGCGTACTGTCGAAAAATCCGGCCTGGTGTACAAAGCCAGCCTGCGTGAAGACCGTGAACGTAACGTCTGGCTGCCAGAGGTCGAATTGATCTCCCACGGCCTGTCGAACTACGTCACCTTCAACCGCGACTTCTTCGGCAGCAACGACTACAAGACCGTTGTGACCCTCGGCGCGCAACTGAGCACCCTGCTGGACGACGGTGCTTATATTCAGCGTGGCGAGCGTAAGAAAGCGGTCAAGGAGTTCAAGGAAGCCCTGGACTGGTTGATGGCGGAAAGCACCAAGCGCCATACGATCCAGCGATACAAAGGTCTGGGCGAAATGAACCCGGATCAACTGTGGGAAACCACCATGGACCCAGCCCAGCGCCGTATGCTGCGCGTAACCATCGAAGATGCCATTGGCGCAGACCAGATCTTCAACACCCTGATGGGTGATGCGGTCGAACCTCGCCGTGACTTCATCGAGAGCAATGCCCTGGCAGTGTCTAACCTGGATTTCTGATCCAGGTACGACGCCCAAAATAAAAAAGGCCAACGTTATGCGTTGGCCTTTTTTATTGCGTGGAAATCATCTTCCGCAAAATGCTCCACGTGGAACATCGTGTTTTTTATCCATGAGAAGAAGCCGCCGCCACACTCTCCAATCGATACCCATACCCATAGATCGTCAACAACTGCCAACCTCTATCAGCGGTAAGCCCGAGCTTGTTGCGTAGCCGATAGATATGCGTATCCAGCGGCCGCGAGGACACCATTTCTTCATGGGTCCAGAACCGCTCATAAAGATACTCACGCGACAGCGGCCGAGCCAGATTGGCGAACAAGCAGCTCGCCAGGCGGTATTCGCGCTCGGTAAGGTTGATCGGTTTGCCTGCGCGTGTGACGGTCAACTCTGCATCGTCGAAGGTCAGGTCGTTGAAACTCTGCACTTCAGGGGTTGCCGATCTCTGCAGGCCATGCCGACGTAGAACGGCTGTCACTCGTGCCTTCAGTTCGTTAGGACGAAAGGGTTTGCTGACGTAGTCGTCGGCCCCGCTGTTCAATGCGCTGACGATATCGCTTTCGGCATCACGGCTGGTGAGCATGATGACTGCCGGTGGCGACTCCATGTGTTCACGGGTCCAGCGCAGTAAGGCAATACCGGTGATGTCGGGCAGTTGCCAGTCGAGTATCAGCAGGTCGAAGGTCTCCCGACGCAACTGACGCAGCAGGTCTTCGCCGCGCTCGAAGCAATGCAGTGTCCAGGGTTGTTCGGCGGTGCTGGGGATTTGTCGCAGTGTCTGTTCCACCCGTCGCAATTCAGCGGGTTCGTCATCCAGTATTGCGACACGCATGGGTGGGTCCTTTCTTCTCGAAGAGTACGGCAGTCGTATTGAAGGGCACGTACTGCGCAGATGCCGGTCAATGAATCTGAAGAATTGTGCTCAGGTTCGTCGACCCCTTGGATCTCTCGGTACGCTGGGATCAATAAGCGAATACGCCATTGAAAGCTCTCCATACCTATGTGGGAAAGATACCGGCTCCAGGCGTTAAGGAAAAGGATCAGCCGACGCGTGCGCTGTCGTAAACTCCTGCGCCCCGATAGTGGATGCCCTTTGGAATTCCCGCCGTTATGAACATCCAGCAGGAATTTTTTTCCACCGCGTCGAAAATGAGCTTCACTGGGCTCAACGCGTCGTTCTATCACGTACGTGTGTCGGCTTAAGCCGTGCAACGCCTGAGGAGGAATCGGGGGTCTATGCCATCTTCTATCGCACGCCAACAACTCAGGCGCGTTGATCCATGACGCTCTGGGGAAAGGCTGAAAAGCGCCAACCCACCCATGCCCAGCGCCTGTTCCACGGTCTGGTACGTGAGTGGTTATGGATCGGTTTGCTGCTGTTGCCAATCACTGCCTACCTCTCGATGAGTCCTGGCCTGGCCTTGAACAACCCGCTATACGACAGCCTTCGACGTCTGGCGCCCCTGCCGGTGGATCCGCGCATCCTGCTGGTGACCATCGATGACCCTAGCCTGAAGAAACTCGGCCAGTGGCCCTGGCCGCGTAGTGTGCACGCCGACCTGATCGATCGCCTGAGCGCGGCGCAGCCGGCCGGTATCCTGTTTGATGTGATCTTCAGCGAGCCCGGTAACCCGGTCAATGACAAGCGCCTGGTCGACGCGGTGTGCAACGCCGGCAACGTATTGTTGCCCTTGGCTCGTGACGATTCGGCCAGCTACAGCCAGTCTGGGGCACAAATGCTGTCACTGCTCAAATGTGCCAAGGGTGTCGGGCATATCAATGTGGAGGCGGATAGCGATGGCGTGGTCCGCAGGCTGTATATGCGGGAGGGGCCAGCCGGTGCCACGGCGCTTCAGTTAGCGTGGCTGGCTTTCGCGATGAGCGGGCAATCGGCCGAGATGCCCGGGGAACCTCTGCCATCGATCACCCAGGATTGGCACCGGGAGCATGCGGTCCGTATCCCGTTTATTGCTGTCGACACCCATTTCCCGAGCGTGTCTTATGTCAGCGTATTACGTGGTGAGGTCCCTCCCGAGCGGTTGCGGGGCCGTCTGATTCTGGTGGGGGCGACAGCGTCGGGCATGGGCGATCGCTTTGTCACACCGCTCTCTCCTATGGCCGGCACCACAGCGGGTGTGGAGATCCAGGCCAATGTGCTCAATGGCTTGCTGCAAGATCGAAGTATTGTGGACTTGCCCGGCTGGCTGGCCGCACTGATCGCAACGTCCCTGGTGGCGATGTTGCTGGGCCTGCTGCTCTACCGCCCACGCTATGCGCTGTGGATGACCCTGGGGTGCATGTGCATGGCCTTGGTGGGTTCAGCGGCCTTGTTGCGCCTGGGCTACTGGTGGTCGCCTGCGGCCTGCTTGATCGGTTTGCTGCTCAGCTATCTGATCTGGAACTGGCGGCGTCTCAGCGTGATCCTGGCCTACTTCGGCTGGGAATTGACGCGCCTGGATAACGAACCCAAAGTCTTGCCCGAGCGCCGCCGTGCACCCGCCAATAAGGGTGACGTATTGCAGGGCCGTATCTTTGCCTTGGAGCAAGCCGTCAGTCGTACGCGGGACACCCGACGGTTTATGGCCGATGGATTGGAATGCCTGCCGGTGGCGACGTTGATCACAGACACCCAGGGTAATGTCCTGTTGGCCAACCGCATCGCCCGGGAAGTGTTCGGCAATGACTTGATCAACCATAACCTTCTGGAGCAACTGGCCGACCTGGGTTATCCACCGCTGCACAATGGCGTACGCCCCCCCCTCTCGACACTGGAACTCGTTGAGTTTCGTGATATCCATCAACGCAGCCTGCGCATGGAACTTGCCCCCTTGCTGCCGGCCGAAGGGGATGTCGCGCTTGGCTGGCTGTTGAGCCTTACTGATCTGAGCAAGGAACGCGAGGCCCAGCAGCATCGGGAAACCATGCTGCGTTTCCTCTCTCACGACTTGCGTGCACCCCACTCGGCGATCCTCGCCCTGTTGGATGTGCACGGCAGTGAGTCGCCGATATTTGCCCAGATAGAGCAACAAGTACGCCGCGCCTTGAGCCTGACCGAATCATTTGTGCAACTGGCGAGGGCTGAGGCCGATGGCTACCAGTTCGAGCCTACGCTGTTCGCCATGCTGGTAATGGATGCCTTTGATCAAGTGGCCGTGATCGCCCAGCTCAAGGGGATTCACCTGGTCCACGATCTGGACGAGGCCGACGAAGGGATGGTGTCAGCCGATCAATCGCTGCTCACCCGCGCATTGTTCAATGTGCTGGAGAACGCGATCAAATATTCCCCGTCCGGTACCACTGTCCGGCTGCGACACAGCAGCGCGCAAGGCTGGCTGGAATGCCGCATCAGCGACCAGGGCCCAGGGATAGCCGCCGAGGATTTGCCTGAACTGTTCAGCCAGTACAAACGCTTTGACTCGGCCCAAGGCAGCGAAGGGCTGGGGTTGGGACTGAGCATGGTCAAGGCGGTGGTGGAGCGTCATGGGGGCCGTATCGAGTGTGAAAGCACCGTGGGCAAAGGCACCTCTTTCAGCCTGCAGCTGCCCTTGCTGGACGACGGCTAAAACGTACCTTTGTGCTGTGCATAAAAAACCGGTCTCAAGGACCGGTTTTTTAATGCGGAAAAAACTTATGCACGTTTTTTGCGGTTTTGATGGATTTGGAAATATCTAACTAAATCAACTTATTAGGAACAAAAAAAGCCAATTCGCCAACAAAGCGTACACAGGTTATCCACAGACGCTCATACCACCGGCGTCTCCACCACAATCGGCTCCGGCGGCAGGGAACCCATGGCCCGCTGCTGCGCTTCATTCCATGCCTGGGCACGGTCATTCAGCGCGGCAATGGCGCGTGGGCCTTCCCCTTCTGCGTACATTGGCTCGCCTATCACCACAGTGATGGTGCCCGCGCGTTTTGCCCAGCCCGCCTTCGGCCAGAACTTGCCAGCGTTATGCGCAATCGGCAGCACCGGCAGGTTGGCGTTGACTGCCAATGCGGTACCGCCGCGAGAGAACTTGCCTACTGTCCCAAAGGGTACCCGCGTACCTTCCGGGAAGATCAGCACCCACACGCCATCCTTGAGCAGTTCATCGCCCTTCTTGGCGACGTGCTTGAGCGCCGCCTTGGGGTTGTCACGGTCGATGGCGATCGGGCGCAACATGGCCATGGCCCAGCCGAAGAACGGCACGTACAACAGCTCGCGCTTGAGCACCTGGCTCAATGGCGAGAAGTAAGCCGAGAGGAAGAAGGTCTCCCAGGTGCTCTGGTGGTTCGACAGAATCACACACGGCTGGTCCGGTACGTTTTCAGCGCCCTTGATCTCGAAGCGAATGTTCAGGAACACCTTGGTCAGCCACAACGCGCAGCGGCACCAATAGACGTTGATAAAGCGATAGCGCGCCTTGAACGGCAGGAACGGCGCAATAAAAAAGCTCAGGGTGCACCAGAGAAACGAACTGGTGCCCAGCAGCAGGTAAAAGAAAAAGGTTCTGATGGCCTGCAAAATCGACATGGCGGCATTTACCGTTGCGGGACATGGCCCGCCTGTTAAAAGCGCACTCCCGAACAGTCCTTGGCCAGGAAGTCGAAGGCGGCTAGTTGTTGATAAGTTCTGCGGCAACCGCCGCCAGATCGTCAAAAATCAAGGTGCCTACCGGCAGGTTTTTCGCCTGGGTCTTTTCGCCTTTCCCGGTCTTTACCAAAACTGGCTGAGAGTCGACGGCTTTGGCCGCCTCCAGGTCACCGAGGCTGTCCCCGACGAACCATATCCCAGCCAAGGGCACCTTGTAATGTTCTGCAATGATTTTCAACATGCCAGGCTTGGGTTTGCGGCAATCGCATCCCTCATCCGGCCCGTGAGGGCAGTACACCACCAGCCCCACTTCCCCGCCCTGCTCCGCCACCAGGGTGCGCAAGCGCGCGTGCATGGCGTCCAGGGTGGCGATGTCGTAATAGCCGCGGGCGATGCCGGACTGGTTGGTGGCGATGGCCACCGTCCAGCCGGCTTTGCTCAACTGCGCGATGGCCTCGATCGAACCGGGCAGTGGAATCCATTCCGCCACCGACTTGATGTAAGCGTCGGAGTCGTAGTTGATCACCCCGTCCCGATCGAGAATCAGCAGTTTCAACATGGTCAGCTCAGCGTCGAAATGTCAGCGATGTTGACGAACAGGCCACGCAGACGCGCCAGCATGGCGTAGCGGTTTTTCCGCACGCCGGCATCTTCGGCATTGATCATCACCGCTTCGAAGAACGCATCCACCGGCTCACGCAAGGTCGCCAGGCGTGCCAGGGCTTCGGCGTAATTGCGTTCGGCGATCAGCGGCTTCACCGCGTTCTCTGCCTTGGCAATGGCTGAGTTCAGCGAGAACTCCTTGGCGTCGGCAAACAGGCCTGGGTCGACATCGGCGTTGCCCAGGCCTTCGGCCTTGCCCAGCAGGTTCGACACTCGCTTGTTCACAGCGGCCAGGGCGTCGGCTTCCGGCAGCTTACGGAACGCCTGTACGGCTTGTACGCGCTGATCGAAGTCCAGTGCCGAACCCGGTTGCAGGGCACGTACCGACAGGTAGACGGAAACGTCCACGCCTTCGTCTTCATAACGCGCACGCAGGCGGTCGAACACGAACTCCAGCACTTGCTCGGCCAGGCCGGCTTGCTTGACCTTGCCACCGAACTGGCCGACCGCGAACACCACGGCCTGGGTCAGGTCGAGGTCGAGCTTCTTGTCGATCAGGATACGCAGCACGCCGAGGGCCGCGCGACGCAGGGCATACGGGTCTTTGCTACCGGTAGGCAGCATGCCGATACCGAAGATACCGACGAGGGTATCCAGCTTGTCGGCGATGGCCACGGCCGCACCGGTCAGGGTGGTCGGCAGCTCGGCGCCGGCGCCACGCGGCATGTACTGCTCGTTCAGCGCCAGCGCGACATCGTCCGCCTCGCCATCGTTGAGGGCGTAGTAGTAACCGGCAACGCCCTGCATCTCCGGGAACTCGCCGACCATTTCGGTGGCCAGGTCGCACTTGGACAGCAAGCCTGCACGCGCAGCCCAGGCGGCATCACCGCCGATGCGTGGGGCAATGTAGGCCGCCAGCTTGGAAACGCGCACGGCCTTGTCGTAGACGCTGCCGAGTTTTTCCTGGAATACCACGTTCTGCAGGCGCAGGTTGAAGTCTTCGAGTTTCTGCTTCTTGTCTTGCTTGAAGAAGAACTCGGCGTCAGTCAGGCGCGGACGCACGACTTTCTCGTTACCGGCGATGATCTGCTGCGGGTCCTTGCTTTCGATGTTGGCCACGGTGATAAAGCGCGGCAGCAACTTGCCGTCCACGTCCAGCAGGCAGAAATACTTCTGGTTGTCCTGCATGGTGGTGATCAGCGCTTCCTGCGGCACATCGAGGAAACGTTCTTCGAACGAGCACACCAGCGGCACCGGCCATTCAACCAGCGCGGTCACTTCGTCGAGCAGGCTTGGCGGCACGATGGCGGTGCCTTCCTGCAGGCGGGCGAGTTCTTCGGTGCGCTTGCTGATCAGCTCGCGACGCTCGTTGGCATCGGCCAGCACGTAGGCAGCACGCAGATCGGCGGCATAGTTAGCCGGCGAAGTGATGCGCACCGCTTGTGGATGGTGGAAGCGATGGCCACGGGAATCACGGCCAGCTTTCTGGGCGAGGAGGGTGCAATCGATGACCTGGTCACCGAGCAGCATCACCAGCCACTGGGTCGGGCGTACGAACTCTTCCTTGCGCGCGCCCCAGCGCATGCGCTTGGGAATCGGCAGGTCGTTCAGGGAGTCTTCGACGATGGTCGGCAACAGGCTGGCGGTGGGCTTGCCTGTGATGACCTGGCTGAAACGCAGTTTCGGACCGCTCTGGTCGATCTCGCTCAGCTCCACACCGCACTTCTTGGCGAAGCCCAGTGCGGCTTGGGTCGGGTTGCCTTCGGCGTCGAAAGCCGCCTGGCGTGGCGGGCCGTCGAGGTTGATGCTGCGGTCCGGCTGCTGGGTTTCCAGCGCGGTCAGCAACACGGCCAGGCGGCGCGGCGCGGCGTAGACTTTCTTCGCTTCAAACTTCAGGCCGGCGCTCTGCAGGCCTTTTTCGATACCGGCCAGGAACGCATCGGCCAGGGTATTGAGTGCCTTGGGTGGCAGCTCTTCGGTGCCCAGTTCAACCAGGAAATCTTGAGCACTCATTGTGCAGCCTCCAGCTTAGCCAACACTTCATCACGCAGGTCCGGGGTGGCCATCGGGAAGCCCAGCTTGGCGCGAGCCAGCAGGTAGGCTTGGGCGACGGAACGCGCCAGGGTGCGTACACGCAGGATGTATTGCTGGCGCGCGGTTACCGAGATGGCACGGCGGGCGTCCAGCAGGTTGAAGGTATGGGAGGCCTTCAACACCATTTCATAGCTCGGCAACGGCAGCGGCTGGTCGAGTTCGATCAGGCGCTTGGCTTCGCTTTCATAGAAGTCGAACAGTTCGAACAGCTTGTCGACGTTGGCGTGTTCGAAGTTGTAGGTCGATTGCTCCACTTCGTTCTGGTGGAACACATCGCCATAGGTCACTTTGCCGAACGGGCCGTCAGCCCACACCAGGTCGTAGACCGAATCCACGCCCTGCAGGTACATGGCCAGGCGCTCGAGGCCGTAGGTGATCTCGCCGGTCACCGGGTAGCACTCGATGCCACCGGCCTGTTGGAAGTAGGTGAACTGGGTGACTTCCATGCCATTGAGCCAGACTTCCCAGCCCAGGCCCCAGGCGCCGAGGGTGGGCGACTCCCAGTTGTCTTCGACGAAACGGATGTCGTGCACCAGCGGGTCGAGGCCCACGTGCTTGAGCGAGCCCAGGTACAGTTCCTGGAAGTTGTCCGGGTTCGGCTTCAGGACTACCTGGAACTGATAGTAGTGCTGCAGACGGTTCGGGTTTTCGCCGTAGCGGCCGTCAGTCGGGCGACGACTGGGCTGCACATAAGCGGCGTTCCAGGTTTCCGGGCCGATGGCCCGCAGGAATGTAGCGGTGTGGAAAGTGCCGGCGCCTACTTCCATATCGTAGGGCTGAAGTACCACACAACCTTGCTCGGCCCAGTATTGCTGGAGGGCGAGGATCAAGTCTTGGAAGGTACGCACGGCTGGCGTAGGCTGGCTCACGAAATTCACCTGTTACTTGGGCTGCGATTTAAAGAGCGGGAGTATACCCGATTCGGCCGCGCCACCATCCCCTGGAGCCTTATGCCACGCTGCTTTTGGTGTTCTGAAGATCCGCTGTACATGGCTTATCACGATCAGGAGTGGGGAACGCCGCTGCGCGATGCGCAGGGTTTGTTCGAGTTGCTTTTGCTCGAAGGGTTCCAGGCGGGCCTGTCCTGGATCACCGTTTTACGCAAACGCGAGCATTATCGAAAGGTCTTGTTTGGTTTTGATGCCCGGCGTCTGGCACAGCTGACCGATGCCGAGATCGAAGCGCTGATGCTTGACCCTGGCATTGTGCGTAACCGCCTCAAGCTCAACGCCACCCGGCGCAACGCCGCAGCCTGGCTGGCGCTTGAAGATCCGGTGGGGTGGCTCTGGTCGTTTGTCGGCGGCGTGCCCAAGGTCAACCATTTCAAGGACCGCAGCGAAGTGCCTGCGATTACGCCGGAGGCTGAAGCCATGAGCAAAGCACTCAAGAAAGCCGGCTTCACCTTTGTCGGCCCGACCATCTGTTACGCGTTCATGCAGGCCTCGGGCATGGTCATGGACCACACCCAGGACTGCGACCGTTACGCGGACTTGGCCAACGCCGGTTAGAATGGCGGCTTTGCGCACCACACACGATCAGGAGTGACCTGTGGAAAAGTTTAAAGGCGCCTTGCTGGTAGGCGCTCTTCGGTTGTTTGCCCTATTGCCCTGGCGCGCGGTTCAAGCGGTCGGCACGGCCATCGGCTGGATCATGTGGAAAACCCCTAACCGCTCCCGTGACACGGTGCGGATCAACCTCTCTAAATGCTTCCCGGACATGGACCCCGCCGCGCGCGAGCGCCTGGTTGGCCAGAGCCTGAAGGACATCGGCAAGTCCCTTACCGAAAGCGCCTGCGCCTGGATCTGGCCGGCCCAGCGCTCCATCGACCTGGTGCGTGAAGTCGAAGGCCTTGAGGTGCTGCACGAAGCCCTGGCCTCGGGCAAAGGTGTGGTCGGCATCACCAGCCACCTGGGCAACTGGGAGGTGTTGAACCACTTCTATTGCAGCCAGTGCAAACCGATCATTTTTTACCGCCCGCCCAAGCTCAAGGCGGTGGACGAGTTGCTGCGCAAGCAGCGCGTACAACTGGGTAACCGCGTGGCGGCGTCCACCAAGGAAGGCATCCTCAGTGTGATCAAGGAAGTGCGCAAGGGCGGCCAGGTGGGTATTCCGGCCGACCCGGAGCCGGCCGAGTCCGCAGGGATCTTCGTGCCGTTCTTCGCCACCCAGGCGCTCACCAGCAAGTTCGTGCCGAACATGCTCGCCGGCCACAAGGCCGTGGGGGTGTTCCTGCATGCGCTGCGGCTGCCGGACGGTTCGGGCTACAAAGTGATCCTGGAAGCGGCGCCGGAAGACATGTACAGCACCGACACCGCCACCTCCTGCGCGGCGATGAGCAAAGTGGTGGAGCGTTATGTCGGCGCCTACCCGAGCCAGTACATGTGGAGCATGAAGCGCTTCAAGAAACGCCCGCCGGGTGAAGAGCGGTGGTACTGACCCACTGCTGACTAAATGTGGGAGGGGGCTTGCCCCGATAGCGGTGGTTCAGTCAACTATGCATTGGCTGACACACTGCTATCGGGAGCAAGCCCCCTCCCACATTTTCGATCTGCTTAGCTTTGGCGGTCGAGTTTCTTCAGGAACACCGTCATTTCTTTCTCGGCCTGCTTGTCGCCATGGGCCTGGGCCGCTTCGATGCCCTTCTCCCACGCCTGTCGCGCCGCGGCGTTATCACCCTGCCCCAGCTGCGCCTTGCCCAACAACTTCCACGCCGCCGAATACTTCGGATCGAACTCGACGCATTTGTGCAAATGCTCCGCCGCCTTGGCATTGTCCTTCAGGTCCAGATAACCCTTGCCCAGCCCAAAGCGCAGCAGGGAATTATCCACACCCTTGGCGAGCATTTTTTCCAGGGATTCGAGCATGTCGGTCACTCCGGTTGATCAGAAAAAGCTCAATCCCACGTGGAACAGCTTCTCCACATCGCGGATATGTTTTTTATCCACCAGGAACAGGATCACGTGGTCACCCGTGGCGATCACCGTGTCGTCGTGGGCGATGATCACTTCCTCATCACGAATGATTGCGCCAATGGTGGTGCCCGGCGGCAGGCCTATATCGCGGATGGCCTTGCCGATCACTTTGCTCGACTTCGAATCACCGTGGGCAATCGCCTCGATGGCCTCCGCCGCCCCCCGGCGCAGGGAGTGCACGCTGACGATATCGCCCCGGCGCACGTGGGCAAGCAAGGTGCCGATGGTGGCCAGTTGCGGGCTGATGGCGATGTCGATATCGCCGCCCTGGATCAGGTCGACATAGGCCGGGTTGTTGATGATGGTCATGACCTTCTTGGCCCCCAGCCGCTTGGCCAGCAAGGACGACATGATGTTGGCCTCGTCATCGTTGGTCAGGGCCAGGAAGATATCCGCGTCGGCGATGTTTTCTTCCATCAGCAGGTCGCGGTCCGAGGCACTGCCTTGCAGTACGACCGTGCTGTCCAGGGTGTCGGACAAATGCCGGCAGCGTGCCGGGCTCATCTCGATGATTTTCACCTGGTAGCGACTCTCGATCGCTTCGGCCAGGCGCTCGCCAATCTGCCCGCCGCCGGCGATGACGATGCGTTTGTAGCTCTCATCGAGCCGACGCATTTCACTCATGACGGCACGAATATTCGCTTTGGCAGCGATGAAGAATACTTCGTCATCGGCCTCGATCACCGTATCGCCCTGGGGCAGGATCGGCCGGTCACGTCGGAAAATCGCGGCTACGCGGGTTTCCACATTCGGCATGTGTTCACGCAGTTGACGCAATTGCTGACCCACCAGCGGTCCACCGTAGTAGGCCTTCACCGCCACCAGTTGCGCCTTGCCGCCGGCGAAGTCGATCACCTGCAAGGCGCCCGGGATTTCGATCAGGCGCTTGATGTAGTGGGTGACGACCTGTTCCGGGCTGATCAGAACGTCCACGGGGATGGCGTCGTTATCGAACAGGCCGGCGCGGGTCAGGTAGGCGGCTTCACGCACCCGGGCGATCTTGGTCGGGGTGTGGAACAGGGTGTGGGCGACCTGGCAGGCGACCATATTGGTCTCGTCGCTGTTGGTGACCGCGACCAGCATGTCGGCGTCGTCGGCACCCGCCTGACGCAGCACGGTGGGAAACGACGCCCGGCCTTGTACGGTGCGGATATCCAGGCGGTCGCCCAGGTTGCGCAGGCGCTCGGCATCGGTGTCGACCACGGTGATGTCATTGGCTTCACTGGCCAAATGTTCGGCCAGTGTGCCGCCAACCTGCCCTGCTCCAAGGATGATGATTTTCATCCGGTCACTCCCTTAAACCCGTTCAGCCGCGCGCGGCGGCGATCTTGATCAGTTTGGCGTAGTAGAAACCATCATGCCCGCCTTCCTGCGCGAGTAACTGGCGGCCATGGGGCTGTTTGATACCAGCTGCCGTGGCGAGGTCCAGTTCCCGCGCGCCGCTGGTGCGGGCGAGAAAGGCTTCGATCACCTCGGTGTTTTCGGTGGGCAAGGTGGAGCAGGTGGCGTAAAGCAGGATGCCGCCGACTTCGAGGGTCGGCCACAGTGCGTCGAGCAGTTCGCCTTGCAGCACCGCCAGGGCGGTGATGTCGTCGGGTTGGCGGGTGAGCTTGATGTCCGGGTGACGGCGGATCACACCGGTGGCGGAACACGGCGCGTCAAGCAGGATGCGTTGGAACGGTTTGCCGTCCCACCAGGTGGCGGTGTCGCGGCCGTCGGCAGCGATCAGCTCGGCGCTGAGGCCCAGGCGTGCGAGATTCTCCCGTACACGCACCAGACGCTTGGCTTCCAGATCGACCGCCACTACACCGGCCAGGTCCTTTTCAACTTCGAGGATGTGACACGTCTTACCGCCTGGAGCACAGCAGGCGTCCAGTACACGCTGACCGGGAGCCAGGTCGAGCAGGTCGGCGGCCAGTTGCGCGGCTTCGTCCTGCACACTGATCCAGCCTTCGGCGAAGCCCGGCAGGCTGCGCACGTCGGTGGCCGCTTCCAGCACAATGCCGTCGCTGCTGTACACGCAGGGCGTAGCGTTAATACCTGCGCTCGTCAGCAAGTGCAGATACGCATCACGGCGGTGATGGCGGCGGTTGACCCGCAGGATCATCGGTGGGTGCGCGTTGTTGGCCGCGCAAATGGCTTCCCATTGCTCGGGCCAGAAGGCCTTCAGGGATTTTTGCAGCCAGCGCGGGTGAGCGGTGCGCACCACCGGGTCATGTTCCAACTCGGCCAGCAGCGCTTCGCTTTCGCGCTGGGCGCGGCGCAGTACCGCATTGAGCAGGGCCTTGGCCCAGGTTTTTTTCAGCTTGTCGGCGCAACCGACGGTTTCACCGATGGCGGCGTGGGCCGGCACGCGGGTGTAGAGCAGCTGATAGAGACCGACCAGCAGCAGCGCCTCGACATCAGCATCGGCCGCCTTGAACGGTTTTTGCAGCAGCTTGGCTGCCAGCGCCGACAACCGTGGTTGCCAGCGGGCGGTGCCGAAGGCCAGGTCCTGGGTGAAACCACGATCGCGGTCTTCGACCTTGTCCAACTGCGTGGGCAGCGAACTGTTCAGCGAAGCCTTGCCGTTGATTACGGCGGCCAGGGCCTTGGCGGCGGCCAGACGTGGGTTCATTGGGTTGCCACCCCGAGGATCGTGCCCAGGGAAAATTTCTCACGGCGACTGTTGTACAAATCGCTGAAACTAAGCGCCTTGCCACCGGGCAATTGCAGACGGGTCAGGCACAGCGCCTGTTCGCCGCAAGCGACCAGCAGCCCCTCCTTGCTGGCACCGATGATTTCACCGGGTGTGCCTTTGCTGTCGACCAAGGTCGCGGCCAACACTTTCAAGGCCTCGCCATTGAGGGTGCTGTGGCAGATCGGCCACGGGTTGAAGGCACGCACCAGGCGTTCCAGCTCCACAGCCGGGCGGCTCCAGTCGATGCGGGCTTCGTCCTTGTTCAGCTTGTGGGCGTAGGTGGCCAGGCTGTCGTCCTGCACCTCACCTTGCAGGGTGCCAGCGGCGAGACCGGCAATGGCCTGGATCACGGCGGGCGGGCCCATCTCGGCGAGGCGGTCGTGCAGGCTGCCACCGGTGTCTGCGGCCGTGATCGGGGTGGTGACTTTGAGCAGCATCGGGCCGGTGTCCAAACCCGCCTCCATGCGCATCACCGTCACGCCGCTTTCGCTGTCGCCTGCCTCCACGGCACGCTGGATCGGCGCCGCACCGCGCCAGCGTGGCAGCAGTGAGGCGTGGCTGTTGATACAGCCCAGGCGTGGAATATCCAGCACGACCTGGGGCAGGATCAAACCGTAGGCCACCACCACCAGCAAGTCCGGTTGCAGCGCCGCCAGTTCAGCCTGGGCCTCGGCGTTGCGCAGGGTCGGCGGTTGCAGCACGGGGATGTTGTGCTCAAGCGCCAACTGCTTGACCGGGCTTGGCATCAGTTTTTGCCCGCGACCGGCCGGGCGATCCGGCTGGGTGTACACCGCGACGATGTCATAAGGGCTGGCAAGCAGGGCCTTGAGGTGTTCGGCGGCAAATTCAGGCGTGCCGGCAAAAACAATGCGCAATGGCTCGGTCATGGGAGGTCTCGGTTAAAAGCAGTCACAAAAGAAAAAGGCTTGCCGCAGCAAGCCTTTGGAAGGAGGGCATCAAGCTTGCTGGCGATGCTTTTTTTCCAGCTTCTTCTTGATCCGGTCGCGTTTGAGCGTGGACAGGTAATCGACAAACAGCTTGCCGTTGAGGTGGTCGCATTCGTGCTGGATGCACACGGCCAGCAGGCCTTCGGCAATCTGTTCGAACGGCTTGCCATCGCGGTCGAGGGCCTTGATCTTCACGCGCAGCGGGCGCTCGACGTTCTCGTAGAACTCCGGTACCGAGAGGCAGCCTTCCTGGTATTCGCCCATCTCGTCGGTCAGCGGTTCGAACTCGGGGTTGATGTACACCCGCGGTTCGCTGCGATCTTCCGACAGGTCCATGACCACGACGCGCAGATGCACATTGACCTGGGTGGCGGCGAGGCCGATACCAGGCGCTTCATACATTGTTTCAAACATGTCATCGACCAGCTGACGAACCTTGTCGTCCACTACGGCCACCGGCTTGGCGATTGTGCGCAGGCGCGAGTCGGGGAATTCGAGGATGTTCAAAATAGCCATAAGCGTAATTGCTGCACATGTGAGGTAAAGGCAAATCGGCGGTGGGAATGGACCCATACGGCCGGTGTGAAACGCCCGAAAGCCGCGAAGGCCCTGGCATTTCACGCGAACGCACATAATAAAGGAGATTCACCCCATGAGGAAATCGCTACTTATCCCCCCGTTTCGAGACTGCCCCTCGACCGTAATAAATAGCCTGCTAAATAAGTTACCAACAGAGTTATCCACAGCTTGTTCCGGTCAAGGATGATCAGATGCTTTCGAAAAACTGCAATGAAATTTCCCCTTCAGAACTGGAAGCCCGCCTACGCCTGCACAGGCTGCCGGAGGTAGGCCCGAAGCGTTTTCGGTTGTTGATCGAAGCGTTCGGCAGCGCTTCAAAGGCCATCGGCGCCCCGGCCAGCGCGTGGCGCTCCTTGGGGTTGTCACCCATCAGCGCCGATGCCCGCCGTAGCCATGAGATCCGCGACGGTGCCAGTGAGGCGTTGGCCTGGTTGGAACGTCCGGACCAGCATTTGCTGATGTGGGACCAACCTGAGTACCCGGCACTGCTCGCCCAGATAGATGACGCCCCGCCGCTTTTATTTGTCGCCGGCGACCCCGGGATCCTGGAAAAACCGCAACTGGCGATGGTCGGCAGCCGCCGTGCATCCCGCCCCGGCATGGACACGGCCGCTGCATTTTCCCGCAGCCTGGCGAGCGCCGGTTTTGTCATCACCAGTGGCCTTGCGCTGGGTATCGACGGTGCGGCCCATCAAGCCGCTTTGGATGTGGGGGGGCATACAATCGGCGTACTCGGCACGGGCCTGGAAAATCTTTATCCACAGCGCCATCGACGGCTTGCGGCGGCGATGATTGCCCAAGGCAGCGCAGTGGTTTCCGAGTTTCCGCTGGACGCCGCGCCCCAGGCCGGTAACTTCCCCCGGCGCAACCGCATCATCAGCGGCCTGTCCCTGGGCGTGCTGGTGGTGGAGGCCAGCATGGCCAGCGGCTCGCTGATCACTGCCAAGCTCGCGGCCGAGCAAGGGCGCGAGGTGTATGCAATCCCGGGCTCCATCCATCATCCCGGGGCCAAGGGGTGTCACCAGTTGATCCGTGATGGTGCGATGCTGGTGGAAACCATTGAACACATCCTCGAAGGCTTGCGTGGTTGGCAGGCATTGTCGCGCCCGGCGCCGATGCCTGTGATACATCCGTTGGTGGCGCTGTTGCACGCGGCGCCCCATACCAGCGAAGCCCTGGCGCTGGTCAGTGGGCGGCCGTTGGCCCAGGTGTTGGCGACCCTCACGGAGTTGGAACTTGAAGGCCTGGTGATCTGCGAAAGCGGGCGCTGGCTTGCGCGTGGCCAGCTTTTGTAGCGGCCAGCTTTTTGGAACTAGGTTTTGTAAAGAAGATCGGTAAACTGCCCAGAGCTTTAGTCCGGAGAGTAAATAATGGTCAACAGGTGGCGTGTGCTGGAAGCCGCACGAGAAATTCGCGCAGGCGCGGTGATTGCCTATCCAACCGAAGCGGTCTGGGGCCTGGGTTGCGATCCATGGAACGAAGAGGCGGTGGATCGGCTGCTGGCGATCAAGAACCGTTCGGTGGACAAGGGCCTGATCCTGGTGGCAGACAATATTCGCCAATTCGACTTTCTGTTCGAAGACTTCCCGGATACCTGGATCGAACGCATGGCCAGCACTTGGCCCGGACCGAATACGTGGCTGGTGCCGCATCAGGATTTGTTGCCGGAATGGGTCACCGGTGTGCACGACACGGTGGCGCTACGGGTGAGCGATCATCCGCTGGTACGGGACTTGTGCGCGCTGGTGGGACCGTTGATTTCCACCTCAGCCAACCCCCAGGGCCGCCCGGCGGCGCGCACGCGGATTCGTGTGGAGCAGTACTTTCGCGGGCAGGTGGATCTGGTTCTGGGTGGTGCCCTGGGTGGGCGCAAGAACCCGAGCCTGATTCGCGATTTGGCAACGGGTGAGGTGGTGCGGCCTTCCTGAGACCGCGTCGCGCCTATCGGGGGGCAAGTGGAATCGTTGCACCGCCCCCGAAGAGGCCCTCAAGGCAACAGAATGGTCGACCCAGTGGTACGCCGCCCCGACAACTCCGTCTGTGCCTTCGCCGCGTCCGCCAGCGAATACCGCTGGTTGATATCAATGCGCACCTTGCCGCTCTTGATCATCGAAAACAGATCATCCGCCATCACCTGCAAGTTCGCCGGATTGTTGGCGTAGGTCGCCAGGGTCGGCCGTGTCACGTACAGCGAGCCTTTGGCCGCGAGTATCCCCAGGTTCACCCCATCCACCGCGCCCGACGCGTTGCCAAAGCTCACCACCAGGCCACGTGGCGCCACGCTGTCCAATGAGGTCAGCCAGGTGTCTTTGCCGACGCCGTCGTAGACCACAGGCACCTTTTTGCCGTCGGTCAATTCCAGCACGCGCTGTGCGACATTTTCCTTGCTGTAGTCGATGGTTTCCCACGCGCCGAGAGATTTGGCCAGGGCGGCTTTTTCTGGCGAGCTCACGGTACCGATGAGCTTCACGCCCAGTGCCTTGGCCCATTGGCAGGCCAGGGAGCCCACGCCACCGGCGGCGGCGTGGAACAGGATGGTCTCGCCACCTTTGAGCTCATAGGTCTGGCGCAGCAGGTATTGCACGGTCAGGCCCTTGAGCATGGCGCCGGCGGCTTGTTCGAAGCTGATGTCGTCCGGCAGGTGTACCAGGTTGGCGGCAGGCAGCACGTGCAATTCGCTGTAGGCCCCGAGCGGGCCGCTGCCGTAGGCCACGCGATCGCCGACTTTAAATTGCGTGACTTCGCTGCCCACCGCATCAACCACCCCGGCGCCTTCTGCGCCCAGCCCCGATGGCAGGGCCGGCGGCGCGTAAAGGCCACTGCGGAAATAGGTATCGATGAAATTCAGGCCAATCGCCTCGTTACGCACTCGAACCTGCTGCGGGCCCGGCTCTGCCGGTGTGTAGTCCACATATTCAAGTACGTCGGGGCCGCCATGGGCGCTGAACTGGATACGTTTGGCCATCTGCACTTCTCCTGAGGTCGAATTCGCGTAGCCCCCTATCGGACTCCTAAGCTTGATCTTCGTCAACTGTGGCGCTCCTAAGTGCAGTGCTATCTGCAGTGCTATCTAAGCGCAGTGGTATCCTGTGCGCCCATTTGCCGCCGACGCCCTGTGGCTTCGCGTAGCTTTGCCCGATTCAAGGTGATGTCATGACTACTCGCACCGAGGCTGTCAAAGCCTACCTGCTCGACCTGCAAGACCGCATTTGCAGCGCCCTGGAAACCTTCGAGACGGACACTCGCTTTATCGAAGACGCCTGGACCCGGCCTGCCGGCGGCGGCGGTCGCACCCGTGTGATCGAGAACGGCTCGGTCATCGAAAAGGGCGGCGTTAACTTTTCCCACGTGTTCGGCAGCGGCCTCCCACCGTCAGCCAGTGCGCATCGCCCCGAGCTGGCCGGTCGCGGGTTTGAAGCCCTGGGCGTGTCGCTTGTGATTCATCCGCACAACCCACACGTGCCGACGTCCCACGCCAACGTGCGTTTTTTCATCGCCGAAAAAGAAGGCGAAGAGCCGGTGTGGTGGTTCGGTGGCGGCTTCGACCTCACGCCCTACTACGGCAACGAAGAAGACTGCATTCACTGGCACCGCGTGGCCGAGCAGGCCTGCGCGCCGTTTGGCCCGGACGTTTACTCGCGCTACAAGGCCTGGTGCGATACCTACTTCCACATCAAGCACCGCAACGAGCCCCGTGGTATCGGCGGCCTGTTCTTCGACGACTTGAACGAGTGGGACTTCGACACCTGCTTCGCCTTCATCCGCGCCATCGGCGACGCCTACATCGACGCCTACCTGCCGATCGTGCAACGTCGCAAAGCCAGCGCGTATACCGAACAGCAACGCCAGTTCCAGGAATTCCGTCGCGGCCGCTACGTTGAATTCAACCTGGTCTACGACCGTGGCACCCTGTTCGGCCTGCAATCGGGCGGGCGTACCGAGTCGATCCTGATGTCGCTGCCGCCCCAGGTGCGCTGGAGCTACGACTGGAAAGCCGAGGCCGGCAGCGAAGAAGCACGCCTAACCGACTACTTCCTGCAAGACCGCGATTGGCTGGGCATCGCCGCGCCTAAGGCGGCTGTTTGATGGATCGTTATGTGGTGTTCGGCAACCCCATCGGCCACAGCAAGTCGCCGCTGATTCACCGTATGTTCGCCGAGCAGACTGGCGAACAACTGGACTACAGCACCTTGCTCGCGCCGCTGGAGGATTTCACCGGCTGTGCCCGTGAGTTTTTCCAACAGGGCCGAGGTGCCAACGTCACCGTGCCGTTCAAGGAAGACGCCTATCGCCTGGCCAACAGCCTCACCGAACGCGCCCAGCGCGCCGGGGCGGTGAACACCTTGAGCAAACTCGCTGACGGTACGTTGCTCGGCGACAACACCGACGGCGCCGGCCTGGTGCGTGACCTGACGGTAAACGCCGGCTTGAATCTGCAAGGCAGACGCATCCTGTTGCTGGGCGCGGGTGGCGCGGTAAGGGGCGCGTTGGAGCCGTTGCTGGCTGAACGGCCCGCTTCGTTGATCATCGCCAACCGTACCGTGGAAAAAGCCGAATTGCTCGCCGAGCTGTTCGACGACCTGGGCCCGGTGTCCGCCAGTGGTTTCGACTGGCTGCGTGAGCCGGTGGACGTGATCATCAATGCCACGTCCGCCAGCCTGTCAGGCGATGTACCGCCGATTGCCGGCAGCCTGATCGAACCGGGCAAGACGTTTTGCTACGACATGATGTACGCCAAGGAACCGACTGCGTTCTGCCGTTGGGCCAGTGAGCAAGGCGCAGCCGTGGCGATGGATGGCCTGGGCATGCTGGTGGAGCAGGCGGCCGAAGCGTTCTTTCTGTGGCGTGGTGTTCGTCCGGATTCGGCGCCGGTGTTGGCTGAACTGCGCCGGCAGTTGGCGCAGTAATCAATCTTCAAACTGGATGGGGCATTTATCGGCCCCCTCCAGTTTTTTCAACTCGTCCACCACCTGCGGCCTGGCGCGGCGCAATGTCAGGCTACGGCCCAGCCCGCTTAAACGACGCGCCTCCTGGTGCAGCATCTCCACCCCGGAATAGTCGATAAAGTTGATCTGCTGCGCCTCGATCACCACCCGTTCACCCTGCAAGCTTTGCAGGCGTACTTGCAGGTAATGGCTGGCGCCAAAGAAGATCGACCCACCGACGCGCAACACATCCTCTTCCCCATCACGCCATTGCTGTACCCGTGGCTGCGACGTGCGCTTAAGGTAGAAAAACAACGACGCCAACACCCCCGCATAAATCGCCGTTTGCAACTCCAGCAACAAGGTGGCGACACAGGTCAGGCTCATCACTACGAACTCTGCGCGGCTCACGCGGAACAACGCACGAATACCCCGACGATCCACCAGGCCCCAGGAAATCAGCAAGATGCTGGCGGCCATGCTCGGGATCGGAATATGTGCGATCAATGCGGCGCCAAACAGCGCAAACAATGCCACCCATACTGCGGAAAACACCCCGGCCAACGGCGAACAGGCGCCCGACTCATAGCTGAGGCCGGAGCGGGTGAACGACCCTGCCGACAGATACCCGGAGAAAAATCCGCCAACGATATTGGATAAACCCTGGGCGCGAACTTCCTGGTTGGCATCGAGCAATTGTTGCGAACGGGCCGACAGCGAACGGGCAATCGACAGACTGGTCACCAGCCCCAGCATGCCCACCGCAACGGCGCTGGGCAGCAGGCGCAGGATCATGTCCGGATCCAGCGGCAGCGGGCTGAACGGTGGCAGCTTGCCGATAAACGAACTGACGAGCGCCACATGCCCGAACATCGCCGGCCATAGCCACGTTGCCAGGCTACCCAGGGTCAGTGCGATCAGTAGCGTTGGCCAGCGAGGCACAAGGTATTTGAGCAACGCGCCCACCAGCAAAGTACCGAGTCCAAGGGCGAGGGAGGCGTGGTCCCACTCGCCAGCGTGGTCGATCAGCGCCAGCAGGCTATTGATCGCTGTGGCCTGGCTCGGTAAATCCAGGCCAAGCAGATTGGGCAGCTGCCCGAGGGCGATCACCACGGCGGCACCGAGGGTGAAACCCAGCACCACCGAATGCGAGACGAAGTTCACCAGCGCGCCAAAGCGCAGCATGCCCAGCAGCCACTGGAATACCCCGGCGAGGAATGTCAGCAACAGGATCAGGGTGATGTAGTCCTGAGACCCCGGCACGGCCAACGGGCTGACGCTGGCGTACAGCACGATGGAAATCGCTGCCGTGGGGCCACAGATCAGGTGCCAGGATGAACCCCACAGGCAGGCGATCAGCACCGGGATGATGGCGGCATACAGACCGTACTCCGGTGGGAGACCGGCGATCAGCGCGTAGGCAATCGACTGGGGCAGCGCGAGCACGGCACCGCTGAGGCCGACCAGCGCGTCCCGGCCGACGCTGGCGCGGGTTTGACGCGGGAGCCAGCGGAGGAAGGGGAAGAGTGTATGGCGGTTGGGCCGGGGCATTTATAACTCGGCTGAAAAGGTTTGACTCAGGGTATCAGTACACACTGGTCCTTGCGGGAGGGGGCTTGCTCCCGATATAGGTGGACCCGTCTAAATCTCTCTGACTGGCACTCCGCTATCGGGAGCAAGCCCCCTCCCACATTGGAATAGCGCAAGGCCCTAGAGTTTGGCCTTTACTGCCGGCAACGCGTCCTTGCCATCCACGGTTTTCACACCGTCGAGCCATTTGTCCAATACAGCCGGGTTCGCCTTGATCCACGCCTTCGCCGCGTCGGCATTGCTGACCTTGTTGTTGGCCACCTCAGCCATGATGCTGTTCTCCATCTCCTGGGTGAAACTCAGGTTGGTCAACAGTTTGCCAACGTTAGGGCAGGCCTGCGCATACCCTTTGCGGGTCAAGGTATACACACTGCCGGTGTCACCGAAGTATTTCTCGCCGCCTTTGAGATAGTGCATTTTCAGTTGCACGTTCATCGGGTGCGGTGTCCAGCCGAGGAAGGTGACGAATTTCTGCTTCTTCACCGCCCGTGACACTTCCGCCAGCATTGCCTGCTCGCTGGACTCGATCAGCTTCCACTGGCCAAGGTCGAAGTCATTCTTCTTGATGATCTCCTGCAGCGAGATATTTGCCGGCGCGCCCGAGCCGATGCCGTAGATCTTCTTGTCGAACTTGTCGGCGAATTTGTTCAAGTCGGCAAAGTCATGCACCCCGGCATCCCACACATAATCCGGCACGGCGAGAGTGAACTCGGTGCCGTCGAGGTTCTTCGCCAACTGCACCACATCGCCGTTGGCCACGAACTTGTCGTAGAAGCCCTGCTGCGCCGGCATCCAGTTACCCAGGAACACATCCACCTGGCCGTCCTTGAGCCCGCCGAAGGTGATCGGCACCGCCAGGGTGTCGACCTTGGCCTTGTAGCCCATGCCGTTCAGCAGGAAACCGGTAATGGCGTTGGTGGCGGCAATGTCGCTCCAGCCTGGATCGGCCATCTTCACGGTCTCACAGCGGGTGTCCGCATACGCATTGGCACTACTTAGCACCAACATGCCCACTACTGCAGTTAACTTTTGCATGGCCTTCCCTCTGTATTTATTGGTTTTGGCAGGGTTGTGGATAACGTGCCTTGCGCTCCAGGTCGTCGAGGTCGATATGGTTGCGCATGTATTGCTGACTGGCGTCCACCAGTGGCTGGTGATCCCAGCTCTTCAGCTTGCCTTGGGTCAGCGCCTCGAATACCAGGCGACGACGGCGTTGGCTGGCGACCACCTGCTGGTGGATCGCCGGGATGTCCCACTTGGCCCGCGCCTCATTCAAAAACGCCTCGAACAGTGGCCGGTGTTCCGGTGACTGGCTGAGGTCTTCCCGCTCGTGCGGGTCGTTGTGCACATCGAACAGTAGACAAGGGTCGTCTTCGCTGTAGATGAATTTGTAGGCGCCACGGCGAATCATCATCAATGGGCTGATGGTGCCTTCGGCCATGTATTCGCCAAAGACTTCGTCATGCCCGCCCTGCCCCTGCAAGTGCGGGACCAGCGAGCGGCCGTCCAGGGGCAGGCGCGGGTCCAGCTCGCCGCCGGCCAGTTCCACCAGGGTCGGCAGCAGGTCGGCGGTGGACACTGCCTGGGTTACGCGGCCCGGCGCAAATTGCCCCGGCGCACTGACCAGCAGCGGCACGCGGGCGGCCATTTCAAACCAGTGCATTTTGTACCAGAGGCCGCGTTCACCGAGCATGTCGCCGTGGTCGCCGGAGAAAATGATGATGGTGTCGTCGGCCAGGCCGGTGTCTTCCAGGGTCTGCAGCAGCTTGCCGACATTGCTGTCGATGTAGCTGCACGCGCCGAAGTAGGCGCGGCGGGCGTCGCGAATTTTATCCACAGGCAGCGGCTTGTCCCACAGGTCATAGACCTTGAGCAGACGCTGGGAATGCGGGTCGAGATCTTCCTGGTTCGGCGTTGCAGGCAAAGGGATGTCGTTGTCGTCGTACAGGTCCCAGAACGGCTTGGGAATGGTGTACGGGTCGTGGGGATGGGTCATCGACACGGTCAAGCAGAACGGCTGGTCACCGTCTTCGCGGATGTGGTCGAACAGGTACTGCTGGGCCTTGAACACCACCTCTTCGTCGAAATCCAGCTGGTTGGTACGCACGCACGGGCCGGCTTGCAGCACCGAGGACATGTTGTGGTACCAGGTGGGGCGTACGTCCGGCTCATCCCAATTCACTGCCCAGCCATAGTCGGCGGGGTAGATGTCGCTGGTCAGGCGTTCTTCATAGCCATGCAGTTGGTCGGGGCCGCAGAAGTGCATCTTGCCCGACAGCGCGGTGCGATAACCGAGGCGCCGCAGGTAGTGGGCATAGGTCGGCACATCGGCGGGAAAATCCGCCGCGTTGTCGTAGGCGCCGATCTTGCTCGGCAATTGGCCGCTGACCAGGGTGAAGCGTGAGGGGGCACACAGTGGGCTGTTGCAATAGGCCGCGTCGAACACCACGCCCTGTGCGGCGAGGCGGCTCAAATTCGGCAGCTTGATGGGGGAATGTCCGTAGAACGGCAGCATCGGCGCGGCCATTTGATCGGCCATGATGAAAAGAATGTTCTTGCGCTTCATGGGTCTTCGGCATTCCATAGGCAGTGTTTATGCGAATGAGCATGCAGCCCATGTAAAATGGGGTAAAGCCCATGACGAGCAATGTCTAGGATAAGCGCAGCTTATGTATGAAGCCCTTGGAGACCTGTCCCTCGACCTGCTACGCGCATTCGAGGCGGCCGCGCGCCATCGCAGCTTTACCGCCGCTGCGATGGAGCTGGGTACCACTCAGCCGGCGATCAGCCAGCAGATCAAGCGCCTTGAAGAACAACTGACGATCCGCCTGTTTGACCGCATCTATCGGGGCATCGAACTGACCGACGCCGGCGCCCTGCTGTTCGAGCATGTGCAAGGCGGTTTGCAGAACATCAACCAGGGCCTCAGTGTGATTACCCAGCAGGACCAGCACGAAGTGCTGCAAGTGGCCACAGACTTTGCGTTCGCCGCCTATTGGCTGATGCCGCGCCTGCATCGCTTCCACGCCGCCAACCCGCAGGTGGACGTGAGCCTGGTGACCAGCGAGCGCAACCACGCGACACTGCGCAGTGACATCGATGTGGCAGTGCTGTTTGGCGATGGCCGCTTCAAGCAGGGCGACAGCCTTTGGCTGTTCAACGAGGAAGTGTTCCCGGTGTGCAGCCCGCAATGGCTCAAGGAGCAGGCCAGGCCTTTGACTGTGCACACCTTGCCCGACTACCCGTTGCTGCACCTGCGCCAGGAAAACAACAGCCAGTGGTTCGACTGGAGTGGTGTATTCCGCGAGCTGGGTATCACCGCCGCACCCACGCCCGGCCAGCTGCGATTCGACAACTACACCTTATTGATCCAGGCAGCGATTGCCGGCCAAGGGGTGGCGATCGGCTGGCGCCATTTGGTGGATAACCTGCTGGAACAGAACTGGTTGTGCCGACCGATCGGCAACACGGTGATTTCGCGCTTTGGCTATTACGTGGTGCAGCCCCAGCGCAAGCGGCGTGGGCAGTTGGTCGAACGTTTCGTCGACTGGTTGCAGGCAGAACAGGCCAGCAGCGCGCAGTCCCTGACCGGACTGGCCCTGCCATCGATTGCGGTCTAGGATTTGCCGCACATTGGATCCGGAGTCCGTCATGCAACGTATCAAGGGCTACCATGCCCATATCTACTTTGACGCCAGCACCATCGACCAGGCGCGCACCCTATGTGAAGACGGCGCGAAACTGTTCCCGCTGCGCATGGGCCGTGTGCATGAACGGCCCGTAGGTCCGCACCCGGACTGGAGCTGCCAGCTGGCGTTCGATGCCGAATACATTGGCGTGGTGCTGCCGTGGCTGGCGCTGCATCGCAATGGGCTGGTGGTGTTCCTGCACCCCGAAACCGGCGATGAGCTGAAGGATCACACCGATCACGCGATCTGGATGGGTGCGATGCGCGAGCTGGACCTGTCGGTTTTTTAACCTCCCCTTATCAGATAAAAACCGCCCCTTCCCGCAGTAAAAGGCGAGGAAGTTGTAGGATTTATCTTGTCTTGTCTCAATATATGGGACTGTTATTTATATATTGAGATATTGCCGGCCATAGGTTTATATTCGCCCATCTGCTTTTTTCAGCACCCACTCATTTCAGGTGAAGCGATGCAGGCGCAATTGATCGCGCTCGATTGGGGGACCAGCTCCCTTCGTGCTTATAAACTCGGGCCCGCAGGCGTCGTGCTGGAACAGCGCTCGCTGGCGTCGGGCATCATGCATTTGCCCAGTGAGCCCCGGGACATCGGCGGTGTGCACTGCAGCGATGGCTTCGAGTTGGCGTTCGATGCGGCATGCGGCGACTGGCTCGACGCCCAACCCCATCTTCCAGTGATCGCCTGCGGCATGGTCGGCAGCGCCCAGGGCTGGAGCGAGGCGGCATATCGCAATACGCCGGTCGACGTCGCCAGCCTGGGCCAGGCGTTGCACACGGTGCGCAGCCTGCGCGGCGTCGATGTGCGTATCGTGCCCGGCGTGATCGAGCAGGTCGGTTTGCCCAATGTGATGCGCGGTGAAGAAACCCAGGTGCTGGGTGTGCTGCAAAGCCTGTCGGCCAACGGTGAAATGTTGATCGGCCTGCCCGGCAGCCATTCCAAATGGGTCGAGGTGGTGGAAGGTTGCATCACCCACTTCGATACCTTCATGACCGGTGAACTGTTCGCGGTGCTGAGCAAGCACAGCCTGCTGGGGCGTACGCAAAAGGTATCCGCGCAGTTTCAGGCCGAGGCTTTTGACCGCGGCGTTCAAGTGGCGCTGTCGAACGATGGCCAGCGCGGCGTGCTGTCGACCTTGTTCAGTGCGCGCACCCTGGGCCTGACCGCCGAACTCACCCCTGAGCAGCAGCCCGATTACCTGTCCGGCCTGCTGATCGGCCATGAACTGGCCGGCTTGCCAGCCAGTGCACGGCACATCCCCATCATCCTGGTGGGCGCTGGCCCGCTTTGCGTGCGCTACCAACGCGCCCTCGCCCTCTGCGGTTTCGCCCACGTCAGCCTGGCGCAGGAAGCGACCGAGCGCGGCCTGTGGCAACTGGCAGTGGCCGCCGGGCTCACTCAACCTGCAACGGAGGCCTGACATGCTCAAGCAAGCACTGGCACAAAACGGTTTGATCGCGATCCTGCGCGGTGTGCGCCCGGACGAAGCCCAGGCGGTCGGCCAGGTGCTGTACGACGCCGGTTTTCGCGTGATCGAAGTCCCGCTCAACTCGCCGGACCCTTACACCAGCATCCGCACCCTGCGCGACAGCCTGCCCGCCGATTGCCTGATCGGCGCCGGTACGGTGTTGACGCCTGCGCAGGTCGAGCAGGTGAAAGCCGCTGGTGGCCAAGTGATCGTCATGCCCCACAGCGATGCCAAGGTCCTGCGCGCCGCCAAAGCCGCTGGCCTGTACCTGTCGCCGGGGGTGGCCACGCCCACCGAGGCGTTCGCCGCGCTGGATGAAGGCGCCGACGTGTTGAAGCTGTTCCCGGCCGAGCAAATGGGCCCTTCTGTGATCAAGGCGTGGCTGGCGGTATTGCCGGCAGGCACGTTGCTGCTGCCGGTGGGCGGCATTACCCCGGACAACATGCAGGTGTTTATCGACGCCGGCGCCAAGGGGTTCGGGCTGGGTTCCGGGTTGTTCAAACCGGGTATGACAGTGGATCAGGTAGCGAGCCGCGCCCAGGCTTATGTCGCCGCCTGGAAAGCCCTGAGCTGAGATCAAGTTCCGCGCCCCTGGCGCTGCATCTATAAGAGAGATAACAGATGAAAATCACCAAACTGACGACCTTTATCGTCCCGCCGCGCTGGTGCTTCCTCAAGGTCGAGACCGACCAGGGCGTGACCGGCTGGGGTGAGCCCGTAGTCGAAGGCCGCGCTCACACCGTGGCTGCGGCGGTCGAGGAACTGTCCGATTACCTGATCGGCAAGGACCCACGCAATATCGAAGATATCTGGACCGTGCTCTACCGCGGCGGCTTCTACCGTGGCGGCGCCGTGCACATGAGCGCCCTCGCCGGCATCGACCAGGCGCTTTGGGACATCAAGGGCAAGGCCCTGGGCGTATCGGTCAGCGACCTGTTGGGTGGCCAGGTACGCGACAAGATTCGCGTGTACTCGTGGATCGGTGGCGACCGCCCTGCCGACACCGCCCGCGCCGCCAAAGAGGCCGTGGCCCGTGGCTTTACTGCGGTGAAAATGAACGGCACCGAAGAGTTGCAGTTCGTCGACAGCTTCGAAAAAGTCGACCTGGCCCTGGCCAACGTCGCGGCCGTGCGCGATGCGGTCGGCCCTAACGTCGGCATCGGCGTCGACTTCCATGGCCGTGTGCACAAGCCCATGGCCAAGGTGCTGATGAAAGAACTGGACCCGTACAAACTGATGTTTATCGAAGAGCCGGTGCTCAGCGAAAACTACGAAGCCCTCAAGGAACTGGCGCCGCTGACCAGCACCCCGATTGCCCTGGGCGAGCGTCTGTTCTCGCGCTGGGACTTCAAGCGCGTGCTCAGCGAAGGCTACGTCGACATCATCCAGCCGGACGCTTCCCACGCGGGCGGTATCACCGAAACCCGCAAGATCGCCAACATGGCCGAAGCCTACGACGTGGCCCTGGCCCTGCACTGCCCGCTGGGCCCGATTGCCTTGGCGGCGTGCCTGCAACTGGATGCGGTTTGCTACAACGCGTTTATCCAGGAGCAAAGCCTGGGCATTCACTACAACGAGAGCAACGACCTGCTCGACTACGTGCGCGACCCGGGCGTGTTCGACTATGACCAGGGCTTTGTGAAAATCCCCAACGGGCCGGGCCTGGGGATCGAGATCAACGAGGAATACGTGATCGAACGCGCAGCCATCGGCCATCGCTGGCGCAACCCGATCTGGCGCCACGCCGACGGCAGCTTTGCCGAGTGGTGATGTCTGCCTGAAAGAACGCGGTCAAACATGTGGGAGAGGGCTTGCCCCCTCCCACATGTTGATCCGGTTTCTGCAGAAGTCCCTTCCTCAACAAATATAAGAAGAGGCACCTACCATGCAACCTGAATCCTTGAGCGGGCAGGCTTCTTTAGTCACGCCTACCCGAAAGCGCTACTTCATCATGGTGCTGCTGTTTATCACCGTCGTGATCAACTACCTCGACCGCAGCAACCTGTCGATTGCCGCCCCGGCGCTGACCAGCGAACTGGGTATCGACCCGGTACATGTCGGGCTGATTTTCTCCGCGTTCGGCTGGACGTACGCCGCCATGCAGATCCCCGGCGGCTGGCTGGTGGACCGGGTGCCGCCGCGTATCCTCTACACCGCCGCCCTGTTGCTGTGGTCTATCGCCACCGTGATGCTCGGTTTTGCCGCCAGCTTCATTGCGCTGTTTGTGCTGCGCATGGCGGTGGGTGCCCTGGAAGCACCGGCTTACCCCATCAACAGTCGCGTGGTCACCAGCTGGTTCCCCGAGCGTGAGCGCGCCACGGCCATTGGCTTCTACACCTCCGGGCAGTTTGTCGGGCTGGCGTTCCTGACGCCGGTCCTGGCCTGGTTGCAGCACCATTACGGCTGGCACATGGTATTTGTCGTGACCGGTGGCGTGGGCATTCTGTGGGCGGCAATCTGGTATGCCCTGTATCGCGAGCCCCGTGATTTCAAAGGCGTCAACGCCGCTGAAATCGAATTGATCCGCGAAGGTGGCGGGCTGGTGGACTTGAGCGCACAAGCGAGCAAGAGCAAGGCGCCCTTCAGCTGGGTCGACCTGGGCATCGTCCTGAGCAAGCGCAAGTTGTGGGGTATCTACCTGGGGCAGTTCTGCCTGAACTCCACGTTGTGGTTCTTCCTGACCTGGTTCCCGACCTACCTGGTGAAATACCGCGGCATGGACTTCATCAAGTCCGGCATGCTCGCGTCACTGCCCTTCCTCGCGGCTTTCGTCGGCGTGCTGTGTTCGGGGTTGTTTTCCGACTGGCTGATCCGCCGTGGCGCCTCGGTGGGGTTTGCCCGCAAGTTGCCGATCATCAGCGGCCTGTTGATCTCTACGGCGATCATTGGCGCCAACTTCGTCGAATCGACACCGTTGGTCATCGCCTTCCTGGCCCTGGCGTTCTTCGGTAATGGCCTGGCCTCGATCACTTGGTCGCTGGTCTCGACGCTTGCCCCGGCACGTCTGCTGGGACTGACCGGCGGGGTGTTCAACTTCATCGGCAACCTGGCGGCGATTGCCACGCCGATCGTCATCGGTTTCCTGGCCAGTGGCGATTCGTTTGCGCCGGCGATCACCTACATCGCCGTGCTGGCGCTGTTGGGCGCACTCTCCTATGTGCTGCTGGTGGGCAAGGTCGAGCGGATCGAGCTGTAAGCAGTGGGCGGCCTGCGGGCCGCCCGTTGGCCGGGCTCAGGGCACCGACATTTCGTTACGGAACACATTCGAAGGATCCCAGCGTTGCTTGGTTCGGCGCAGGCGGTTCTCGATGATCGTGTTGGGGAAGAAAATTCCATACCACAGAGGGTTCCTGGGGTTAGCGGGATTGCCACCGAGGTGGGTCATGTCCAGGTCGGGGTAGTTGATGTAGCAGCCCTCGAACTCAGGGTCATTGGGAACACCGTTGGTGAATGCAGCGTAATAGAGGCTGCGGATCCAGTCGGCATGGGCGCGGTCGATGGCGTCATCGTCGGCGTGCCAGTAACACTGCGGTTGCCATTTGAGGTACGAGGAGCGTTGCGCGGCTGACGTCTGCGCCAGGATCGGGCCGTCCATCTGGTTGATGCGCCCGCCGAACGACTGGATCTGGATCAGGCTCTGGGTCAGGTATTGCTCGGGGTCCGGCAAGGTCAGCGTCGTCCAGATCGCGTCCAGCACGCGCTGTGTAAACCCGCCTTTCTGATACGCCGATTTATACCGCCCGCGCTGATTGTCACCGGAACCGTTGAGCGATTGGGTGGCGTACAGCCAGTCCAAACGCCTGGCGGCCTCATGGGCACTCTGCAGGGAGTCGACCCAGCGGCCCTTTTGCCCGCCACGTGGCTGATGCGCGACGTGGAACGGCAGGAGCGACTCCGTCGCACCGACACCCACCGCGGTCTGCATGCTGCTGACAAAGTCGTCGAAAGGCGCCAGGTCATCGAGCTTCCCGTCCTTGTCGACGTAGTGGATGCCCAGGGTCACGTTGCCAGTGTTCAGATGACGCATTTCCAGTTTGGTGGCCAGGCCCCAGGTTGCCGGGTCGGCCTGATGGTCCACGAACCAGTTTTGATAGGCGTGCAGCAAACGTTCGAGGGCGGCGCGTGTGAGGTCTGACCAGTCCCATTCCAATGGCAGCCAAAGCACTTCGTCCGGGGCTGGCGGCAGCGTCTTGAAATAGTAACTGGTGATGATGCCGAACTGCCCACCACCGGCGCCGCAACAGGCGGCGAACAGGTCCAGCTCATCAGTGTCGAGGCTGTTACGGGAGACATGGACAGGTTCAAGACCCGAGCCGGGTCCATTGCGACCAGCAAGTCGACGCCGTCCAGCCAGTCGCAGACCAGCCCGTATTTACGCGACAACAACCCATAGCCGCCGCCGCAGATATGCCCGCCCAGTCCCACCGAATAGCAGGATCCACTGGGCAGCGCCTTGCCTGCCAATTTGTACAGCGCGACGCTGGTGTCCCAGTTCTGGCAGCCGGGCTCCAGGCGGAATGCATAGCGATGGGGCGAAGCGGGTACCAGCACTGAGCTGATCAGGCCGTTGGGGTCGTAGGCCAATTGGTTGATCTGGCCGATGTCCAGGATCGACAACACCTCGCCTGGCGCATCCGGCATCTTGTTAGAGACAAATCCTTCATAGCAATGCCCGCCGCTGCGCACCGTGATACGGCCATTGGGCACAGCCAGGGCCTGGGCGGCTGCGTCGATGATGTCTCGTGGGGTGTGGCAGAGGTAGATCTGGCTGGCGCCGTTGGATGAAGACTCGCCCTGGACGTTGCCCAATGGCCAGCGCAGGTTGAAACCCTTTTGCAACGTGGAATGACGACGGTCCGAGGGGGTGATGAGATCAAATGCCATGATGGACTCCTAGGAGACGATAATGACTTCTGATGCAGCTAACTTAACGACCGGCAACGCAAGAAGGCGTGACTTGCAGAGGTGGTTAGACGGCAATAGGCACGAAGTGTGTTGAGGGGGTGTGTTCCCCCTCAAGCCTAGCCTATATGGAAAAAGCCCGGATCAGTTCAGCACGCCGTCCAGAATTTCATAGACGATACCGGTACCCACCGCGATCAACACCACATCCGGCCCCGAACGGCGCCACTCATAACCCGGGTACACCGGCAGGCGCGCCAGCGCACGGTTGTCCAGGCGCTCGCCGTAATAGCCGCGCGGCAGGGGCTGGCCGCGCACCAGGCGCACATTCGGCGGCGGCGGTGCGCCACGGGAGAACTGGCCGTGGTTATCGTGAATGATCTGGCGTACCGGGCCGAAGTCCTGGGGCGGGCCTCCGCGACGGTTGTCCTGCGGGCCGCGATGGTCGTCGCCCCGTTGCTCGTGCTGGCCCTGCGGGCCGCCACGGTCGTCACCCCGCTGGTCAGGCGGCGCGGCTTGCACCAGGGCGCTGGCGCCAAGCACCAGCACACCAAGACCTGCAATCACGGATTTGGGCATTTTCATCGGGTATTCCTCAGGGCACACATACAAAAAAGGGATCTCGAACGCGGTTCGAAATCCCTTGGTCTTGCTGTTTAGGCCGTGATTGCGCGCGTTGATTCCTCTGTATCAGGAACTTTACCTCTCGCTACATGGCGCTTACTTACGGGCGTTGCGCACACCTTCCGACAGCGCCGCGCACAGGCTCAATACGCCATCGATTGCTTGTTGATCGTTACTGGCATTGGCGATGTGATCGATCAGGGCCGAGCCCACCACCACGCCATCGGCCAGGCGCGCGATGGCGGCCGCCTGTTCCGGTGTGCGGATACCAAAACCGATGCTGATCGGCAGGTCGGTATGCCGACGCAGGCGGGTCACGGCTTCCTCGACGTGTTCCAGGGTCGCGGCGCCGGCGCCTGTCACACCGGCCACGGATACGTAGTACACGAACCCGGAACTGCCGTTGAGCACGGTCGGCAGGCGCACGTCATCGGTGGTCGGCGTGGTCAGGCGAATAAAGTCGATACCCGCAGCCTGGGCCGGGTCGCACAGCTCGCCGTTATGCTCGGGCGGCATGTCGACCACGATCAGGCCGTCGACGCCGGCCTCTTTGGCGTCAGCGATGAACTTAGGCACGCCGTATTTGTGGATCGGGTTGAAGTAGCCCATCAACACCAGCGGGGTGTCGTTGTTGTCCTTGCGGAACTCTCGCACCATCTGCAGGGTTTTCAGCAGGTTCTGCTTGGCTTCCAGTGCGCGGATGTTGGCCAGTTGGATGGCCGGGCCGTCGGCCATCGGGTCGGTGAAGGGCATGCCCAACTCGATCACATCGGCGCCCGCAGCGGGCAAGCCCTTGAGGATCGCCAGCGAGGTGTCATAACCCGGGTCACCGGCCGTGACGAAGGTCACCAGGGCGGCGCGGTTTTGTTCCTTGAGTTGCGCAAAGCGGGTTTGCAGGCGGCTCATTTAGTGTTTCTCCTGCTGAGACTGTTCCATGTGGTGCATCACGGTCTGCATGTCTTTATCGCCACGGCCGGACAGGTTGACCACCATCAGGTGATCCTTCGGCAGGGTCGGTGCGCGCTTGAACACTTCGGCCAGGGCATGGGCGCTTTCCAGGGCAGGAATGATCCCTTCCAGGCGGCAGCATTTGTGGAACGCGTCCAAGGCTTCATCGTCGGTCACCGAGGTGTACTGGACGCGGCCGATATCGTGCAACCAGGCGTGTTCCGGGCCGATGCCGGGGTAGTCGAGGCCGGCGGAAATCGAGTGGGCGTCGATGATCTGGCCGTCGTCGTCCTGCAGCAGGAAGGTACGGTTGCCGTGCAGCACGCCCGGTACGCCACCGTTGAGGCTGGCGGCGTGCTTGCCGGTCTCGATGCCGTGGCCGGCGGCTTCAACGCCGATGATCTCGACGCTGGTGTCGTCCAGGAATGGGTGGAACAGGCCCATGGCGTTGGAGCCACCGCCGATGCATGCCACCAGGCTGTCCGGCAGGCGGCCTTCCTGGGCTTGCAGCTGGGTGCGGGTTTCCTTGCCGATCACGGCCTGGAAGTCGCGCACCATCGCCGGGTACGGGTGCGGGCCGGCCACGGTGCCGATCAGGTAGAAGGTGTCGTCGACGTTGGTCACCCAGTCGCGCAGGGCTTCGTTCATGGCGTCCTTGAGGGTGCCGGTGCCGGCGACCACCGGGATCACTTCAGCGCCCAAAAGCTTCATGCGGAACACGTTGGCCTGTTGGCGCTCGATGTCGGTGGTGCCCATGTAGATCACGCACTGCAGGCCGAAACGCGCGGCCACGGTGGCGGTCGCCACACCGTGCATACCGGCGCCGGTCTCGGCGATGATGCGTTTCTTGCCCATGCGCCGCGCCAGCAGGATCTGGCCGATGCAGTTGTTGATCTTGTGCGCGCCGGTGTGGTTCAGCTCTTCGCGCTTGAGGTAGATCTTGGCGCCGCCGCAGAACTCGGTCAGGCGCTCGGCGAAATACAGCGGGCTGGGGCGGCCGACGTAGTCGCGCTGGAAGTAGGCCAACTCTTCGTTGAACGCCGGATCGATCTTGGCCGCTTCGTATTCGCGGGCCAGGTCGAGGATCAACGGCATCAGGGTTTCGGCGACGTAGCGGCCGCCAAACGCGCCAAACAGGCCGTTGGCATCAGGGCCGTTGCGCAGATCGGTCTGGGACTGAGTCATGGGACGCTCCAGGTAGGAATTCTGTATGGGAAGCAATGACGGCCACTCTACCCCTCACATCCGGCGCTGAAAACCGATAAGATCGCTGTAACCTGTCAGGAAAACTCACAGATGAGCCGCGACCTCCCGCCCCTCAATGCCCTGCGCGCATTTGAAGCCACTGCCCGCCTCAACAGCGTCAGCCAGGCTGCCGAGCAATTGCACGTGACCCACGGTGCGGTCAGCCGCCAGTTGAAAGTGCTGGAGGAGCATTTAGGTGTCAGCCTGTTCATCAAGGACGGGCGCGGCCTTAAACTCACAGATGCAGGTGTGCGGTTACGAGATGCCAGCGCGGAGGCGTTCGAGCGCTTGCGGGACGTGTGCGCCGAACTCACCCAGGCCAGCGCCGACGCGCCTTTCGTGCTCGGCTGCTCAGGCAGTCTGCTGGCGCGTTGGTTGATCCCGCGCCTGGGACGCTTGAATGCCGACCTGCCGGACCTGCGCCTGCACCTGTCGGCGGGCGACGGCGACCTTGACCCCCGACGCCCCGGTCTCGATGCCCTGCTGGTCTTCGCCGAACCGCCGTGGCCGGCGGATATGCAGGTATATGAACTGGCGAGCGAGCGTATCGGCCCGGTGATGAGCCCGCGTTTTGCCGGCTACCAGCGCCTGCGCCAGGCGCCGCCGCACGCCTTGTGTGGCGAAGCTTTATTGCACACCACGTCCCGTCCGCAAGCCTGGCCCAGTTGGGCGCAGCAGCACGGCATCGAGCCCGGCGCGTTGAAACACGGCCAGGGTTTTGAGCATTTGTATTATTTGCTGGAGGCGGCGGTTGCAGGGTTGGGCGTGGCGATTGCGCCAGAACCGCTGGTAGCAGAGGACCTGCGTGCGGGTCGCCTGGTGGCGCCGTGGGGTTTCAGTGAAACCCCGGCGCACCTGGCGTTGTGGCTACCCAAGCGCGCCGCAGACGGGCGCGCGGGTCAATTGGCGCACTGGCTCAAGGCTGAGCTGGCGCGCCAGCCGGTGTAGCCGGTCAATCAGTCACCGCGTTTGCACAGCAGGTAAGCCGCCAGCAGGCCCAGTGCGCCAACGGCGACGCCGGCGGTGGTCCATGGGTGCTCTTGTGCGTAGTCCCGGGTGGCAACACCGGTTTCGCGGATTTTGACTTTGCTTTCTTCGTAGGCATCGCTGATCAGGTGACGGGAATGCTTGAGGGCATTCTCGGCATTGCTTTTCAGGGCCTTCAGGGTTTTGCGCGACTCATCCGACGCATCGTCCTTGAGGCTCTCAAGGGACTTGAGCAGGCTCGAAATCTCGGCTTCCATGCTTTCCAGCGACGCTTTGCGTAAAGAAGTGTTGGCCATGTGAATTCTCCTGAAGTGATTGAGTGGCGTGTGTAGATACCGACTCCAGCGTTTTCAGAAAGTGCAGTAAATCTGAACTTTCGGGTAGGAACGGTCGCCAGAAGCAGTATGAACAATGACTGCTAGGCTTTATTGACGACCCTCAGGAGAAACACCATGTCTGATCATCACACCTACAAGAAAGTCGAATTGGTAGGTTCATCCACCACCAGCATCGAAGACGCAATCAACAATGCCCTGGCCGAAGCCAACAAGAGCATCAAGCACTTGGAGTGGTTTGAGGTGACGGAGACCCGTGGTCATATCAAGGACGGCAAGGTCGCCCACTATCAGGTCACGCTCAAGGTGGGGTTTCGAATTGCCAGTAGTTGATCGCGTCGGTTGAACTTGCCGGCTGGCCGATTGCCATAACCTGCGCTACAAACAATGGGTGCCGATGCCTGCAGCGTCGGCACGCTCGTTTCAATCAGCGCAAGGAAAGTGACGGATGAAGAAGTTCCTGTTAGCGGTAGGTTTGTTGAGCATTGCGGGCACAGCCCTGGCGGCGGGCAAGCCTTGTGAAGAGCTGAAAAGTGAAATTGCAGCGAAAATCGACGCCAAGGGCGCTTCGGGTTATTCGCTGGAAGTCGTGGATAAAGGCGCCTCGACCGACGCTAAAGTGGTTGGCACCTGTGAGGGTGGTACCAAGGAAATCGTCTACAAGCGCGGTTAATCCCGTGTGGCAGGCTTGAAACCGACGCACAGGTGCGTCGGTTTTTTTTCGCCTGGGGGTTTAGCCCTTCATCAACTGCGCCAGCAGCTCGTAGGAATGAATCCGATCGGCGTGCTCGTACAGGTCGCAGGTGAAGATCAATTCGTCGGCGCCGGTCTGTTCGATCAGTACTTCCAGCTTGGCACGGATCTTCGCCGGGCTGCCCACCATTGCCAGTCCGAGGAAACTGCCGACGGCGTCTTTTTCATGGGGCAGCCACAGGCCGTCCATGGTTTTCACCGGTGGGCGCTGCACCAGGCTTTGCCCGCGCATCAAGGCAAGGATGCGCTGGTACACCGAGGTGGCCAGGTAGTCGGCCTGCTCATCGGTGTCGGCGGCAACCAATGGAATGCCGAGCATCACGTAAGGCTTGTCCAGCACGGCCGAGGGCTTGAAGTGGTTGCGGTACACGCGAATCGCCTCGTGCATCAAACGCGGTGCGAAATGGGAGGCGAAGGCGTAGGGCAAACCGCGTTCGCCCGCCAGTTGCGCGCTGAACAGGCTGGAACCCAGCAGCCATACCGGTACGTTGGTGCCGGTGCCGGGCACCGCAATCACCCGTTGGTCCGGTGTGCGTGGGCCGAGGTAGGCCATCAGCTCGGCCACGTCTTCCGGGAAGTCATCCGCGCTGCCGGAGCGTTCACGGCGCAGGGCGCGAGCGGTCATCTGGTCGGAGCCGGGTGCGCGGCCCAGGCCCAGGTCGATACGTCCGGGGTAGAGGCTTTCCAGGGTGCCGAACTGCTCGGCGATCACCAGCGGTGCATGGTTGGGCAGCATCACGCCGCCGGAGCCGACGCGAATCGTCGAGGTACCGCCGGCCAAGTAACCCAGCAATACCGAGGTGGCCGAGCTGGCGATGCCATCCATATTGTGGTGTTCCGCCACCCAGAAACGGTTGTAGCCGAACTTTTCCACATGCTGGGCCAAATCCAGGGAATTGCGCAACGACTGCGCCGGGCTGCCGTTGGCGCGCACCGGCACCAGGTCGAGGGTCGAGAACTTTACGTCGGACAGCGATTTCATAAGCCTGCTTCTCCAATGGGGGCGCAGGCTTCTTAGACGAACCAAAACCTGCCGCTTCATGTGCATGTCCTATGCAATGAGGGCATATACCCGAGATTCAATAGCAGCAATGAAATTTCCTACTTAATTGCTAGGTTTCTCTTACAACTGAACTTTGCCGGCGCGTCTATCCTCAGAACCTTACCGACGCAAAACCACCGTTCGAGGAGAAAGCTATGAGTATCGTTAAAAAGGCATCCGCGCATTGGGAAGGTGATCTGAAGACTGGCCTGGGCTCCATTTCCACCGAAACCGGCGTGCTGCGCGAAGCGCCCTACGGCTTTAAGGCCCGTTTCGAAGGCGGCAAGGGTACCAATCCTGAAGAACTGATTGGCGCGGCCCACGCCGGCTGTTTCTCCATGGCTTTTTCCATGATTCTCGGCGACGCCGGGCTCAAGGCTGACAGCATCGACACCCAGGCCGAAGTGACCTTGGACCAGGTCGATGGCGGCTTCGCGATCACCGCCGTGCACTTGGTGCTCAAGGCCAAGATTCCAGGTGCCAGCCAGGCGCAGTTCGATGAATTGAGCAAGAAGGCCAAGGAAGGGTGCCCGGTGTCCAAGGTGCTGAATGCGAAGATCAGCCTGGATGCCACGCTGGTCAACTGACACTGCAGGTCCAGTGTGGGAGGGGGCCAGCCCCCTCCCACATTTTGTTCTGCGTTAAATCAGAACTCGTGTTTCCCGAATGTGGTCCTATAGCCTATGCAGCCTTAGGCGCACACCCGTGCGCATGCATTCAGGGAGCTTCACACATGAAACGTTTTGCTTTGGCGATCATTTGCGGTGTGTTGGCCACATCGGCTGTGGCCGCACCAAAAGACTGCGAAGAGCTCAGGAAAGAGATTGAGGTCAAGATCCAGGCGAACGCAGTTCCGTCCTACACCTTGGAAATTGTCAGCAAGGAAGAGGCTGACAAGCACGACGTCGCCATGGTCGTCGGCAGCTGTGAGAACGGTACCAAAGCCATCATCTATCAGAAGAACAACGATTGATCAGAGACAGTTGACGCTGCGTTCTTCCGCCAGCAATTGGCGAGCGGCGTTATACAGCCGGATATTCGGCGTGAAGGCCAATGAGCGCCCTTCCAGGCGATAGCGTTGGCCAGCCTCGAAATGGTCGTACTGCAGAGTGATGAAACAGGTGCGGTCGGCCGTTTGCCCAAAGCCATTGAGGCTGCCGCCGGTCGGCACCTCGAAATCAAAGCGCACCATCAACTCGTGACTGCCCGGTGAAACCTGGAAGTAGCGTCCGTCCGGCAGGTTCTTACCATCCAGGCGCTGCGCCATCACCAGCTTGGCTCCCGGCGTTGGCGTAGCGAAATCGACCCAGGCCTGATGCGGATCGACCGGCGGCAGGGGGGTCGAAGCGCAGGCGCTGAGCAACAGGGCGACGACGGGAAGCAGGAGCTGGCGCATGGCAGGTACTCAACGCAAGGAGAGCTTTGAGTATAAACACGCCACGCCGTGGAAAAATCCCCTTCAGGCGCGATAGTCTGGCGAACACATCACCCAGGAGCGGTCGGGGCATGGTCAGGCGTTTTCTTCCAGGGTTGATAGTCGTGCTGCTCAGTGGCTGCTCCAGCGTCAGTTACTACAGCCAATTGGCAGGTGGTCAGTGGCAGCTGTTGCGAGCCCGGGAGCCGGTTGCCGAGGTCATCGCCGATCCGTCGCGGCCGCAGGGGCTGCGTGATCATCTGGCTCAAGCACAGAAAGCTCGAACCTTCGCCAGCGAACACCTGAATCTGCCTGACAACCAAAGTTACCGGCTGTATGCCGATATCGGCCGACCTTATGTGGTCTGGAATGTCTTCGCCACGCAGGAATTTTCCCTGGCGCCTCAAACCCATTGCTTCCCCATTGCCGGTTGCGTGGCCTATCGCGGCTATTACAGCCAGGGCGCGGCACGGGGTGAGGCGGCGTTGTTGCGCCAGCAAGGCATGGACGTATCGATAGGTGGCGTCGAAGCCTATTCCACCCTGGGTTGGTTCAACGACCCGATCATGAATTCGATGATGAACTGGGGCGACGAACGCCTGGCCACGCTGATCTTCCATGAGCTGGCGCACCAGCGGTTCTACGTGCAGGACGACACCGAATTCAACGAGTCGTTTGCCAGCTTCGTCGAGCAGGAAGGCACCCGCCAGTGGCGCGCGGCCCAGGGCCTGGCGCCGCTTGGCAGCTCGACGCGGCAGCAGCGGGACCAATTTACCCAGTTGATCCTCGATACACGTAAGCGCCTGGAAAAACTCTACGTGCAACTGCTGTCCGTCGAGGCGATGCGCCAGGCCAAGGCGGCCGAATTCGAGGCGTTGCGCCGTGAGTACCGGCAGATGCGCGATAGCCAATGGGGCGGGGACAAGCGTTATGACGTCTGGATGAACCTGCCGATGAACAATGCGCGGTTGTTGCCGTTCGGGCTGTATGACCGGTGGGTGCCGGCGTTTGCGGCGTTGTTCAGGCAGGAAGGCGGGGATTGGCGCAAGTTTTACGCCGCAGTGGAGAAGATGGGCGAGTTGCCGGTGGGGCAGCGCAAGGCTGCGTTGAGGCGGTTGGAAGGTACTGATCGGTAGAGCCTCATCGGCGGGCAAGCCGCTCCCAATGTGGGAGGAGGCTTGCCCCCGATGGCGGCCTCAGGGCCGCATCAAAAACGCCTGATGCATCTGCGCCAACGTCTCGAAATGCCAGGTCGGCGCTTCGGCGTTCAACTCTTCGAAACTGCCAAACCCATAACCGACGGCCGCCGAATCCACGCCATTGCTGCGCGCCCCTATCAGGTCGTGCTTACGATCACCGATCATCAAGGTAGTGGCCGGATCCAGGCCTTCTTCGCGGAGCACATGCGCAATCAACTCAACCTTGTTGGTGCGTGTCCCGTCCAGTTCACTGCCGTAGATCACCTTGAAGTGCCTGGCAAAATCGAAATGCCGCGCGATCTCGCGGGCAAACACCCAGGGCTTGGATGTGGCGACGTACAACTGGCGGCCCTGTTTGTCCAGGTCTTCGAGCAGCGGCATCACGCCCTCGAATACGCGGTTTTCATACAGCCCGGTGACCTTGAAGCGCTCGCGGTAGAAATTCACCGCCTCCCAGGCCTTGGCCTCATCGAAGTCGTAGAACTGCATGAAGGCTTGCAGCAACGGCGGGCCGATGAAGTGTTCGAGTTGGGTCAGGTCGGGTTCGTCGATGCCCAGTTTGCCAAGGGCGTACTGGATCGAGCGGGTGATACCCTCGCGTGGGTCGGTGAGGGTGCCATCCAGGTCGAACAGGACGGTTTGGTAAGGGAGGGTCATTGGTCGAATCCTTCAGCCAGGTGCAGGTCTTTGAGCTTCACGTAGTTGGCGGCGCTGTAGGTGAAAAAGGCGCGTTCCTTGTCAGTCAGCGGGCGGATTTGTTTAACCGGGCTGCCCACATACAAAAAACCACTGTCGAGTTTCTTGCCCGGTGGCACCAGGCTGCCGGCGCCGATGATGACGTCGTCTTCCACCACGGCGCCGTCCATCACGATGCTGCCCATGCCGATCAAAATCCGGTTGCCCACCGTGCAGCCGTGCAGCATGACCTTGTGGGCGATGGTCACGTCATCGCCGATCAGCAGCGGGAAACCGTCAGGATTGAACGGTCCGGCATGGGTAATGTGCAGCACGCAGCCGTCCTGCACGCTGGTGCGCGCGCCGATACGGATGCGGTGCATGTCGCCGCGAATCACGGTCAGCGGCCAGACCGAGCTGTCGGTGCCGATTTCGACATCGCCGATCACCACCGCCGAAATATCGACAAAAGCCCCGGCGCCCAGGGTTGGCGTGTGGTTCTGATAGGTGCGAAGGGTCACGATAGCCTCTCTCTTATGTGCTGATAGCTGCGGTGGGCGTTGATTGTAATTAAGATGGCCCCATCTTTGTTCTTACATGTTTCTTCAGCCAAGGTGCCAACCGTGAGCGCGAACAACCCTCTTCTGCAGTCCTACGACCTGCCGCCGTTCTCGGCGATCCGTGCCGAGCACGTGCAACCGGCCATCGAACAGATCCTCGCCGACAACCGTGTTGCCATCGAAGGCATCCTGCAAAGCCAGGGTAAAAATCCGACATGGGCCGGCCTGGTGCTGGCCATGGACGAATTGAATGATCGCCTGGGCGCCGCCTGGAGCCCGGTCAGCCACCTCAACGCCGTGTGCAACAGCGCCGAGCTGCGCGAAGCCTACGAGGCGTGCCTGCCGGCGTTGAGTGCCTACTCCACCGAGATGGGCCAGAACCGCGCGCTGTTCCAAGCCTTCGAAGCCCTGGCCAACAGCCCGGAAGCCGCCGGTTTCGACGTGGCGCAAAAAACTATTCTTGAACACTCCCTGCGCGACTTCCGCCTCTCGGGTATCGACTTGCCGCCTGAGCAGCAAAAACGTTATGCCGAAGTGCAGAGCAAGCTTTCCGAGCTGGGCAGCAAATTCTCCAACCAACTGCTGGACGCCACCCAGGCGTGGACCAAGCACGTCACCGAGGAAGCCACCCTCGCCGGCCTGACCGATTCGGCCAAGGCGCAGATGGCCGCTGCCGCGCAGGCCAAAGGCCTCGACGGTTGGCTGATCACCCTGGAGTTTCCGAGCTACTACGCGGTCATGACCTACGCCCAGGACCGCGCCCTGCGCGAAGAAATCTACGCGGCCTACTGCACCCGTGCGTCAGACCAAGGTCCGAATGCCGGTCAGAACGATAACGGCCCGGTGATGGAACAGATCCTCGATCTGCGTCAGGAACTGGCCAAGCTCCTGGGTTACGCCTCGTTCTCCGAGCTGAGCCTGGCCACCAAGATGGCCGAGTCCAGCGACCAGGTGTTGAGCTTCCTGCGTGACCTGGCCAAGCGCAGCAAGCCGTTCGCTGCCCAGGACCTGCAACAGCTCAAGGCCTACGCCGCCGAACAAGGCTGCGCCGACCTGCAAAGCTGGGACAGCGGTTTCTACGGCGAAAAGCTGCGTGAGCAACGCTACAGCGTGTCCCAGGAAGCCCTGCGCGCCTACTTCCCGATCGACAAGGTGCTGGGCGGCCTGTTCGCCATCGTGCAGCGTTTGTACGGCATCGAGATTGCCGAGCAAAAAGGCTTCGACACCTGGCACCCGGATGTTCGCCTGTTTGAAATCAAGGAAAACGGCCAGCACGTCGGGCGTTTTTTCTTCGACCTGTACGCCCGCGCCAACAAGCGTGGCGGTGCCTGGATGGACGGCGCGCGCGACCGTCGTCGCACCATCGACGGTGTGCTGCAAAGCCCGGTGGCGAACCTGGTGTGCAACTTCACCCCGGCCGACAGCGGTAAGCCTGCCCTGCTGACCCACGATGAAGTGACCACCCTGTTCCACGAATTCGGCCATGGCCTGCATCACCTGCTGACCCGCGTCGAGCATGCCGGCGTGTCCGGTATCAATGGCGTGGCGTGGGATGCGGTGGAGTTGCCAAGCCAGTTCATGGAGAACTGGTGCTGGGAGCCGGAAGGCCTGGCGCTGATCTCCGGTCATTATGAAAGCGGCGAGCCACTGCCCCAGGACCTGCTGGAAAAAATGCTCGCGGCGAAGAACTTCCAGTCCGGCCTGATGATGGTGCGCCAGTTGGAGTTCTCGCTGTTCGATTTCGAATTGCATGCCACCCATGGCGATGGCCGCAGCGTGGCCCAGGTGCTCGAAGGCGTGCGCGATGAGGTGTCGGTGATGCGTCCTCCGGCCTACAACCGTTTCCCCAACAGCTTTGCGCACATCTTCGCTGGCGGTTATGCCGCGGGCTACTACAGCTACAAATGGGCCGAAGTGCTGTCGGCGGATGCCTTCTCCAAATTCGAAGAAGACGGCGTGCTCAACGCAGAGACCGGCCGTGCATTCCGTGAGGCGATCCTGGCGCGCGGCGGCTCCCAGGCGCCGATGGTGCTGTTCGTCGACTTCCGCGGACGTGCCCCGTCGATTGACGCACTCTTGCGCCACAGCGGCCTGAGTGAGGACGCAGCAGCATGAGTGAAGGGCCTGTGATTACCAAAAAGCAATTTATCGCCGGGGCGGTCTGCCCGGCGTGCAGCGAACCGGACAAGTTGAAGATGTGGACCGAGGACAGCGTGCCGCATCGTGAGTGCGTGGCCTGCGGGTACACCGATACGCTGAATGATCAAGGTCTGTCGGTGCCCAAGGAATTGGGCACGCGGGTCAATACATCGGCGTTGAAAGCGCCGGACCCGAAGGTGCAGGCGGTGCAGTTCTTTCCTAACCCGAAGCTGAAGAAAGACTGACTCGTCTACCCCCTGGGAGTGCGTCTCAGGGGGTGACCAGCAGTGCGGTTTTTTCCTCGGCGGGCTCGTGATCCTTGTTCGCCGGGTTCAGCCAGCTGTTCATTGAGCACAGGGCAAAGGCGCTGGTGCTGCAATCGCCATTCGCCAAGGCTGTGCGCAACTTGTCGATATCGGCCCTCATCATGTAGCGAACGCCGTCCTTGAAGCCGTTACTGGTGCCGAAACCGCCCAAGGTCATCTCGTTCAGCGCATCCTCCTTGCTCCATCCCTGGATCACCACGCGATACATCGCCGCCATCAGGCCGGTGCGGTCAGAGCCGTGCTTGCAGTGCATCAGCACCGGGCCGTCAGCTTCCGCTTCCTTGATCGCCCTGAGTGCCGCCAGCACGTCAGAGTCATCCACATGGTTGGTGCGATAACTCAACTGAACCTGACGGATGCCTGGCGCCTTCAGCCAGTTGCTATCGGACTCGGGCAGGAAGTTGATCACGGTCCCGATCTTGAGCTGTTCCAGCAACGGCGCTGCCTTGCTATCCGGCAATGCGCTGCGATAGAGCGTGGGCGTCATTTGATGCAGGTTGTAGCGGTCGCCCACTGGCTGGGCCCATTCTGGAGAACGCAGGGACGTAGCGTCATCGGCCCGAACAAAAGCTGTGGTGAACAGTGCCATGAACGCGAGGCCCAGGGCCGGCAACCAATGATGCTTGTACATGGGCGACGTCACCCTATAGGTAGGGAGTGGTTGATAGCGCCCAGAGTCGGTCACGGCGGGTCAAGGAGGTGTGAGGTGTGCGTCAAAGAATCGTGAATCCTCAATCTTTAGTCGCTGAAGCGATTCTCTAGATGCTTAGGCTGCTATCATTTGTAACTATTGTTTGCGCGCTGCGCTCTATCCACTTGGATCGCCTGGATCCAATTCGCCGCCCGACAAAAGCCAAGCCACTCCCTAGAAGCGGCTGATAAACCCGTGACCACATGATGAGGTGCCACCATGTCTGATCAAGATCAAGACAACCCCCGGCGTGACTTTCTACGCAAATCCTTGACCTTGATCCCGGTGGTCACGGTTGCCAGCACCGGCCTTGGCGGTTCGATGCTGATGGCGACGCCTGCGCCGGTCGAGGCTGCGCCAGCCAAGCCTGCGGCCAGCGAAAAAGCCTACGAGCCAAGCTATTTCACTGCCGAGGAATGGGCGTTTATCAACGCTGCCGTCGAGCGTCTGATCCCGGCCGATGCCCAAGGCCCCGGCGCCCTGGAAGCTGGCGCGCCGGAGTACATCGACCGGCAGATGAACACGCCTTACGCCAGCGGTGCCCTGTGGTTCATGCAAGGCCCGTTTAATGCCGATGCGCCGCCGGAGATGGGCTGGCAGAGCAAATTGGTGCCCAAGGACATCTATCGCCTGGGTATTGCCGCGACGGATGCCTGGTCGAAGGCGTTCAACGGCAAAGTTTTTGCTGCGCAAGACAGCGCTACCCGAGACGATATGTTGCGGCGCCTGGAGGCGGGCGGCAGTGAGGTCACGGCACATTTTGACGCGGTGCCGCCGAAGATGTTCTTCAACCTGCTGCTGCAAAACACCAAGGAAGGCTTCTTCTGCGACCCGATCCATGGTGGCAACAAAGGCATGGTCGGCTGGACCATGATTGGCTTCCCCGGCGCCCGCGCCGATTTCATGGACTGGGTGGAACGCAACGAGCAGTACCCCTTCCCGGCAGTATCCATCCGCGGCGAGAGGGCATAAACGTGGCGATCATCATGAAGAAAGTGGATGCGGTGATTGTCGGCTTCGGCTGGACCGGCGCGATCATGGCCAAGGAGCTGACGGAAGCCGGGCTGAACGTGGTAGCGCTGGAGCGCGGCCCGATGCAGGACACTTACCCGGACGGCAACTATCCCCAGGTCATCGACGAACTGACCTACAGCGTGCGTAAAAAACTCTTCCAGGACATCTCCAAGGAGACGGTGACGATTCGCCATAGCGTGAATGACGTTGCCTTGCCTAACCGTCAGCTCGGCGCGTTTTTGCCGGGTAACGGCGTGGGCGGTGCGGGCTTGCACTGGTCGGGCGTGCATTTCCGTGTCGATCCGATTGAACTGCGCATGCGCAGCCATTACGAGGAACGCTACGGCAAGCATTTCATTCCCAAGGACATGACCATCCAGGACTTCGGCGTGAGCTACGAAGAGCTGGAGCCGTTTTTCGACTATGCGGAAAAAGTCTTCGGCACCTCAGGCCAGGCCTGGACCGTGAAAGGCCAGGTGGTGGGTGAAGGTCGTGGCGGCAACCCCTATGCGCCGGACCGTTCCAACCCGTTTCCGTTGGAAGCGCAAAAGAACACAGTCTCCGCACAGCTGTTTCAGAAAGCCGCCGCCAGCGTCGGGTACAAGCCCTACAACCTGCCGTCAGCCAATACCTCGGGACCTTACACCAACCCCTACGGCGCGCAGATGGGCCCGTGCAACTTCTGCGGTTTTTGCAGCGGCTACGTGTGCTACATGTACTCCAAGGCCTCGCCGAACGTGAACATCCTGCCGGCGCTGCGCCAGGTGCCGAATTTCGAGCTGCGGCCCAACTCCCACGTGCTCAAGGTCAATCTGGACAGCACCAAGAGCAAGGCCACCGGCGTGACCTATATCGACGCCCAGGGCCGAGAGTGCGAACAACCGGCAGACCTGGTGATCCTCGGCGCGTTCCAGTTCCACAACGTGCGGTTGATGCTGCTGTCGGGCATCGGCAAGCCTTACGACCCGATGACCAATGAGGGTGTGGTGGGCAGGAACTTTGCCTACCAGAACATGGCCACCATCAAGGCGTTCTTCGACAAGGACACCCATACCAACAACTTTATCGGTGCCGGCGGCAATGGCGTGGCCATCGATGACTTCAACACCGACAACTTCGATCACGGGCCCCATGGCTTTGTGGGCGGTTCGCCGATGTGGGTCAACCAGGCCGGCAGCCGGCCGATTGCCGGTACGTCCAACCCGCCCGGCACTCCGGCCTGGGGCAGTGCCTGGAAGCGCGCCACCGCCGATTACTACACCCACCAGGTGTCGATGGATGCTCACGGTGCCCATCAATCCTACCGGGGTAACTACCTGGATCTGGACCCTGTCTACCGTGATGCCTACGGCCTGCCGTTGCTGCGCATGACGTTCGACTGGCAGGAAAACGACATCAAGATGAACCGCTTCATGGTTGAGAAAATGGGCAAGGTCGCCGAAGCGATGAACCCCAAGGCGATAGCCGTGCTGGGCAAAAAAGTCGGTGAGCACTTCAACACCGCGTCCTACCAGACCACCCACCTCAACGGTGGCGCGATCATGGGGACCGACCCGAAGACCAGTGCGCTGAACCGCTACTTGCAGTGCTGGGATGTGCACAACGTGTTTGTCCCCGGCGCATCCGCTTTCCCACAGGGCTTGGGCTACAACCCTACCGGCCTGGTGGCGGCATTGACTTACTGGTCGGCCCGGGCGATCCGCGAGCAGTACCTGAAAAACCCCGGCCCGCTGGTTCAGGCATAAGGAGCGATGACCATGAAAGCATTTGTTATCGCGACGTTTGCCCTGCTCAGCAGCTGCTCGATCAGTGCCGCCGAAACCGACCTGATCAAGCAGGGCGAATACCTGGCCCGCGCCGGCGACTGCGTGGCCTGCCACACCGCCAAGGGCGGCAAACCGTTCGCCGGTGGCCTGCCGATGGAAACCCCCATCGGTGTGATCTATTCCACCAACATCACCCCGGACAAGACCGGCCTGGGCGACTACAGCTTCGAGGACTTCGACAAGGCCGTGCGTCACGGTGTCGCCAAGAGTGGTAGTACGCTTTACCCGGCGATGCCCTACCCGTCCTATGCGCGTGTCAGCGAAAGCGATATGCAGGCGTTGTATGCGTACTTCATGAAGGGCGTGGAACCGGTCGCCCAGGTGAACAAGGACAGCGACATTCCGTGGCCGTTGAGCATGCGTTGGCCGCTGGCGGCGTGGCGCTGGATGTTTGCCCCTGAGGTGGTGGATAAGCCTGTCGTGGCCGACGCAGACCCGGTGATCAGCCGTGGCGCCTATCTGGTGGAAGGCCTTGGCCACTGTGGCGCGTGCCATACACCACGCGCCCTGACCATGCAGGAAAAAGCCCTGAGCGCGACTGACGGCAAGGCCTTCCTGTCCGGCAGCGCGCCACTGGAAGGCTGGATCGCCAAGAGCCTGCGCGGTGACCACAAGGACGGCCTCGGCAGTTGGAGCGAGGCGCAGCTGGTGCAATTCCTCAAGACCGGTCGCAGTGATCGCAGCGCGGTATTTGGTGGTATGAGCGACGTGGTCGTGCATAGCATGCAGTACATGTCCCAGGACGACCTGACCGCTATCGCCCGTTACCTCAAGAGCCTGCCGGCGGTGGACCCGCAGGACCAGCCGCACCAGTATGACAAGCAGGTGGCCGAGGCGCTGTGGAAGGGCGATGACAGCAAGCCCGGCGCCTCGGTGTACATCGACAACTGCGCGGCCTGCCACCGTACCGATGGCCATGGTTACACGCGGGTGTTCCCGGCGTTGGCGGGCAACCCGGTGGTGCAGACTGCGGACGCCACGTCGTTGATCAACATCGTGTTGAACGGCGGCACGTTGCCGGCCACTCACACGGCGCCGTCGACCTTTACCATGCCGGCGTTCGCCTGGCGCCTGTCGGACCAGGAAGTGGCGGATGTGGTCAGTTTCATCCGTGGCAGTTGGGGTAACCAGGGTGCCGCAGTGAAAGCCAGTGACGTGGCCGACCTGCGCAAGAACGACATGCGCACCACCTCGGGCGATGACCTGGGGCAGGTCACACAAAAGCACTGACCGCCAGACGGCACTGGTCAGGAACCTCGCGCCTCTATACTGTATATAAAAACAGTATCGAGGCGCTTTCATGTCTACTCCGCTGCCGCCCCGTGGTCGGGGCACGGCCACCAACCTGCATAACCGCTTTGCGCCCACCGTCAGCGTGGCGGAGGACGACGGCTGGTACCAGGAAGTGCCGCCGACCCAGGGCACCGAAGTGCGCATCGAAACGGCCAAGACCATCATCACCCGCAACAACTCTCCGGACCTGCCGTTCGACCGCTCCATCAATCCCTATCGTGGCTGCGAACATGGCTGCATTTACTGTTATGCACGGCCCAGTCATGCCTATTGGGACATGTCACCGGGGCTGGATTTCGAAACCAGGCTGATCGCCAAGAGCAATGCGGCCGACGTGCTGGAACAGCAGTTGTCGAAGCCGGGCTATGTGTGTGCACCGATCAACCTGGGTTCCAACACCGACCCGTACCAGCCTATCGAGCGTGAGTACAGGATCACCCGGCAAACCCTCGAAGTGCTGCTGCGCTATCGGCACCCGGTCACCATCATCACCAAGGGCTCGTTGATCCTGCGCGACCTGGACCTGCTGGCGAAGCTGGCCAGGCAACGCCTTGTGGCGGTGATGATCAGCCTCACCAGCCTGGATGATGAGCTCAAGCGCATCCTGGAGCCGCGCACCGCCGCGCCCAAGGCACGGTTGCGGGCCATACGGGTGATGCGCGAGGCGGGCATCCCGGTGGGCGTGCTGTGCTCGCCGATGATCCCGATGATCAACGACAGCGAGTTGGAAAGCCTGCTTACCGAAGCCCATGCCGCCGGTGCGCAGAGTGCGGCGTACATGATGTTGCGCCTGCCGCTGGAGGTGGCGCCGCTGTTCGAGGAGTGGCTGGCGGCGCATTACCCGCAGCGTGCGGCCCATGTGATGAGCCTGGTGCGCCAGGTGCGCGGTGGTGAGGTCTACGACAGCCGGTTCGGTGTCCGCATGCGGGGCGAGGGGCCGTTTGCCGACCTGCTGGCCCAGCGCTTCAGCAAGGCGATCAAACGCCTGGGGCTCGATCGCAGAGAAGGCTTCAATCTGGATTGCACGGCGTTCTGTCCACCGGGCAGACAGATGGCATTGTTGTAGACTGAAAAGGCAGAATGCACCGTTCCTGTAGGAATAGTCGCGTTTTGACATCACTGAAACCCGCGATCTAGAGCGGTTCATTCAGTTTGAGTTAAGTTTCGGTGGTTACCTTGTTCAGCGAGTGACTGATGAGTCGGCAGTCTGGTTGGTGGCTTTTACAACTATTTCACTGGCCTGGCGTCGAACTGACCTGAAAACTCCCCTGCATTAATCAAGAGGATGAATCATGAGTGACAAGGATAAACAGCCGTTGGCTGCGTCGGCTTCAGCCCCTCAGGTGGCAGAGTCTGCCGATGCAGCGCTAAAACACATCGTTGACGGCTTTTTGCATTTCCATCACGACGTCTTCCCTCAGCAGGAAGAACTCTTCAAGAAACTCGCCACGGCCCAGAGCCCGCGGGCGATGTTCATTACCTGCGCCGACTCGCGCATCGTGCCTGAGCTGATTACCCAAAGCTCTCCCGGCGACCTGTTCGTGACCCGCAACGTCGGTAACGTCGTGCCGCCTTATGGGCAGATGAACGGCGGTGTTTCCACTGCCATCGAGTACGCAGTACTGGCCCTGGGCGTGCAGCACATCATCGTGTGCGGGCACTCCGATTGTGGCGCCATGCGCGCGGTCCTCAACCCCGCCAGCCTGGAGAAGATGCCAACGGTAAGGGCCTGGCTGCGGCACGCCGAAGTCGCCAAGTCCATGGTCGAGGACAATTGCGACTGTGCCAACGAAGGCGAGAGCATGAAAGTGCTCACCGAAGAAAACGTCATCGCCCAACTGCAGCATTTGCGCACCCATCCTTCGGTGGCGTCGCGCATGGCCAACGGTCAGCTGTTTATTCACGGCTGGATCTACAACATCGAGACCAGTGAAATTCGAGCCTACGATGCTGATCAGTCGGCATTCCGACCGTTAAGCGGCGAAGGGCCGATTCCTTCCGCGACGCCTAAAGCGCGCTTCTAAACACTTCCCTGCCGGGTAAAGCGGTGGCTGCCATGGATGCAGCCAGGCTTTGCCGCGCCCGGCGAATACCTCGGGAGAGCCATCATGCGTGCTGCTCAATTGAAAGCTGTATTGCCACGGGAGCTGCTCGCCTCCGTGGTTGTGTTTCTGGTCGCCCTGCCCCTGTGCATGGGGATCGCCATCGCGTCCGGCATGCCGCCGGCCAAGGGCCTGATCACCGGGATTATCGGTGGCCTGGTGGTGGGCTGGTTGGCGGGCTCGCCGCTGCAGGTCAGCGGCCCGGCGGCGGGGCTGGCGGTATTGGTGTTCGAGCTGGTGCGCCAGCATGGGATGCTGATGCTCGGGCCGATCCTGCTGCTGGCCGGCTTCCTGCAACTGGTGGCCGGGCGCCTGCGCCTGGGCTGCTGGTTCCGCGTCACGGCGCCGGCAGTGGTGTACGGGATGCTGGCGGGGATCGGCGTATTGATTGTGCTATCGCAGATCCATGTGATGCTCGACGGTGCGCCCAAGCCCTCCGGGCTGGATAACCTGGCGGGCTTCCCCGCCGCGCTGGTGCAGGCGATTCCTACCTTGGGCGGCGGACTGGGTTGGCAGGCCGGATTGCTCGGTTTGTCGACGATGCTGGTGATGTACCTGTGGGATAAATTCCGTCCGCAAACCCTGCGTTTCGTGCCCGGAGCCCTGTTGGGCGTGGGCCTGGCAACGGTGACCAGCCTGGTGCTGGCGCTGCAGGTCAAGCGTGTGGAAGTCCCGGAGAACCTCGCCGACGCCATCGATTGGCTGCGTCCCAGCGACCTGTTGAACCTGGCTGACCCTCAGTTGTTGATCGCTGCGTTTGCGGTGGCGTTTATCGCCAGTGCCGAAACCTTGCTCTCTGCGGCAGCGGTCGACCGCATGCACAGCGGCCAGCGTTCCGATTTCGATAAGGAATTGTCCGCCCAAGGCGTGGGCAACATGTTGTGCGGCCTGGTGGGTGCCCTGCCGATGACCGGTGTGATCGTGCGCAGCTCGGCCAACGTGCAGGCCGGTGCCACCACGCGGTTGTCAGCCATGTTCCATGGCGTATGGCTGTTGGGGTTCGTACTGTTGCTGTCGAGCGTGCTGCAAAGCATTCCTGTGGCAAGCCTGGCGGGTGTGTTGGTGTACACCGGGATCAAGCTGGTGGACATCAAGGCCTTCAAGGCCCTCGGTCGTTATGGGCGTATGCCGATGTTTACCTACGCGGCCACGGCGTTGGCGATCATTTTCACCGACCTGCTGACCGGTGTGCTGGTGGGCTTCGGGCTCACACTGGTCAAGCTGGCGCTCAAGGCCTCGCGCCTGAAAGTCAGTCTGATCGACCTGCCCCCGGAGGGGGAAATGGAGCTGCGTTTGACCGGTGCGGCGACTTTCCTGAAAGTGCCGGCGTTGACCCGGGTGCTGGCGACGGTGCCTCCGGGCACGACTGTGCACGTACCGCTGAGTAACCTGAGTTATATCGACCATTCCTGCCTGGAGTTGCTGGAGGAATGGGACCGGGCGAATGCGGCCAAGGGCTCGAGGCTGGTGATCGAGGCGCGTGGGTTGAAGCGCAGGCTCGAAGGCCGGGTCAGGATGACGACAGGGATCGGCTCGGCGCCCTCAGTCGGCTGAGGGAGTGGGATCAACATGTGGGAGGGGGCTTGCCCCCTCCCACATTCATTCTCTGTGTCATTTAGGATTTAAGCCGGCTGATCCAACGCCAACTCAACCCCCAGCTGGCGGGACAGGCACGGCCAGCGCTTCCACGCGGCTTCCGTTGCCGGGCTTTTCAGCTGTTCGCGATACGCTTCGACAGACTCCAGTGCAAAGCTGTCTTCGTTGAGCATTTCATCCACCGCATGATGAACGGCTTCATCCAGCTGGTTGGCGAATGCTTCGCCGATCAACTGATGGGCAATCACGTTGGCCACGGTGGTATCTGCTGGAATCAGTGGTTGGCCAAAGTGTTTGATATACAAATCGTTGACCTCTTCCACCAGGCGATGGGCCAGGTAAGCCTCGTCCAGCAGACCGTCGAGCCCTTCATGGCCGGCCAGGATCGCGGGGGGCTGCAGGAAGAAATGCTCGGCGATTTTCAGCACTGGCTTGATCTGGCTTTCGATGCCGGCCTCGCGGGCCACGTCGTTGGCGGCGTCCAGCAGGTCCGGCACGAGATCGATGTAGGCCGTGACGAAACGGGTCATGACAATGTTGCGATCGCCATCAGCCAGGGAAATGGCCGAATGCAGGTGCGGCAATTGCTCTTCCAGCTGCTTGGCCAACTGGCCAGTGCTGGATTCGTGTTGATGGGCACGGGAAATCTGCTCGCGCAATGCGGCGGTGTTCATGAAGGCTCCAGTGAAGCAGGCGTAGGAATAGGGACAGCATAAGGTAGCTCGTTTATACGAGCGCCTAAGACGCATTTGTCATAATTATTTCATGGTTATGCACAGGCGTTATATCGAATTGCCATCGTTGGTCGGATAAACGATTCCGCAGCCGGTTTTATTAGGCCTGGCCACTCATTTTTGCTCATTTGCCCCTACACATTGCGGGGTTGCAGAGCGTGTCTATACTCGGGTTTGTACGCGATTAGCTGATGACGCCAGACTGCATAAGCAGGTAAGGCTAAGCGGTTGTAAGCAGTATGGAAGCCGCTCCCTTCGACGCAGGTGCAAACCGGCGGGATAACAAGAACGATAAGGGGAACCCGCAATGACGCGACATCCACATGTTTGGATGGGCCTCCTGTTGTGGTCGGTATTCGGCCAGGCGCACGCCGCCTGGACAACGAATATGGCGCCAGGGGCAACTGAAGTCAGTCACGCTGTGTTCGACCTGCACATGACCATTTTCTGGATCTGTGTAGTGATCGGCATTGTCGTTTTTGGCGCGATGTTCTGGTCGATGATCCTTCATCGCCGCTCTACGGGCCAGGTTGCGGCCAAATTCCACGAAAGCACCACCGTGGAAATCCTCTGGACCGTGGTGCCCTTGCTGATCCTGGTCGCGATGGCCATTCCGGCGACCAAGACCCTGATCAATATCTACGACAGCACCGAGTCGGATATCGATATCCAGGTCACCGGCTATCAGTGGAAGTGGCACTACAAATACCTGGGCCAGGACGTGGAGTTCTTCAGCAACCTGGCCACGCCCGCCGAGCAGATCCATAACCAGGCCACCAAGGGCGAACATTACCTGCTGGAAGTCGACCAGCCGCTGGTGCTGCCGGTGGGCGCCAAGGTGCGCTTCCTGGTGACCGCCGCCGACGTGATCCACTCCTGGTGGGTGCCGGCCTTTGCGGTCAAGCGTGACGCCATCCCGGGGTTCGTCAACGAAGCCTGGACCCGCGTCGAGAAGCCTGGCATCTACCGTGGCCAATGCGCCGAACTGTGTGGCAAGGACCACGGTTTCATGCCCATCGTGGTAGAGGTCAAGTCCAAGGCCGACTACGACACCTGGCTCGGCGAGCGCAAGGCAGAGGCCGCCAAGCTCAAGGAGCTGACCTCCAAGGAGTGGACGCTGGAAGAGCTGGTGGCCCGCGGCGACAAGGTCTACCACACCACCTGCGTGGCCTGTCACCAGGCCGAGGGCCAGGGCCTGCCACCGATGTTCCCGGCCCTCAAGGGTTCGAAAATCGCCACCGGGCCCAAGGAAGGTCACCTGAGCCTCGTCTACCACGGCAAGCCCGGTACGGCGATGGCCGCATTCGGCAAGCAGCTCTCGGAAGTGGATATCGCCGCCGTGGTGACCTACGAGCGCAACGCCTGGGGTAACAACAAAGGCGACATGGTCACGCCTAAAGACGTGCTGGCCATCAAGCAGGCGGAAAGCAAATGACTTCATTCATTGCGTATGCCCCGAACCGCCCCGCCCACTCGCTTGCAGGAGAACGGCCATGAGCGCTGTGATCGATGACCATGGCCACGCCGGTGACCATGCCCACGGCCCCGCCAAAGGCTTGATGCGCTGGGTGCTGACCACCAACCATAAGGACATCGGCACGATGTACCTGTGGTTCGCGTTCACCATGTTCCTGCTCGGCGGCTCGTTCGCCATGGTGATCCGTGCCGAGCTGTTCCAGCCTGGCCTGCAGATCGTCGAGCCGGCGTTTTTCAACCAGATGACCACCATGCACGGCCTGATCATGGTGTTCGGGGCGGTAATGCCGGCGTTTGTCGGCCTGGCCAACTGGATGATTCCGCTGATGATCGGCGCGCCGGACATGGCCTTGCCGCGCATGAACAACTTCAGCTTCTGGCTGCTGCCGGCGGCGTTCCTGCTGCTGGTCTCGACCCTGTTCACGCCTGGTGGCGGGCCGAATTTCGGCTGGACGTTCTACGCCCCGCTCTCCACCACCTACGCGCCGGAAAGCGTGACGTTCTTCATCTTCGCCATCCACTTGATGGGCATCAGCTCGATCATGGGCGCGATCAACGTGGTTGCCACCATCCTCAACCTGCGCGCGCCCGGCATGACCCTGATGAAGATGCCGCTGTTCGTCTGGACCTGGCTGATCACTGCGTTCCTGCTGATCGCGGTGATGCCGGTGCTGGCCGGCTGCGTGACCATGATGTTGATGGACATCCACTTCGGCACCAGCTTCTTCAGCGCGGCCGGTGGCGGTGATCCGGTGCTGTTCCAGCATGTGTTCTGGTTCTTCGGCCACCCCGAGGTGTACATCATGATCCTGCCGGCGTTTGGCGCCGTCAGTTCGATTATCCCGACCTTCTCGCGCAAGCCGTTGTTCGGCTATACGTCGATGGTCTACGCCACGGCGAGCATCGCGTTCCTCTCGTTTATCGTGTGGGCGCACCATATGTTCGTGGTGGGCATTCCGTTGGTCGGCGAGTTGTTCTTCATGTACGCCACGTTGCTGATTGCGGTGCCCACCGGCGTGAAGGTGTTCAACTGGGTCAGCACCATGTGGCAAGGCTCCCTGACCTTCGAGACGCCGATGCTGTTTGCCGTGGCCTTTGTGATCCTGTTCACCATCGGCGGCTTCTCCGGATTGATGCTGGCGATTGCCCCGGCGGACTTCCAGTATCACGACACCTACTTCGTGGTGGCGCACTTCCATTACGTACTGGTGCCTGGTGCGATCTTCGGCATCTTCGCCTCGGCCTACTACTGGCTGCCGAAATGGACCGGCCACATGTACGACGAAACCCTGGGCAAGCTGCATTTCTGGTTGTCTTTCGTGGGCATGAACATGGCGTTCTTCCCGATGCACTTCGTGGGACTGGCCGGTATGCCGCGTCGGGTGCCGGACTACAACCTGCAGTTCGCCGACTTCAATATGGTCTCGTCGATTGGCGCGTTCATGTTTGGCGCCACGCAGATCTTCTTCCTGTTTATCGTGATCAAGTGCATCCGTGGCGGCCCGCCCGCGCCGGCCAAGCCGTGGGATGGCGCCGAAGGCCTGGAGTGGAGCGTGCCCTCGCCCGCGCCGTACCACACCTTCACCACGCCACCGGAGGTCAAATGAACAGGGTAAGCGGAGGTGGTCATGGCTGACTCCGTGCCCCTCAAGCGCCTGGTTACCCGCCTGCTGATCCTGGTGGTAGCGATGTTCGCCTTCGGCTTTGCCCTGGTGCCGATCTACGACGTGATGTGCAAGGCGTTCGGCATCAACGGCAAGACGGCCGGGCAGTACGAAGGCGAGCAGGTCGTCGACCTCACGCGCCAGGTACGGGTGCAGTTCCTGTCCACCAATGCCATCGACATGGTCTGGGAGTTTCATTCCAAGGCTGACGAGGTGGTGGTCAACCCCGGTGCCGTCACCGAGATGCTGTTCGTGGCCTACAACCCCACTGACAAGCCGATGACCGCCCAGGCGGTGCCGAGCATTTCCCCCGCCGAAGCGGCGATGTATTTCCACAAGACCGAATGCTTTTGCTTCACCCAGCAAGTGCTGCAGCCAGGCCAACGCATCGAGATGCCAGTGCGTTTTATTGTCGACCGTGACATGCCCAAGGATGTGAAGCATTTGACCCTGGCGTACACGCTGTTTGATATCACTGCGCGCCAACCGCCCGTGGCTGTCCGTACCGGCGGCTAGCTACTGTTTGCCCGCTCAATCAGGAGAGCGAATACATGTCGACTCATGATACGTACTACGTACCAGCGCAAAGCAAATGGCCGATAATTGCCACGATTGGCATGCTGGTCACCGTGTATGGCCTGGCCGTGTGGTTCAACGACCTGAAGGCGGCACGCCCTGAATCCCACGGGCCGTGGATCTTTTTCGTCGGAGGGCTGTTGCTGGCCTACATGCTGTTTGGCTGGTTCGGTGCAGTGATCAAGGAAAGCCGCGCCGGTTTGTACAGCGCCCAGATGGACCGCTCGTTTCGCTGGGGCATGACCTGGTTCATTTTTTCCGAGGTGATGTTCTTCATCGCGTTTTTCGGTGCGCTGTTCTACGTGCGCCATTTGTCCGGTCCCGCATTGGCCGGCGAAGGCCCCAAAGGCATTGCGCACATGCTGTGGCCGAACTTCGAGTTTGCCTGGCCGTTGCTCAACAACCCGGACCCGAAGCTCTATCCCGCGCCGGAGGGCACCATCAGCCCGTGGGGCTTGCCGTTGGTGAACACCATCCTGCTGGTGAGTTCCAGCGTGACCATCACCATTGCCCACCACGCCTTGCGCAAGGGGCATCGCGGCGCGCTGAAAATCTGGCTGGCGATCACCGTCTTGCTGGGCCTGGCATTCCTCGGGTTCCAGGCCGAGGAATACATCCATGCCTATAAAGAACTGGGCCTGACCTTGGGTTCGGGGGTGTACGGCGCGACGTTCTTTATGCTCACGGGCTTCCACGGTGCTCACGTGACCATCGGCACCATCATTTTGTTTGTGATGCTGATGCGCATCCTGCGCGGGCATTTCAATGCCGAGCATCAGTTCGGTTTCGAGGCGGCCAGTTGGTATTGGCACTTCGTGGATGTGGTGTGGATCGGGCTGTTTTTCTTCGTCTATGTGCTCTGAGGCGACTTACCAGGGCGCATGAGATACCAGCTGGCCGCTGAAAAATCCCCAGGCGATCAATGCCACGGTGATCACGGCCAGTACCACACGCACGGTCAAGGCCGTCACGAGGCGGTTGGAGTTGCCCTCGTCCTTGACCAGGAAGAACAGGCCACTGAACAGGCTCACGACGGTCGCGATCAGCATCAGGGCAATGGCTGCTTTGAGCATGGTCTGGTTCCTGGCGTTGGTGGGCATTAAGGGGATGGGCGGGCAATGAAAACAAGTATAGCCAGCGCCATGAAACGCTTTCGTCCAGGTATCGCACCGACTGTGGTGGTGATGATTCTGCTGCCTTTGATGGTGGGCTTGGGCGTCTGGCAGCTGTCGCGCGGCCATGAGAAGCAGTTGCTGGTGGACAGCTATGCCGAACGCCGCGCCGCTGAGCCGATCAGCAGTGTGCAACTCGGGGATATGGCGGACCCGGCCTTTCGCCGCGTGCATCTGCGCGGGCAATTCGATGCCGAGCACAGCGTATTGCTGGATAACCGCATGCGCGACGGCAAGGCAGGTGTCGAGTTGCTGCAACCCTTTCATGACCAGGCCAGCGGCCTGTGGTTATTGCTCAATCGGGGCTGGTTGCCGTGGCCGGATCGGCGCACCCCGCCCGTCTTCACCACCCCGGATCAGCCTTTAAATCTCGACGCCTGGGTGTATGTCGCGCCCGGCGAAACCTTCCAGCTGCATGCGGACCCCACGACCGCGCAATGGCCGCGCCTGTTGACCGCGTTGCACCCCGCCGCGCTGTGGGCTGAGCTGGGCCGCAACGGTTTTGCCTATGAGCTGCGCACCGAAGCCGGCCCCGGCACGTACGAAACCACCTGGCCCATCGTTGCGATGGGGCCGGAAAAACACTTGGCCTACGCGGTGCAGTGGTTCGCCATGTCCCTGGCGCTACTGGCTCTTTACCTCTACCTCGGATGGCACACCACAAAGGAGAAGCCCCATGGGAACGGCCACGAATCCACTCAACATGTCTGAGGTACCTGATCGGCGCAAAGGCCGCTGGCAGCTGATGCTGATCCTGCTGATGGTGATCGGTCCGATGGTGCTGGCCACCTTCATGTACAAACTGCAGTTCTGGGTGCCGGACAGTCGCAGCTACCACGGAGAAATGATCGGTAACGGTCAGACCCGCGCCGATATTGGCGTGCAGGCCGATGAACAGCGCTGGCAGTTGCTGGTCACCGCGCCTGGCGCCTGCGCCGCCGATTGCCAGCAACTGGTGTACCTTGCGCGCCAGTTGCAGATCGGCCTGGGGCGCGACGCTTCACGCGCCAGCCATGCCTTGGCCAGTGCGCAACCGGTCGCTGCCGACTATGACACCAAGCTGAAGGCCGAATACCCGCAATTGCAGCGCTACTCACTGGATCTCTCGACGTTCACCAAAAACGCCGCCGCGCCGGGCGCTGCGCAACTGTGGATCGTCGACCCCCACGGCAACCTGGTGCTGCGCTACGACGCCAAGGTCAAGGGCAAGGACTTGCTCAATGACCTGCGCCACCTGTTGAAACTGTCGAACATCGGATAAGGGCATCGTCATGGCCAAACCTGGATTTCGCCTCGCGTTGTTTGCCACTTTGCTGGCGTTGATCGTCGTGCTGCTTGGCGCCTACACCCGCCTGACCCACGCCGGCCTCGGTTGCCCGGACTGGCCGGGCTGCTACGGCTTTATCAGCGTGCCGCAAAGCGAGGCACAGCTGGCCCATGCCGAATTGCATTTTCCCGATACGCCCGTGGAGGCTGACAAGGGCTGGGCGGAGATGACCCATCGCTACTTCGCCGGCACCCTGGGCCTGTTGATTGTGCTGTTGGCGGCGCGTTCGTGGAGCCATCGGCGTGATCCGGGCCAGCCAGTGAAACTGCCGTTCTTTCTGTTGATGGTGGTGTTCGCCCAGGCGGCGTTTGGCATGTGGACGGTGACCTTGAAGCTGTGGCCCCAGGTGGTGACGGGGCACTTGTTGGGCGGCTTTGCGACCTTGAGCCTGTTGTTCCTGCTGACCCTGCGTTTGTCCGGCGTGCTGCCCGCGTTGATCGTGCCCAGGCGCCTGCAATATTGGGCCACGGCGGGTCTGGTGCTGGTGATCGGCCAGATCGCCTTGGGCGGCTGGGTCAGTTCCAACTATGCAGCGGTGGCCTGCATCGATTTGCCCACCTGCCATGGCCAGTGGTGGCCTGCGGCGGACTTTGCCAACGGCTTTCACCTGACCCAGCACATCGGCCCCAATTACCTGGGCGGCCAGCTCGACAGCGACGCGCGCACCGCTATCCACCTGACCCACCGCATCGGTGCAGTGCTGGTCACCCTGGTGCTTGCGGGGCTGGCCTGGCAGCTGCGTGCGGTGGGTATGACGCGGCTCGCGGGCCTGCTGTTGATTGCCCTGGCGGCACAAATCAGCCTGGGCCTGAGCAACGTCTATTTCCACCTGCCGCTGCCGGTTGCGGTCGGCCATAACGCCGGCGGTGCAGCGTTGTTATTGACCCTGGTGCTGGTCAATTACCACGCCCGCACCAGTCTGGTCCGGGTGCGTCACCAGTTGCCCTTCGGCTGGCGCTTCAGCCCGCGCAAACACGTATCGGGCCTCATCACCCTTAAAGGAGAGATGCCATGGCGACCTTGATCGGCGCGCGCCACAGCCAGGCGATCTGGCGCGACTACCTGGAGCTGACCAAGCCGAAAGTGGTGGTGCTGATGCTCATCACCTCCCTGGTCGGCATGTTCCTCGCCACCCGCGCCGGTGTGCCGTGGGCGGTGCTGGTTTTCGGCAACCTGGGGATAGCCCTGTGTGCCGGTGGCGCGGCGGCGGTGAACCATGTGGTGGACCGGCGGATTGATGCGGTGATGGCCCGCACCCATAAGCGACCGTTGGCGGAGGGGCGTGTGTCGCCGGTGGCGGCGCTGGCCTTTGCTTTGTTTCTAGCCGTTGCAGGATTGGCCTTGTTGCTGGCGTTCACCAATCCCCTGGCGGCATGGCTGACGCTGGCTTCGCTGCTCGGTTACGCGGTGGTCTACACCGGTTTTCTCAAGCGTGCGACGCCGCAAAATATTGTCATCGGAGGCCTGGCCGGTGCCGCGCCACCGCTGTTGGGCTGGGTTGCCGTCACCGGCCATGTCAGCGCCGAACCCTTGTTGCTGGTGCTGATCATCTTCGCCTGGACCCCGCCGCACTTCTGGGCCCTGGCCATTCACCGCAAGGAGGAATACGCCAAGGCCGATATCCCGATGCTGCCCGTCACTCACGGGGAGCACTACACCAAGGTGCATATCCTGCTCTATACCTTCGCCCTGTTGGCGGTGAGCCTGATGCCCTATGTGATCCACATGAGCGGCCCGCTCTACCTGGCCTGTGCGCTGGTTTTGGGCGGACGCTTTCTGCAATGGGCCTGGGTGCTGTACCGTGGCGCTCAGCCGCACGCGGCGATCAACACCTTCAAGTACTCTATCTGGTACCTGTTCCTGCTGTTTATCGCCCTGCTCGTAGACCACTACTTACTGTTGAACCTATGACTCGAACTCAAAAAACCGTCTTTATCCTGGTGGCCATCGTCGCGTTGATCATGGGCCTGACCGTTAACAAAGTGCTCTCGGGCAAGGGCCAGGGCGACCCTACCGCGTTGATCGACGCCGGCATCATCCTGCTGCCGCAAAGCCGCCAGCTGCCGCCGGTCAGCATGACCAACCAGGACGGCCAGCCGGTGCGGGTCAACGAGTTGAAAGGCAAGTGGAGCCTGCTGTTCTTCGGCTACACCTTCTGCCCCGACATCTGCCCGACCACCCTCGCCCAACTGCGCCAGATCAAGAGCGAGTTGCCTAAGGAGGCTGTGGATAAGTTGCAGGTAATCCTGGTCAGCGTCGACCCGAACCGCGACACCCCGACCCAGCTCAAGCAGTACCTGGGCTACTTCGACCCGCAATTCGAAGGCCTCGCCGGCGCGAACGTGGAGGATGTGCAGAAGGTCTCGAATGCCGTGAGCATCCCGTTCATCCCGGCAGACACCAGCAAGCCCAACTACACCGTCGACCACAGCGGCAACCTGGCGCTGATCGGTCCGGATGGTACCCAGCGCGGCTTTATCCGTGCGCCGTTGAACAACCAGAAGCTGGTGGCGCAACTGCCAGGGCTGTTGCAGCGCAAGTAACAAGGCAATACACAACACATGTGGGAGGGGGTAAGCCCCCTCCCACATTTTTTGATCTCCAGCGTGTTGGAGACCGAGTCGGATCAGAACGCCGGCAGGATCGCGCCTTTGTACTTCTCTTGGATGAATTGCTTCACCTCAGGGGTGTGCAGGGCTGCAATCAGCTTCTTCATCGCGTCCGAATCCTGGTTGTCTTCGCGGCTCACGAGGATGTTCACGTAAGGCGAGTCATTGCCTTCGATCACCAGGGCGTCCTTGGACGGGTCCAGCTTGGCTTCCAGCGCATAGTTGGTGTTGATCAGCGCCAGGTCGACCTGGGTCAGCACGCGCGGCAGGGTGGCGGCTTCGAGTTCGCGGAATTTCAGGTTTTTCGGGTTTTCGGTGATGTCCTTGATGGTCGACAGGATGTTGGTCGGGTCCTTCAGGGTGATCAGGTTGTGCTTGGCCAGCAGCAACAGCGCGCGGCCACCGTTGGTGGCGTCGTTCGGGATCACCACGTTGGCGCCGTCAGGCAGGTCTTCCAGTTTTTTGTACTTGCTGGAGTAAGCGCCCAGGGGCTCCAGGTGCACAGCGCCGACGCTCACCAGGTGAGTGCCTTTGGCTTTGTTGAATTCATCCAGGTATGGCTGGTGCTGGAAGAAGTTCGCGTCCAGGCGCTTTTCCGCTACCTGGACGTTGGGCTGTACGTAATCGGTGAAGACTTTGACTTGCAGGTCCACGCCTTCTTTGGCGAGGGCAGGTTTCACGAATTCCAGGATTTCCGCGTGGGGCACCGGCGAGGCAGCGACTTTCAGGGTCTCGGCGGCGTGGGCGGAAAACGCGGCAACGGCGGCGAAAGCAACCAGTAGTTTTTTCATCCAACAAGCTCCTTGTTCGGGCATGTGCCGGCTTTTGACCGGCAATGGCCGTTATTTTCGAGAAAAGTGCACCACCAGCTTGTCGCCGACGGTTTGCAGAATTTGCACCAGGATCAACAGCATTACCACGGTGACCACCATCACATCGGTCTGGAAGCGCTGGTAACCGAAACGGATCGCCAGGTCACCCAGGCCTCCGGCACCGACGACACCGGCCATGGCCGTGTAGGACACCAGGGTAATCGCCGTCACCGTTATCGCCGCGAAGATGCCGGGGCGTGCCTCGGGCAGCAGCGCGTTGATGATGATCTGGCGGGTGCTGGCCCCCATGGACTGGGTGGCCTCGATGATGCCGCGGTCCACTTCACGCAAGGCGGTTTCCACCAGGCGCGCGAAGAATGGCGTGGCCCCTACGACCAGCGGCGGGATCGCGCCCGCTACGCCCAGGGAGGTACCGGTGATCAGCACGGTGAACGGGATCATCACGATCAGCAGGATGATGAACGGCAGCGAGCGCAGGATGTTCACGACCAGCGACAGCAGCGCGTACAGGCCTTTTTGCTCGAACAGCTGGCGTGGGCTGGTCAGGAACAGCAGCACGCCTAAAGGCAGGCCCAATACCACGGTGAAGAACAGCGAACCGAACAGCATGATCATGGTGTCGCCGGTGGCGAGCCAGATTTCGGACCAGTCGATATTGGCGAAGAAACTCAAGAAAACGTCCATCAGCGCAGCACCTCCATGTGGACGTCTGCGGCGGTAAAGCGGGCAAAGGCCGCTTCCATGTCACCGCCGGTGACCGCAAGGGTCAGTTGCCCGTAGGGGATGTCTTTGATGCGGTCGATGCGGCCGGCGAGGATGCTGTAGTCCACCCCCGTTTCGCGGGCGACGGTACCCAGCAATGGCGCGTAGGTCGCTTCACCCTGGAACGTCAGCCGTACGATGCGACCCGGTACATGGGCGAAGTCATCACGCTGCTCGCCTTCATCGACCTGCTCGGCTTCCTGCACGAAGCGCTTGGTGGTCGGGTGCTTGGGGTGCAGGAACACGTCCGCCACCGAGCCTTGCTCGACGATCACGCCGGCGTCCATCACGGCTACCTGGTCACACACGCGGCGGATCACATCCATTTCATGGGTGATCAGCACGATGGTCAGTTTCAACTCGCGATTGATCTCGGCCAGCAATTGCAGGACCGAGGCGGTGGTCTGCGGGTCGAGGGCGCTGGTGGCCTCGTCGCATAGCAGGATTTTCGGCTTGGTCGCCAGGGCGCGGGCGATGCCGACGCGCTGCTTCTGGCCACCGGACAACTGCGCCGGGTACTTCTTGGCGTGGTCCGACAGGCCGACGCGGGCAAGTAGCTCGGCGACACGTTGGTCGATGTCCTTGCGCGACAATTCGCCGGCCAGGGTCAGTGGCAAGGCCACATTGTCGGCAACGGTCTTGGACGCCAGCAGGTTGAAGTGCTGGAAGATCATCCCGACCTGCTGGCGGAAACGGCGCAGGCCGTTTGCGTCCAGGGCGGTGACTTCTTCGCCGTCCACCGTGATCTGGCCGCCGCTGGGCTCTTCCAGGCGGTTGATCAGGCGCAGCAGCGTGCTTTTACCTGCACCCGAGTGGCCGATCAGGCCAAACACCTGGCCGTTTTCGACGCGCAGGCTGGTGGGGTACAGCGCGGGAATATCCTTACCGGCGACGCGGTAGGTTTTATGGACGTTTTGAAACTCGATCACGTAGCGAACCTTGTGGGGCGCATTGAAAAGGGATCAGCGGTTAGCCGGGCGCGCATTTTAGCCTGTCCGTATAGCGTTTCTTAGCATTTATTTCGCATTCAACCAGTGATTTGGCAATAACGCGATCAAAGGTCATAAAAAAGGAACGGCAGAAAACCGTGTCAGTCACTACTTAAGCAACTCGATTTCCCAGGTGCCGTGCCTGGGGTTTTGCTCAAACGAGCCGGGGACCGCTCTGGCCACTTTGAATAAGGAGTTTTGACTGATGAGTACCAAGAAGCCAGCCACCCCGTCGAAGAGTGAACTTGCAGGCACCGACACCCTGGACCGTGGCAACACCAACGCCAAGCTGCAAGCCCTGGAGGAATTCCGTTCCGATGCGACCGGCCAGGCCCTGCGTACCAACCAAGGCGTGAAGATCTCCGACAACCAGAACACATTGAAAGTCGGTGCCCGCGGCCCCTCGCTGCTGGAAGACTTCATCATGCGTGAAAAAATCACGCACTTTGACCATGAGCGTATCCCCGAGCGCATCGTGCATGCCCGGGGCACCGGCGCCCATGGCTATTTCCAGACCTATGAAAACCATTCCGCGCTGAGCAAGGCAGGTTTCCTACGTAACCCCGAGCATAAAACCCCGGTGTTCGTGCGTTTCTCCACCGTGCAGGGCCCGCGTGGCTCGGGCGATACGGTGCGTGACGTGCGCGGTTTCGCGGTGAAGTTCTTCACCGACGAGGGCAACTTCGACCTGGTCGGCAACAACATGCCGGTGTTTTTCATTCAGGATGCGATCAAGTTTCCCGACTTCGTGCATGCGGTAAAACCTGAGCCACACAACGAAATTCCTACCGGCGGCTCGGCCCACGATACGTTCTGGGATTTTGTTTCGTTGCAGCCGGAGTCGGCGCACATGGTGATCTGGGCGATGTCTGACCGCGCCATTCCAAAAAGCCTGCGTGCCATGCAGGGGTTTGGCATTCACACCTTCCGCTTGATCAATACCGAAGGTAAGTCCAGCTTTGTGAAGTTCCACTGGCACCCGAAGGTCGGCACCTGTTCCCTGGTGTGGGACGAAGCGCAAAAGCTTGCCGGTAAAGATACCGATTACCACCGCCGTGACCTGTGGGAAGCGATTGAAAGCGGCGACTACCCTGAGTGGGAGCTGGGTGTGCAGATCGTTGCGGAAGAAGACGAGCATAAGTTCGACTTTGACCTGCTCGATCCGACCAAGATCATCCCCGAGGAACTGGTGCCGATCACGCCGCTGGGCAAGATGGTGCTGAACCGTAACCCGGATAACTTCTTTGCCGAAGTCGAGCAGGTCGCGTTTTGCCCGGGCCACATCGTGCCGGGTATCGACTTCACCAACGACCCGTTGCTGCAAGGTCGTCTGTTTTCCTACACGGATACGCAGATCAGCCGTCTCGGCGGTCCGAACTTCCATGAGCTGCCGATTAACCGGCCGGTAGTACCTTTCCACAACGGCCAGCGCGACGCCCAGCACCGCACCGTGATCGACAAGGGCCGTGCTGCTTACGAGCCGAACTCGATCGATGGCGGCTGGCCGAAAGAAACGCCACCGTCTGCCCAGGATGGCGGTTTCGAAACCTATTACGAGCGCGTCGATGCCAATAAGGTGCGTGAGCGCAGTGAGTCGTTTGGTGACCACTTTTCCCAGGCTGCGCTGTTTTTCCACAGCATGAGCCACCACGAGAAAGAGCACATCATCGCGGCCTACAGCTTCGAGTTGGGCAAGGTGGAGCGCGAGTTTATCCGCGCGCGTCAGGTCAACGAGATTCTGGCCAATATCGATTTGGAACTGGCCAAGCGCGTGGCGCAGAACCTTGGTCTGCCGGCGCCGACCAAAGGCACGGTAGCGCCGCGTGAGTCTTCGCTGAAAGAGTCGCCGGCATTGAGCCAGGTGAACCTGCTGTCCGGCGATATCAAGACGCGCAAAGTCGCGATTCTCGCGGCTGACGGTGTGGATGGAGCGGCAATCGATGCGCTGAAACAAGCACTGGAGACAGAAGGTGCCCATGCCAAGTTGCTGGGGCCGACCTCGGCGCCGGTGAAGACGGCGGATGGCAAGCGCCTGCCGGTGGATGCGTCGATGGAAGGCATGCCGTCGATTGCGTTTGACGCCGTATTTATTCCAGGCGGAAAAGAGTCGGTTAAAGCACTGAGCGGTGATGGTGTGGCATTGCATTACGTTCTGGAAGCCTACAAACACCTGAAGGCGATTGCGGTTGCCAGTGACGTGAAGCCACTGCTGGATCTGCTGAAGCTGGAGACGGATGCGGGGTTGATCGTGGGTTCGGATGCGAAAGCGTTCAAGGCGTTTTTTGCCGCGATTGCACAGCATCGGGTTTGGGATCGTGAGCCGAAGGCTAAGGCGATTCCGGCCTGATTTTTTGGTTGTTTGTTAGATCGCCATCGGGGGGGCAAGTCGAATCGTCGCACCGCCCCGATGCTTTATTCCGCCTTGCGCGGGATCAGCACAACCTGCGCCGGAATATGTTTCAGAATCTGCCGGTGAATCTTCAGGTCATACCCTGAATCAATACGCTTCACCCGTTTGGTCAGCAACGTGGCCAGCCACGGGTAATCCTGGGTGCGCGGCGCCTGGATCGTCACATCGCACTGGTAATTCACCACGTCGGTGGCAATCGCATCCAGTTGATGGCGCAGCGCTTCAATATCAGTAAGGTTCAGCGCCACGGTGGTGCTTGGCGCGGCCGGGTCGATGACCTTGGCAGCTGGCTTGGCTTCGGCGGCCTTGAGGGCCTCTTCGGCTTTATCCAGCTCGACTTTACGGGCGTGGGTGATGGCGCTGTTGACGCCACCGGTCAGCGCCGGCGCCTTGGGCATCAGCGCGCGGGCACGGCTCAGGGCGGTGGCGGCGGCGTTTACATCGCCTTTTTGCAGCACAATCTGGCTGCGCTGCAGGTAAGCCTCGGCCAATTGACGTTGGTAGGGCTCCAGCGTCGGGTCATTGGGCGACTGGGCCTGCAGCGCGGCCAGTTGGTCTTCGGCGGTGGCCAGCTCACTGCTGGCCAGGTTTTGCTCCAGCTGCGCGATGGCCGCAGCACGCGGATCCGGCGCCTCTGGGGCGGCGGGCGGTGTGCTTTGACAGGCGCCCAGCAGCAGGGAAAACGCGGCAAGGAGCAGATAACGGGAGGTGAACAACTTCATTCCTGCGACTCTCTATTTGCGCAAAAAGCGAGCAAGTCTACACCCCTCGACGGGGCAGGACAAAACTCAGCAGAAACAGGGCGGCCGCCGTGACTACGATCGACGGTCCGGCCGGTGTGTCCTTGAACCATGACAACGCCAGGCCCCCGCACACTGCCAGCATCCCCAACAGGCTGGCACCGATTGCCATCTGCTCCGGCGAGCGGGCGTGGCGCTGGGCGGCGGCGGCCGGAATGATCAACAGCGATGTGATCAACAATACGCCGACAATCTTCATCGCGACAGCGATCACCACGGCAATCAGCAGCATCAGGGCCATGCGCAACGCTGGTACGGGCAAACCTTCGACCCTGGCCAGTTCTTCATGCACCGTGATGGCCAGCAGTGGGCGCCACAGGGCGACCAATAGCACCAATACTGCGGCGCTGCCGCCGAGAATCCAGGCAAGATCGGTGGGGCTGATCGCCAGCAGGTCGCCGAACAGATAGGCCATCAGGTCGATGCGCACTTCATGCATAAAGCTCAGCACCACCAGGCCCAGGGACAGCGTGCTCGGCGCCAGGATGCCCAACAGGGTGTCCGAGGCCAGTGGCTGGCGCTGTTGCAGGGTCACCAGCAGCACCGCCAGCAGCAGGCAACCCACGGTCACGGCGATGGTCGGGCTCACATCCAGCAGGAAGCCCATGGCCACGCCCAGCAGCGCGGCATGGGACAAGGTGTCGCCAAAATACGCCATGCGCCGCCAGACCACGAACGAGCCCAGCGGGCCCGCCACCAGCGCCAGAGCCAAGCCTGCCAGCAGGGCGTAAAGCAGAAAATCAGCCATGCTTGCAGCTATCTCCATGAACGTGGGTGTGGGGCGTCGCGGGATCGTCAACGACAGCGCCATGCAGGTCATGGGCGTGATCGTGATGGTGGTGATAGATCGCCAGGCTCTGGGCGTTCTTGCCGAACAGTTCGACGAACGCCGGGTCGCTGCTGACTTGTTCCGGGTGGCCGGAGCAGCACACGTGGCGGTTGAGGCATACCACTTGGTCGGTGGTGCTCATCACCAGGTGCAAATCATGGGAGACCATCAGCACGCCGCAGCCATGGCGGTCGCGCAGGCGGGTGATCAGGCTGTACAGCTCGGCCTGGCCGGCGACGTCGACGCCCTGCACGGGTTCATCCAGCACCAGCAACTCGGGCTCGCGCAGCAGGGCACGGGCCAGCAGCACGCGCTGCATTTCGCCGCCGGAGATGCTTTGCACCGGGCTGTCGATGACCTGCTCGGCACCGACTTCCTTGAGGGCGGCCTGCGCGCGGGCGCGGTCCACACCGGGCACCAGGCGCAAAAATCGCAGTACAGACAAGGGCAAGGTCGGATCAACATGCAGCTTTTGCGGCATGTAGCCCACGCGCAGCCTGGGCTTGCGCCACACGCTGCCGGTGTCGGGCTTGAGCAGGCCGAGTACGGCGCGCACCAGGGTGGTCTTGCCGGCGCCATTGGGGCCGATCAGGGTGACGATCTGCCCCGGCTGGACGCTCAAGGCGATGTTATCCAGCACGTTCTGCCCGGCAAACGTGACGCCGACCTGCTCCAGGCGGATTAACGCGTTGCTCATCAAGCCCCCTGGCAGCCCGAGCACAGGCCGACCACTTCGACCGTCTGCCCTTCGACCCGGAAGCCTACGTCGGCGGAGCTCTTGATGATGGCGTCGCTGATGCTTTTTTGTTCAAGTTCGATGGCGGCGTGGCACTCGCGGCAGATCAGGAACTGGCCCTGATGCGCGTGCTCCGGGTGGTTGCAGCCGACAAAGGCGTTGAGCGAGGCAATGCGGTGCACCAGGCCGTTTTCCAGCAGGAAATCCAGCGCGCGGTACACGGTCGGCGGCGCGGCCCGGCGGCCGTCCTGCTCGCTGAGCACACCCAGGATGTCGTAGGCACCCAGGGGCTTGTGGCTCTGCCAGACGAGTTCCAGCACCCGGCGACGCAGGGCGGTCAGGCGCAAGCCTTTCTGTGCGCACAGGGTGTCGGCCTCCGACAGCGCGGTATGCACGCAGTGAGAGTGGTCGTGTGGACGGCTGGCAAGCGGTGTTTTAGGCATGAGCGGCGACAGATATTTGATAGAGACGTTATTATGTTACCCGTTCCTACGTCATTGAGTGGTCATCGTGTCCCGACTTTTTCCCGTTTTTGTCGTATTTGTCACCAGTTTGTTCCTCGCTGGCGCCGCTCAGGCCGAGGTCAAGGTGCTCACGAGCATCAAGCCATTGCAGTTGATTGCCGCTGCCGTGCAGGACGGTGTGGCGGTTCCGGAGGTATTGCTGCCGCCGGGTGCATCGCCCCATAACTTCGCCTTGCGCCCATCCGACGTACGGCGCGTGCAGTCGGTCGATCTGCTGTATTGGATCGGGCCGGACATGGAGGGCTTCCTGCCTCGCGTGCTCAAGGGGCGTACCGCGCTGACCGTAGCAGTTCAAGACCTGCCGGGGATGAAATTGCGTCGGTTCGCCGAAGATAGCCATTCCCACGCCGACGATGCCGACGAACATGACCATGATCACCGCCCGGGGAGCCTGGATGCGCACCTGTGGCTGTCCACGGTGAACGCTCGGGTGATCGCAGCGCGTATGGCCGCTGACCTCAGTGCAGCGGACCCCGTGAACGCCGCGCGTTATCAGAGCAATGCCAAGGCTTTCGACGAGCGCCTGGATGCACTGGATGCGCGCCTGAAAAAACGCCTGGCGAGCATCGGTGACAAACCTTACTTCGTGTTCCACGAAGCCTTTGATTACTTTGAAGACGCCTACGGGCTCAAGCACACCGGCGTGTTCAGCGTTGCCGCCGAAGTGCAGCCTGGCGCCCAGCATGTGGCGGCGATGCGTACGCGTTTGCAGGAAGTGGGCAAGACCTGTGTGTTCAGTGAACCGCCGCTGCGTCCACGTTTGGCGGAAACCCTGGTGGCAGGTTTGCCGGTGAAGCTGGCGGAATTGGATGCGCTGGGCGGCTACACCCCGGCCACAGCCCAGGGTTACGAACAGGTGCTGGAGAAGTTGGGGAACGACTTGGCAGGGTGCCTGGAGTCGTTATAAGCCGCAACGCAGATCAAATGTGGGAGGGGCTTGCTCCCGATAGCAGAGTGCCAGTCAGTGCATAAGTTGACTGATCTACCGCTATCGGGAGCAAGCCCCCTCCCACATTTTTTTGCCCGCCTGAACCGTTAAAGGGCGAACGGCAGGTGGACAGTGACGTCTTGGCGTTGCGCCAGCCGATGCTCGAACTCGGCGGGATCGTGAATGAGAACATCCTGCCCGGCAAAGGACTCAGCGGCGATCAGGCGCGACAGCCAGAACCGCACGCACGCCACCCGCAGCATGGTCGGCCATAGCTCGGCCTCCTTGGCCGTGAACGGCCGCAGGCCTGCGTAGGCACCCAGCAGCGCTCGGGCGCGCGGGCCATCAATCACGCCATCGGCGTGTGAACACCAGTCATTCAGAGTGATCGCCACGTCGTACAGCATCGGGCCCGAGCAGGCATTGTAGAAGTCGATCAGACCCGTCAGGTGCGTGCCCTCGAACATCGCGTTGTCGCGGAACAGGTCGGCGTGCACGTTGGCGCGTGGCAGGGCGAGGATCTCGGCCTTATGGGTCTCGATTTCAGTCAATGCTGCTTGCAGCAGGCTTTGCTGTGCATCGTCCAGGTGCGAAATCAGCTGCGCACCCTCGCTGAGCATCCAGTCCAGGCCGCGATCGGTCCTGCGCTCCAGCACCTTCTCGCCTTGCGTCGCCAGGTGCAGATGGCCGAGCAGGTCGCCGACCTGGGCGCAATGCTGTGAGTTGGCGTCCTTGATGTGCTTGCCGGCCAGGCGTGGTTGCAGCAGGGCTGGTTTGCCTTTCAGTTCGCGCAATGCAACGCCATCGGTGGTACGCAGGGCATAGGGCACCGGCAGGTTGGCATCGTGGAGCACGTCGAGCAGTTCGATGAAGAACGGCATTTCCTGCACGGGCCCGCGCTCAACCAGGGTCAGGACGTACTCGCCCTGTTCCAGGCTGATAAAGAAATTGGTGTTTTCGCTACCAGCGGCAATCCCCTGGAAATCAAGCAGGCGGCCGAGCCCGTAGGGGGCGAGAAAGGTTTCCAGCTCGGGCCGAGCCAGGGGGGTGAACACAGACATGGTTAAAACTGCCAGTACGGGCGCCGCAGTGGGCGGCGCCAATTGAAGTTAAGAAATCATTTCCATTCGAAGATCTTCCATGACGGGATCAGCATATCCGGCTGGTCAGAGCGGATGAAGTTCGCGTCGGTTCCATCCGCGCGTACCAGGAAATACGGAGGCGCGCCTTTTACGGTCACCTTGATTGCATACAGGAAACCGTTTTGACGGTACTCCTGGATAGTCCGGTCGCCTTCCGTGCGAATGGTCACTTCCGGATCACCCGAAGGCGCGCTGTCTGCCGCCATGGCAGCCATCGGAGCGAGTGCAATCAGGCCGGTCAACAGCAGGCGATTGAATGTACGCATGATAACCTTGTCCCTTTGTTTTCATTGGTCCGGCTATTCTAGCGCCTGACCCGCCGAAAAGGTTGATCCTGCTCATGAGCCAAGCCCCCCTCGTCCTGGTGGACGGTTCGTCTTACCTGTACCGCGCGTTCCACGCGCTGCCACCGCTGACCACTTCCAAAGGCCTGCCGACCGGTGCGGTCAAGGGCGTGTTGAACATGCTCAAAAGCCTGCGCAAGCAGTACCCGGACAGCCCGTTCGCGGTAGTGTTCGACGCCAAGGGTGGGACGTTTCGCGATGACATGTACGCCGAATACAAGGCCAACCGCCCAAGCATGCCCGATGACATGCGCGTGCAAATCGAGCCCCTGCACCAGAGCGTGATCGCCCTGGGCTTCCCTTTGCTGTGCGTCGAAGGCGTCGAGGCCGATGACGTGATCGGTACCCTGGCCCGCAGCAGTGCGGCCGCTGACCGTCCGGTGGTGATCTCCACCGGCGATAAGGACATGGCGCAGTTGGTCGACGGGCACATTACCCTGGTCAACACCATGACCGGTAGCTCGATGGACATCGAAGGCGTAAAGGAGAAATTTGGCGTCGCTCCGGAGCAGATCATCGACTATCTGGCGTTGATGGGCGATTCGTCCGACAACATCCCGGGCGTTCCGGGCATTGGTCCGAAGACCGCTTCCGGCTTGCTGGTGGGCGTGAACGGCGGCCTCAAAGAGCTTTATGAGCAGTTGGACATTGTGCCGACCCTGCCGATCCGCGGTGCCAAGACGCTGCCGGCGAAGCTGGAAGAGCATAAGGAGATGGCATTCCTCTCCTATCAGTTGGCGACGATCAAGATCGATGTGCCGCTGGACGTGGGTCTGGACGATTTGCACCTGATTGAACCGGATCGCGAAAAGTTGCTGGAGCTTTACACCCTGCTGGAGTTCAAGAGCTGGTTCGATGAGATTCAGCGCGATGCCAAGCGAGTGGAGCTCAAGGCCGCGCCTGTTGCCGAGGACATTGTTGAGGCCGCGCCCGCGGCACCCGCAGAAACGACCTACACCACGATCCTCGACCAAGCCACATTCGATGCCTGGCTGAAGAAGCTCAACGACGCGAAGTTGTTCGCTTTCGACACCGAAACCACCGGGATCGACGCTCAGCAGGCGCAACTAGTGGGGGTTTCCTTCGCCGTGCAGCCCCATGAAGCCGCCTACATCCCGCTGACCCATTCCTACATCGGTGCGCCGCAGCAGCTGGATCGCGACACTGTGTTGCTGGCCTTGAAGCCATTATTGCAAGACCCGAGCAAGCTCAAGGTCGGCCAGCACGCCAAGTTCGATATGAATATCCTGGCCAACTGTGCCATCGGCGGCGACCCGGCGAATGGCATCAGCGTGCGCGGTATCGCGTTCGACACCATGCTTGAATCCTACGTGTTGAATTCCACTGCGACCCGCCATGATATGGACAGCCTGGCCAAGAAGTACCTGGACTACGACACCGTCAGTTTCCAGGACATCGCCGGCAAAGGCGCCAAGCAGCTCACGTTCGACCAGATCCCGCTCGAACAGGCTGGCCCTTATGCCGCCGAGGATGCGGACGTGACGCTGCGCCTGCATCAGGCACTGCACGCACAGCTCGCCGCCATACCGAGCCTGGCGAGTGTGTTGACGGACATCGAAATACCCCTGGTGCCGGTACTTGCGCGTATCGAACGCCAGGGCGCGCTGGTGGATGCGCAGCTGCTCGGTGTCCAGAGCATCGAGCTGGGCAACAAGATGGTCGAACTGGAGCGCCAGGCGTTCGAGATCGCCGGCGAAGCATTCAACCTGGGGTCGCCCAAGCAGCTCGGCGCGATTCTCTACGAGAAACTCGGCCTGCCGGTGCTGAAAAAAACGGGCAAGGGCCAGGCATCCACGGCAGAGGAAGTGCTGGCCAAGCTGGCCGAAGATGACTATCCGCTGCCCAAGGTACTGATGCAGTACCGCAGCATGAGCAAGCTGAAAAGCACTTACACCGACCGCTTGCCGGAGCAGATCAACCCGCGGACCGGGCGTGTTCACACCTCTTACCATCAGGCGGTGGCGGCGACCGGGCGGCTGTCTTCCAGCGACCCGAACCTGCAGAACATCCCGGTGCGCACCGCCGAAGGGCGGCGCATCCGCCAGGCGTTTGTCGCGCCCAAGGGCTACAAACTGCTGGCGGCGGACTATTCGCAGATCGAACTGCGGATCATGGCGCACCTGTCCAAGGACGAGGGGCTGATGAATGCGTTCCGTAACGACCTGGATGTGCATACCGCCACGGCGGCCGAGGTGTTCAAGGTCGAATTGGCTGAGGTCACCTCCAATCAGCGTCGCAGTGCCAAGGCGATCAACTTTGGCCTGATCTACGGCATGGGGGCTCAGAAGCTCGGCAAGGACATCGGTGTCGATACCAAGACCGCAAAGGCTTACATCGATGTGTACTTCGCCCGCTACCCAGGCGTTCGCGAGTACATGGAGCGCACCCGCGCCCAGGCTGCCGATCAAGGCTACGTGGAAACCTTCTTCGGACGTCGGCTGTATTTGCCGGATATCAACTCCAACAAGCCCCAGGAGCGCGCGGCCGCAGAACGCACGGCGATCAACGCGCCGATGCAGGGCACGGCGGCGGATATCATCAAGAAGGCCATGGTGCTGGTGGATAACTGGCTGACCGCGTCGGGCCTGGATGCCAAGGTGATCCTGCAGGTACACGATGAACTGGTGCTCGAAGTGCGGGAGGATCTGGTGGCCGAGGTCAGCGAGAAGATTCGCGAGCACATGAGCGCGGCCGCGCAGTTGGATGTGCCGTTGGTGGTGGACGTTGGCGTAGGCGACAACTGGGACGAAGCGCACTGATTTCGCGGCATCGCCACCACCGAGCGTGGTGGCGCAGTGCTTTAGATCGGAAATCCGCTGCAGTTATTTCCAATAGTTTTTTGAACCTGCCGGAACTTAACCTGTGAACTGCTACTCAGAGTTACTGAATGGGTGGTGAAGCCCTTCAATGCTCCTATGTTGTGTTAAGTGTTGGCAGATATCCGGACCCCGCCCTAGCGGTCCGGTACTTGAACCCCGAACTTCCCCTCCCCATACGAAGTCCGGGGTTTTTTTTGCCCGCAGAAAAGTTACTCGGCGAGTTCCGCACCTTTATCAGCCAATTCCATCCAGCCGGCCAGCACGGTATAGGCATCTTCCAGGCCCATGCGCTTGGGGGCCGAGAACAGCTGGATGGTGATTGTGTCACCCCAACCCTTGCGGATTTCGGACTGCACTTTAAGCAGGGTGTTCTTGGCGGCGCCGTAGGTGAGCTTGTCGGCCTTGGTCAGCAGGATATGCATCGGCATGCCGCTGGCGACCGCCCAATCCAGCATCAGCAGGTCGAAGTCGGTCATTGGATGACGGATATCCATCATCAGGATCAACCCCTTCAAACTCTCCCGGCCACCCAGGTAAGCCTCCAGGTGACGCTGCCAGTGCAGCTTCAGCGGGATAGGTACTTTTGCATAACCGTAGCCCGGCAGGTCGACCAGACGCCGATCATCGTCTAGCTTGAAGAAGTTGAGTAACTGCGTGCGGCCCGGGGTTTTCGAGGTGCGCGCGAGGCTGGCGTGGGTCAGGGTGTTCAGTGCGCTGGATTTACCGGCGTTGGAGCGACCGGCAAAGGCGACTTCAAAGCCTTCGTCATCGGGGCATTGGTCAACTTTGGCGGCGCTGAGCATGAAGGTGGACTGTTGGCACAGGCCGAGGATGGGGTTCTTGAGTTGCATGAGATTTCCGATGTGGGCGGTGCCGAAAAAGGGTGCGGCAAGCGGTGTCGTTTCCGTTTCAGTAGCGCCAGTATATAATGCCGCAGATTTTGTGTGTGCTTTGTCCCAGCGAAGGATGAAGTTCACGGGAGCGATAGACCTTTATTGCGCATTAGAACGCAAAACGCTCTCAAACCCTGAAAAGGTCGATGTATGACCCGATGGTTGCTCGCTTTCGGTGCCCTGGTTCCGCTGTATGGCGCTCAGGCTACACAGGATCCGGAAGCGGTGTACAACCGAGTTTGCGTGGCTTGCCATGCCGGCCAACTGCCGAACGCCCCGAAACGGGGTGACCAGGCAGCCTGGGCGCCAAGACTGGCGCAGGGCATGGACACGCTGGTGCAACACGTGACCCAGGGTTTCAAGGCAATGCCGCCGCGTGGTTTGTGCATGGACTGCAGTACCGAGGATTACCAGGCCATCATTGAGTTGATGGTGAGTAAACCCGGTAGATAACTCTTAAACCCTTAGCCGTAGTTGGATTAGCTGATGAACAAACTGATCGTGAGTCTGCTGTTGACCTTGGGCATCACCGGTGTTGCCGTCGCCGCAGAGGGCCCCCTTAAAGGTGATGCCACTGCCGGTCAAGCGAAAGCCGCCGTATGTGGTGCCTGCCATGGGCCGGATGGTAACAGCCCGGCGCCGAACTTCCCCAAATTGGCCGGCCAGGGTGAGCGTTACCTGACCAAGCAGATGCACGACATCAAGGATGGCAAGCGCACGGTCCTGGAAATGACCGGCCTGCTGACCAACCTCAGTGACCAGGACCTGGCAGACCTCGCGGCTTATTTTGCCAGCCAGAAAGGCAGTGTGGGAGCTGCTGATCCGAAACTGGTGGCCCGTGGTGAGAAACTGTTCCGCGGCGGTGACCTGGATAAAGGCCTGCCTGCCTGCACCGGTTGCCACTCGCCCAATGGCGCGGGCATAGCCGCCGCCGGCTTCCCGCACCTGAGCGGCCAGCACGCGACCTACATTGCCAAGCAGCTGACTGATTTCCGTAAGGAAGAGGCCGGGCGAGCCAATGATGGCGACGCGGCAATCATGCGCACCATCGCTCGCAAGCTGAGTGATGAAGACATTGCGGCGGTCTCCAGCTACATCCAGGGCCTGCACTAAGGTGCACGCAACGTTAACGCTCGATTAATCCATCGATGCAAGCATAAAAAGGGTGGCTTAGGCCGCCCTTTTTTGTGGCCGCTGCCGTTACACTAACGAACTCATGCCCGCGTAGACCTGTCACAACAAAGGTCGCGTGAGGCGACTTTATTTGTCCAGGAGTAAAGCATGCGTAATCTGATCTTCAGCGCCGCTCTCGTCACTGCCAGCCTCTTCGGCATGACCGCACAAGCTGCCGACGTGCCGCTTGAAGCCGGTAAAACCTACGTTGAATTGGCCAACCCAGTGCCGGTTTCGGTACCGGGCAAGATCGAAGTGGTAGAGCTGTTCTGGTACGGCTGCCCGCATTGCTACGCTTTTGAGCCGGTCATCAACCCTTGGGTCGAGAAGCTGCCCAAGGACGTGAACTTCAAGCGCATCCCCGCCATGTTCGGCGGCCCATGGGATGCCCACGGCCAACTGTTCCTGACCCTGGAAGCCATGGGTGTGGAGCACAAGGTCCACAACGCGGTATTCGACGCCATCCAGAAACAAGGCAAGCGCCTGACCAAGCCGGACGAAATGGCTGACTTCATTGCTACCCAAGGCGTCGACAAGGACAAGTTCCTGGCCACCTTCAACTCCTTCGCCATCCAGGGCCAGATCAAACAGGCCAAGGAGCTGGCGCAGAAGTACGGCGTGCAAGGCGTACCGACCATGATTGTCAACGGCAAGTATCGTTTCGACCTGGGTACTACCGGTGGTCCTGAAGCGACCCTCAACGTTGCCGACCAGTTGATCGCCAAAGAACGCGCAGCCAAGTAAGGGGCTCCTCATGCGCCGCTGGGGTACTGAACGTGTGGTTGGCCTGCGTGAACCGCAGGTCAACGCACATCACCTGGAGTCCACAGGTTTGCCGGCAGACAACCGCCTGCGCCTGCTCAGCTTCAATATCCAGGTGGGCAACAGCACCGAGAAGTACCGGCACTACCTCACCCGTGGCTGGCAGCATTTGCTGCCCCACAACGGCCGGGCCGGTAACCTGCAGAAGATCGGCGACCTGTTGAATGATTTCGACCTGGTCGCCCTGCAGGAGGCCGACGGCGGCAGCATGCGTTCCGGCTATATCAATCAGGTCGAACACCTGGCGCACCTCGGGGCCTTCCCCTACTGGTACCAGCAGCTCAATCGCAACCTCGGGCGCCTGGCGCAGCACAGTAATGGTGTGCTCAGCCGTTTGAAGCCCACCTCCATCGAAGATCACCCATTGCCGGGCCCCAAGGGGCGCGGGGCGATTCTCGTGCGTTTTGGCGAAGGGCCTGAGGCCTTGGTGGTGGTGATGATGCACCTGGCGCTCGGGGGGCGTACGCGCAACCTGCAGTTGGCCTACGTGCGCGACCTGATTGGCAACTACAAGCATCAGGTGTTGATGGGTGACATGAACACCCATGCGAACGACCTCCTGCTGAATTCCCCGTTGCGTGACCTCGGGCTACTGGCGCCGCAAGTCGAAGCCACGTTCCCCAGCTGGCGCCCGCAACGCTGTCTTGACCATATCCTGCTCAGCCCGACCCTCACACTTGAGAGTGTGCAGGTACTGGCGCAGCCCATCTCCGATCACCTGCCAGTCGCGGTAGAGATTCGTCTGCCGGGTTCGCTCACGGCTGATGCATTGCCCGCGTTGAGCCCCGGCCCTCGCGGACCCCTTGCATGAGCGACGACGCCCAGCGCTGGAAAGAAAAATACCTGTTAAGCATCGAGCAACAAGAAAAGCTCGAACGCCGTTGGGCTGCCCGCCTCGACCTGCTGCGTCGTGGGCTGGTGCGCAGCACACTGGCGGCGGAAGGCACCGACCGCGCGGTTGACCAGTGCATGAAGGAAATGCGCGACGTCGTGCGTACCGACGACATGGATGCCGCCCTCGCCGCCTTGCTGCCGCGCCTGGAGAAGGCGGTACTGGATTCGGAGCAGCGCCGCGAAACCCGGATCGACCAGATGAGCACCGCACTGACCTCCCTGGTCACGCAGTTGCAAAAGCTGCCGCTGCCCCGCGAAGTCGCCCGTCCGCTGAAAACCTTTGCCAAGCAGTTGGATGGCCGTGTCAGCCAGGCGCGCGAGATTCCCCTGTTGCTCAGCGAGTTGAGCAGCCTGCAAGGGCAGGCGCTGGATAACCTGGAGCCGGACGGTGAAACCGTGCGTCCCGGGCCGGGTTTATTGCAGCGCCTGTTTGGTGCTAAGGACGTGTCGAGCGAGGCAGCGGCCAGTGAGCCCGTCTCCAGCCCGTCACCGGCGCCGGTTGCCGCCAAGCCCGTCGCCGAGCCCCAGGCGCCCGAACAGTCCGAGGAACTGGCGCAAGCCTTGCGGGCCTTTGCGCCCCAGCCTCAGGAACCGGTTGCCGCGCAGCCTGAACCCGCAGCGCCGGCCAAGGCGGTTGATGCCAGCAGTGAAAAGTTTGTGTACGAGGCGCCTGCTCAAAGCGGCGCCTTGGCTGCGCCTGTCGACGTTTCTCCAGCACCTGTCGTGCCCGGCAAGCCTGAGCCACAGGTGGAAGAAACCAGCACCGAAAGCGCCCTCGCCGCCTTTATCGAACCGCCACAGGCTGTGGTCGAGGCACCGCAGGAGACGGTGATCGGCAGCCTCTCGCTCCCTCCAGTGCTTGAGGCCGAAGAGCCGGACCCCGACGAACTTCAATCGGATGGCCTCTACTCCTTGCCGGATTCACCGGAGCCGTCGTACAGCTCCGTGGCCAAGCACATCGAAGACACCCTGATCGGCCTGTTGGAGGAGTTGGCCTTGCCCGAGCGCCATCGGCCCCAGGCCGAAGCCATGCGTGAGCGCTTGGCCCACGGGTTGAATTGGTACGAATTGCTGCCGATCCTCGATGACTTGGCGGTGCTGATGCTGGCGATCACCGACAGCGGGCAGCACGAGTTCGAGGCATACCTCAAACAGCTCAACGAGCGCCTCGAAGCCTTTCAGGGCCATTTGCAAGTGGCCAGCGACGGCCATGCCGACAGCCGCTCCGCTGCGAGGGAGTTGGACACGCAGATTCGCGAACAGGTCGACGGCCTGCAAAGCAGTGTCCAGGAAGCCGCGGACCTGGACAGCCTCAAGCAGGTGCTCGAAAGCCATCTGGAAGGTTTACTCGGCACCATGGACGAGCACCAGCAACAGCGTGACCAGCGCGAGCAGGAAGTGGCAGCGCGCTTGAAAGGCCTGGCCGAGCGGGTCGCCAATATGGAGCAGGAAGCCCAAGGCTACCGTGAGCACCTGGAGGTGCAACGCCAGAAGGCCTTGATCGATCCGCTCACCGGCTTGCCTAACCGCGCGGCCTGGAGCGAGCGCCTGGATCATGAGGTCAATGCCTGGCACCAGCGTGGCAATAGCCTGTCGCTCGCGATGCTGGACCTGGATCACTTCAAGCGCATCAACGATGGCTACGGCCATCTGGCGGGTGACAAGGTGCTGAAAATCATCGCCAACGTCCTGCGCAAGCGCCTGCGTACCAGCGACTTTATCGCGCGGTTTGGCGGTGAGGAGTTTGTGTTGCTGATGCCCCACTCATCCCTCTCGGATGCGTTGGCGGTGGGTGAGGTGCTACGTGCTGCGATTGCCGCCTGCCCATTCCACTTCAAGGGCGAGCCGGTGACGATTACCGTGTCCATGGGCGTGGCGCAGTTCCTGCCCGGTGAGCGCAGTGAGCTGGCGCTCAAGCGAGCGGACGAAGCGTTGTATCGGGCCAAGGCCGCTGGGCGTAACCAGGTGCAGGCGGCGTAAAAGATGTTCCATTGTGTAATTTGACCGCCGGGCCACAAACGGTACGTTACACTGTTGCATTATCGTCTTCAGCGTACTGTCTTCCGCCATGAAATCCTTGTACTTCGCCTGTGTATTTCTCCTGCTCGCCGGCTGCGCCACTGGCCCGCGCCTGGACACCCGCCACCCCTCGCTAAACCACGACAACCGCGTGCAGTTCGTGGTCGTCCACTACACCTCTACCAATCTTGAGCGTTCCCTGGCCCTGTTGACCCACGGCCAGGTCAGCGCTCATTACCTGATCGGTGACGACGCCGGCGCCACTATCTACAAGCTGGTGGATGAAAGCCAGCGGGCCTGGCATGCCGGGGAAAGCGAGTGGATGGGGCGCACCTGGCTCAACTCCAGCTCCATCGGTATCGAAATCGTAAACCCTGGCTACAAGGACACCCCTACAGGCCGCCTGTGGTACCCGTACTCCGAGGCCCAAGTGAAGTCGCTGTTGTTGTTGCTCAAGGACATCAGCAAGCGCAATGGCATCGATCCCAGGAACATCATCGGCCATAGCGATATCGCACCCCTGCGCAAGCTCGATCCGGGGCCGCTGTTCCCCTGGAAGCGCCTGGCCGATGAGGGCCTGAGTGTGTGGCCGGATGCCCAGGCCGTCGCCCGTTTCCAGGTGCAGTACGCCGCTGAATTGCCGAGCATCACCTGGTTCCAGGAAGAATTGGCGCTCCTCGGTTACCCGACACCCCAGACGGGTGAGTTGGATGTCGCCACGCGCCATGTGATCGCGGCGTTCCAGATGCGCTTCCGGCCATCCCGGTTCGATGGCGTGCCGGATGCCGAAAGTGCTGCCATCCTGCGTGCCCTGAACCGGCGCTAAGCTGGCGCCTACAAGGGCAGCGCCATATAGAACTGGGTGCCCTGCCCCGGCCGCGAATACACCCCCATGCGGCCGCCGTGCAATTGCACGATCTCCTTGCACAGCGCCAGCCCCAGGCCGGCGCCGCCTTTCTTGCGGCCAACCTGGACGAAGGGTTCGAAGATGCGCCCTTGCTGGCCATAAGCGATACCTTCGCCGTTGTCTTCGACGCTGATAATCACCCGCTCGCCATGACGTCGCGCCTGCAGGCGAATTTGCCCACCGTCGGCGGTATGACGCAGGGCATTGCCCAGCAGGTTGTCGAGCACCCGTTCCAATTGCGCCTGGTCGGCATACAGCCGTGGCAGATCGGATTGCACTTCTACCAGCAGTTCTATGTGTTGCGCATTGGCGGGCTCCGCAAAGCGCGCGCGGGCGTGTTCGAGCAGATCGGTCACGTCGCAGGGGCCCAAGGTGAGTTTCTGCAGGCCATTCTGGTAGCGCGAGAAATTGAGCAGGTCGTTGATCAACTGCATCAGGCGCTGCATTTCTTCATTGACCGTATCCAGCAGGTCCGCTTCACGGGATTCCGGCGGGAACTTCGCGCGTTCACGGAACAGGCCGAACGCCATATGCATGCCGGTCACCGGCGTGCGCAGTTCATGGGACGCGCGCAAGACGAATTCGCTGCGTACCCGCTCGAAGGCGCGCTGTTCGGTGACGTCGTGCAGCACCATCACCGCCCCAAGGATATGTCCCTGGGTATGGCTGACGGGAGTGAGGCTGTAGGTCAGCAGGCGCAGTTCGCCTTCGACTTCGACTTCCAGGTCCTCCGGCGCGCGCTCCAGAGTGCCGCCGCGCAGCACCAGTTGCAGTTGTTCATCCAGCTCCGGGCGCACCAGGGCTTCGCCAAGGCCTTGGCCCAGGCGTTCCTCGTCCCAGCCCAATTGGCGTTGCGCAACGGGGTTGAGATGCTCCAGGCGGCCTTGGCGGTCAATCATCAGCAGGCCGTCGTCGATGCTGTCGAGCACGGCTTGCAGGCGCTGCTGGCCGGCCAGCAACTCGTCAACATTAGTCGCCTGATGCTGGCGCACAGCCTCGGCCATAAGGCCGAAGCGACGGGTCAACAGGTTCATTTCCGCTGCCGAAGAGAGCGGTAGGGTCACTTCAAAATCGCCCTGGCCGATCTTGTCGGCTGCTTTTGCCAGCGCTTCGATCGGGCCGCCAAATCGCCGGGCGATGCCATGGGCCGTGACAAATCCGATGATCAGCACTGCAAGGCCCACCAACCCCAGCAAACCGGCGATCAGCAAGGCGCGCGCGCGGGATTTATGCTCGCTGGCGCTGATGTTTTCCAGGGCTTGTTTATGTTCGGCAATCAGCCCGTTGCGCAGCACATTGAAGGTTTCGGTGAGTTTTTCCTTGCTGCCCGGTGGTGGCGACGCCTGCTGGGATTGCTCGAAGGCGTCCAGCAGGTCCTGGTATTGGGCTCGCGCCTGGCTGAAACCGTGGTTATGGCCGTCGCGTTGCTCATGGGCGATGCCTTGGTCCAGCAGGTCGAAGTACCGCTGCTTGGAGCTTTGCAATGCCTGCGGATCGGGGCGATGTTCCAGCATCATGATCAATTGGTCGCCCAGGCTTTGGCGCAGCTTGAGCCCCAGGTCCAGGGTGACGAAGTTGCTGCGAATCAGGGACTCCTGGGTCTTGGCCATTTGCATGACGCTGACCAGACCCAGGATCAGACCCAGCAGGGCGACGGTGATCAGCGCTGAGATACTCAGGAACAACCGAGTGCGCAGTTTCATCGCTAGCTTCATAGGGTGCAGCTCACAGGTTGTACTGTTTGCGTTTGCGGTAAAGCGTCGACGCGTCGATGCCGAGGGTGCGGGCGGCCTGGTCCAGGGTATCGCTGGTGGCCAATACGGCGCCGATATGGGCTTTCTCCAGCTCGTCCAGGCTCAACGCCGCGCCAATGCGCGGGGCGTTATTGGTCGGTTGTTCGGCCATGCCGAGGTGGATGATTTCGACCTTTTCCTGTGGGCAGATGATGCTGGCGCGTTCCACCACGTTGCGGAGTTCGCGGATATTGCCTGGCCAGCGATAGTTGAGCAGGGCTTCGCGCGCTTGATCACTGAAGCCCCGCGCCGGGCGGGCGTATTCCTTGACGAAGCGCGCCAGGAAGCGGTCTGCCAGGGTGAGGATGTCTTCACTGCGCTCGCGCAGCGGGGGCAGGTGCAAGGTGATGACGTTGAGGCGATACAGCAAGTCTTCACGGAAGCGACCGTCGCGCACCATGTCTTCCAGGTTCAGGTTGGTGGCGGCCAGGATACGCACATCGGCGCGACGGGTGACCGGGTCGCCCACGCGCTCATACTCCTTGTCCTGGATAAATCGCAGCAACTTGGGTTGCAGAGTGAGGGGAAAGTCGCCGATCTCGTCGAGAAACAGTGTACCGCCGTCCGCCTGGTTGACCCGGCCCAACGTGCTCTCACTGGCACCGGTAAAGGCACCACGGCTATGGCCGAACAGCTCGCTTTCCATCAGTTCTGCCGTCAGCGACGGACAGTTGATGGTCACGCAGGATTTCTTCGAGCGCTTGCTCCAGCCGTGAATGGCCCGGGCCAGTTCGCCTTTACCCGTGCCGGACTCGCCGAGGATCAGGATGTTGGCATCGGTGCCCGCCACCTGGCGTGCGGTTTCAAGCACAACCATCATTGACGGGCTGTGGGAGTCGAGGCCGTCTTTCTGCTGGCGTACGGCGCCTTCCAATGCTTCCAGGCGCGCGGAAAGTTGGCGCACTTCCAGCTGTTTGGCGGTGGCCAGGCGAAGTTGGTCGGGGCTGCAAGGCTTGACCAGGTAGTCGGCGGCACCCGCCTGGATCGCGTCCACGGCGGTATCGACGGCGGAATGGGCGGTGACGATCACCACACGCATCCACGGCGCCTGGATCCGCATCTGGGCCAACACATCCAGGCCATTGTCTTCACCCAGGCGCAGGTCCAGGAAGCACAGGTCGAACACCTGGCGTTGCATCAGGGCATCGGCCTGGGCGGCGCTGTTGGCGGTGGCGACGGTGTAGCCTTCATCTTCCAGGCAATAACGGAAGGTGCGGAGGATCGCGGACTCGTCATCCACTAAAAGAATGCGGCCTTGAAGTTCCTTGGCTGATTCCATCTGTCCCGCGCTCCTTAACTATGAATGATGGTGTTTAGTCCCGGAATAATCGGGCAAGTTGCATGGTTTATTCTGATCGATAAAAAGCAACGTCGTGCAGCTATCTGCAAGTCTTCCTACAAAGCCCCGTCTGATGGCGTTTTCATTCCGTCTTGCCACTTCGGCAACTCAACCCGCGCATTCGATCCTTTGACCCGACCGCTGGCCATCGTGCATTTCGCACGGCCTGTAGCGGTGGATCGTGCAGGATGCTGCGCCGCCAGTTGAGCCTTAATTTATAAGCTGTTGATTTTAATGGTTTTTATTTTGTAAAAAAGCTGGCATGCGCTCTGCAATACCTCTCTCAAGAGCGTCATGAACGAATAATCAGAATGCGGGAGAAAAGCAGCATGACTCGCCAACACCTCAGCCAACTGCGTGTATCGCCACTGCGTATGCAACAGGGGCTGTTTGCCAGCCTGGCCCTGATGGTCACGCTGATTGCAGGCCAGCAGATGCAACATTGGCAGCAGAGTCAGCCCCAAGCCCCGCAATTCGAACGTCCGGTAATGACCCAGACCCATTTCAGTTCCATTGAGAGCCGTGCCGTCGGGAGCGTTTCTGCCGATGTGACCGCCAAGCAATTGAGAGTGGCCGATCAGGACTCCACCCTGGGCGAGCTGCCAACCCAAGAGCGTTGGGTGTTCTAGGCAAAAACGTCGGACGCTTGTGTTGAGCGCCTGAACGGCATCACCGCTGTTACCTTTTATAGAAGCGTAAGGAGAATCACCATGTTGAGTTGGGCAATCACATTTCTGATCATCGCCATTGTGGCCGCAGTCCTGGGCTTCGGTGGTATCGCGGGCACCGCCACGGGTATCGCCAAGATTCTGTTTGTGGTCTTCCTGGTGATGTTCATTGCTTCGTTCTTCTTTGGTCGTCGCGGCCGAGGCTGAAAATGACCACTTTGTCCCTCAAAGCGATTGCTGCCGCTGTGCTCTTGGGCGGCAGCGGCTTCGCGATGGCCGCCAATGACGGTCAGTCGCGGGCCAACGAACTGCTCAGCGCGGATCCGCAGTACCGCGAGACCTGGCAAGGCGTGGTGAAGAAAGAAGAGCGCCTGCCGGAATGGGTCTTGAACCTGTCGGGCACGGCCGAGCAGATGAATGCCGTGGAAGAAGATGGCGATAAGTACTTGGTGGGGCCGCTCTGCGAAACTGCGGATACGTGCCTTAACAAGCGCCTGATCGTCGCCTTCAGCCTCGACAAGGAAGATGCCTACGCCATGTTGGTGGAAGTCCCTGCCGGTTTGCCAGCGGACAAGTCTCCGACGCGGCATGCCGATTACCGGTTTATCGGTAAGCCGGACGAAGGCATGCAGAAGCTGCTGATGGAGCAGCTGAAGAAAGATCCGAATTGGTACTAGGTTGCGTCTGACGGGTCTGTCGTCTGCGCGATCAGCGTCCATAGAAAGAAGCCTCTCGCTTCTTTCTGTCTGCATCCCCCGCCAAGGGGGATGCATGACCAGGGGGCCGGGTTGTTCTGATCAATTGAGATCGGCGTGACCTACGGGCACAGGGAGTGCCTGCGCAAGGGCCAGGTCAGGTGAAAAGCTGCGACGCAGGTTCACAAGCCCACGGCTTGCTGAACTTGCGGCGGGCTTGTGACTCTTATTCCCGCCTCCTATGCCGCCCATAGCCACAAATCCTGATTTTGCTTTCGACCAACCATTACTGGGTGTGTCGGGGCGACCATCTATCGAGAAAGTTTTGCTCGCGCCATAGGACGTTTCCGACGCTCGACGGCAGAGTTCCCCGGCATTTCTGCCAACCTCTCCAAGACCTGCAAAATCTCTGCGCGAGCCTGAATTGGCAGGTTCACGGCATATTCACCGGACAAAATGTCACATTTGAACTGACCGTTCGGACAGTTATTATGGAAAAAAGTCATGCCGATTTGGCATGGGGTAGGCGTTTACGGCATTAGACGTCGTCCCCTTGCATGGGAATAGTTGCGCCTTTTTTCGCCTGCCAGTAAGCCATTTCGGCCATGCTGCGGTGACCTTCCATGGAGGCAGATGCGCACACTTTTTCGCTCTCGAGCGTTGCAGCTGGCGCATTTGCCTTAAGTCCACTTGAAGTAAGGGTAATGACATGAAGAAGGCAAAGCTAAGCCTCGCCTGGCAGATCCTCATCGGTTTGGTATTGGGGATCGCAATCGGCGCAGTGCTCAACCATTTCAGTGCTGAAAAGGCCTGGTGGATCAGCAATGTGTTGCAGCCAGCGGGCGATATCTTTATCCGCCTGATCAAGATGATCGTGATCCCGATTGTGATTTCCTCGTTGATCGTCGGCATTGCCGGTGTCGGTGACGCGAAAAAACTCGGGCGCATCGGCGTCAAAACCATCCTTTACTTCGAAGTGGTCACCACCATCGCCATCGTGGTCGGCCTGCTGCTGGCCAACCTTTTCCACCCGGGCGCAGGCATCGACATGAGTACCCTGGGTACCGTCGATATTTCCAAGTACCAGGCGACCGCCGCCGAGGTGCAGCATGAGCATGCGTTCATCCAGACCATCCTCAACCTGATCCCGTCTAACATCTTCGCCGCTGTAGCCCGTGGCGAGATGCTGCCGATCATCTTCTTCTCCGTGCTGTTCGGCCTGGGCTTGTCGAGCCTCAAGCCGGAGCTGCGCGAGCCGCTGGTGACCATGTTCCAGGGCGTGTCCGAGAGCATGTTCAAAGTCACCCACATGATCATGAAGTACGCCCCCATCGGCGTATTCGCGCTGATCGCGGTGACCGTGGCCAACTTCGGCTTTGCCTCGCTGCTGCCGCTGGCCAAGCTGGTGATCCTGGTTTACGTCGCCATCCTGTTCTTCGCCTTTGCGGTGCTGGGCCTGATCGCTCGCCTGTTCGGCTTCTCGATCCTCAAGCTGATGCGCATCTTCAAGGACGAGTTGGTGCTGGCCTACTCCACCGCCAGTTCCGAAACTGTGCTGCCGCGTGTGATCGAGAAGATGGAAGCCTACGGCGCGCCCAAGGCCATCTGCAGCTTCGTGGTGCCGACCGGCTACTCGTTCAATCTCGACGGTTCGACCCTGTACCAGAGCATCGCGGCGATCTTTATCGCCCAGCTGTATGGCATCGACCTATCGATCGGCCAGCAACTGATGCTGGTATTGACCCTGATGGTCACCTCCAAAGGCATCGCTGGTGTGCCGGGCGTGTCCTTCGTGGTGCTGCTGGCCACCCTGGGCAGCGTGGGCATCCCGCTGGAAGGCCTGGCCTTCATCGCCGGTGTCGACCGCATCATGGACATGGCCCGTACCGCGCTGAACGTGATCGGCAACGCCCTGGCCGTGCTGGTCATCTCGCGCTGGGAAGGCATGTACGACGACGCCAAGGGCGAGCGCTACTGGAACTCCCTGCCGCACTGGCGCACCAAGCAAGCCCTGCCGACTGCCCAAGCCACTCGCGGCTGATAGCCCGACGGCTGTAAGACGAACCCCGGTAAATCCGGGGTTTGTCGTTTCTGTCAGCCCCGCTATCATTCGCCCCATCTTTCGGGGGATTCAACTGATGCTCAATGGCCTGTGGCTTGGCTTCTTTGTCGTGGCAATGGTGTCAGCACTGGCGCAATGGCTGGTGGGCGGTAACGCCGGGATTTTCGCGGCGATGGTCGAAAGCATTTTCGCCATGGCCAAATTGTCCGTGGAAGTGATGGTGCTGTTGTTCGGCACCCTGACGTTATGGCTGGGCTTCTTGCGTATCGCCGAAAAAGCCGGGATTGTCGAATGGCTGGCCAAGGCCCTGGGCCCGCTGTTCCTGCGCCTGATGCCGGAAGTGCCGGCCGGTCACCCGGCCATTGGCCTGATCACCCTCAACTTTGCCGCCAACGGCTTGGGCCTGGATAACGCAGCAACACCTATCGGCCTGAAGGCCATGAAGGCGCTGCAAGAGCTCAATCCCATCCCTAACACGGCGACTAACGCACAAATCCTGTTCCTGGTGCTCAATGCATCCTCCCTGACCCTGTTGCCGGTGACGATCTTCATGTATCGCGCCCAGCAAGGTGCGCCCGATCCGACCCTGGTATTCCTGCCGATCCTGCTGGCCACCAGCGCATCCACATTGGTGGGCCTGCTGTCGGTGGCGGTGATGCAGCGCCTGCGGCTGTGGGACCCGGTGGTGCTGGCCTACCTGGTTCCAGGCGCATTGGTACTGGGTGGGTTCATGGCCCTGCTGGCGACCCTCTCGGCCACCGCATTGGCCGGGTTGTCGTCAATCCTCGGCAACCTCACGTTGTTCGGCCTGATCATGCTGTTCCTGCTGATCGGCGCGCTGCGCAAGGTTAAGGTCTACGAAGCATTTGTCGAAGGCGCCAAGGAAGGCTTCGACGTCGCCAAGAACCTGCTGCCGTACCTGGTGGCGATGCTGTGTGCGGTGGGCGTGTTGCGTGCCTCCGGCGCGTTGGACCTGGGCCTCGAAGGCATTCGCCATGTGGTGGCCTGGACGGGCATGGACACGCGCTTTGTCGACGCCTTGCCGACCGCAATGGTCAAGCCCTTCTCCGGCAGCGCGGCCCGGGCGATGTTGATCGAGACCATGCAGACCCAGGGGGTGGACAGCTTCCCGGCGTTGGTGGCGGCGACGATTCAGGGCAGTACGGAGACCACCTTTTATGTGTTGGCGGTGTACTTCGGTTCGGTGGGCATCCAGCGGGCGCGGCATGCCGTAGGGTGCGCGTTGCTGGCTGAGTTTGCTGGTGTGGTCGCAGCGATCGCGGTGTGCTACTGGTTCTTTGGCTGAGGCTTAAATAGCTATCGGGAGCAAGCCCCCGCCCACATTTGAATGTGTTCACAGATCCACATGTGGGAGGGGGCTTGCCCCGATGAGGCCCTCAGCGTTTCACCGCACCATTGCCCTGCTGAACAACCCACTCCACCACCTGCCTGTTCAACTGATCTCCCGCCAACCCAAACCCGGTCACCACCGCCGGCACTTTGGTGTCAGTCACCGCCTGCTGCACTTCAAACCGCCGGCTGGCAATAATCCGCTGATCACTCCCACGCACCAGGCGTGCGTCGAGGCGGATCACCACCGCTACCGCACTGCCCCGGTACTCGCTCTGAAACGCCTGCAACTGCCCGCCCAATTCATAATCGGCCTGCAGGTTGGTGTCGTCGGTGCTCAACAGCGTTACGCGTCCATCGCGCTGGAACCCGTCCATCAGGCGATTGCGCAGCAGCACCGGCACTGGGTCGCTCCAGCGTGAGTTCGCATAGCTGCTGATCAAATCGCCATTGGGCACCACGGCGATGCGTGGGCTGTCGAGGAACTCACTGGTCTGCGGCTTGGCCAGGCGCAGCGACCAATTGACTGGCGCGCCCTGGGTCGTGCCCTGGGCCGTAGGCAGTCGGTAGACGTCCGACGGATCCGCCTTGGGCAGGATCGAACACGCGCTGATCAGCGCCAAGGCCACAGGGGCGATCATTTGGTAAGCACGCTTCATGGCGTGAACTCCTTGTTCTTGTCGCTGCCCAGCAGGTAGCCGCTGGGGTTGGCTTCCAGGCGGCGAGAGATGGCGCGCAGTGAACCGAGGGTTTCGCGCAGTTCGCGCACGGCCGGCGCCAGTTCGTTGAGGCCCTGCATGCCGCTGTTCACCGAGTCCTTGTTGTTGGTCAGCAAGGTATTGATGGTGGCGGTGCTTTGCTCAAGGGATTTCATCGCCTGTTCGGCGCTGCCGAAGACCTGCTTGCCTTGATCACTGAGCAGGCCATTGGCGTTGCGCATCAGCGCCGTGGTTTGCTCCAGGGCGGCCCCGGCCTGCTTGCTTACCTGCATCAATTGCTGCATCACCACCTTGATATCCCCACGCTGGTCGGCAATCGCGCCGGTGGTTTGTTCCAGATGGTCCAGGGTGTTGCTGAGGCGCTCGACATTCTGCGCGGAGAACATGTCGTTGGCGTTGTGCAGCAGCAGGTTGATGCTGGTCATCAGGTCGTTGCTGTTATTGAGTAATCGCGCGATCGGCGATGGCGAGGCGATGATCTCCGGCAGGTTGCCGTCCTTGCCCTTGAGCTCCGGGCTTTGCGGCGTGCCGCCGCTGAGTTGGATGATCGAGGTGCCGGTGATGCCGGTCAGCGCGAGTTTGGCCTGGGTGTCTTCCTTGATCGGCGTCTGGCCGGCCAGGCGAATGCGCGCGAGTACGCGGCGCGGGTCCTTGGGATCCAGGCGCAGGCTGATGACATCGCCCACCTTGATCCCGCTGTATTGCACCGAGCTGCCCTGGGACAGGCCGCTGACCGCTTCGTTGAAGATCACTTCGTAATCCTGGAAGGCGCTGTCGACGCTGGATTTGGCCAGCCACAGGCCAAACAGCATCGCGCCGACCACCACGATCACGCTGAACAGACCGATCATCACATGATGGGCTCGGGTTTCCATGTCATACCTCGTTGAGCGGTTGAGCGGCATCCAATGCCGCGCGGCCACGGGGGCCGTGGAAATATTCGTGAATCCAGGCGTCGTCCGTTTCCGAGACGATATCGATGGCATCGGCCACCAGCACCTTCTTCTGCGCCAGCACCGCCACACGGTCGGTGATGGTGTAGAGCGTGTCCAGGTCATGGGTGACCAGGAACACGCTCAGGCCCAGCGCATCACGCAGGGTCAGGATCAGTTGGTCGAATTGCGCCGCACCAATCGGGTCGAGGCCGGCGGTGGGTTCGTCGAGGAACAGGATGTCCGGGTCCAGTGCCAGGGCGCGTGCCAGGGCCGCGCGCTTGATCATGCCGCCGGACAGCGAAGCGGGGTATTTGTCGGCCGCCGACAGCGGCAGTCCGGCCAAGGCCAGCTTGACCGCAGCCAGGTGCTCGGCATCACGGCGGCTGAGCCCGGCATGTTCGATCAGCGGCAGCGCGACGTTCTCGGTCACCGTCAGCGAGGAGAACAGCGCGCCCTTCTGGAACAGTACGCCAAAGCGCCGTTCCACCAGCGAGCGTTCATGTTCCGGCAGGCTCGGCAGGTTCTTACCGAACACCCGCACTTCGCCTTCACTGGGCCGGCGCAGGCCGACGATGCTGCGCAGCAGCACTGATTTACCGCTGCCGGATCCGCCGACCACCGCAAGGATTTCGCCCTTGTACAGATCCAGGTCGAGATGCTCGTGCACGCGTTGGCTGCCAAAGCGATTGCACAGGCCACGCACTTCAATCACCGCCTCGGTGGGCGCACGGTGCAGACGACTCACCAGCCCATCTCCATGAAGAACAACGCGGCCACCGCATCCAGCACGATCACCACAAAGATCGATTGCACCACGCTGGAGGTGGTGTGGGCGCCGACCGATTCGGCGCTGCCGCTGACCTTGAAGCCTTCCAGGCAGCCGATGGCGGCGATCAGGAAGGCGAAGAACGGGGCTTTTACCATGCCCACCAGGAAGTGCTGCACGCCAATGTCCGATTGCAGCAGCGAGAGGAACATCGCCGGCGAGATGTCCAGGGCCACGGCGCAGACCACGCCGCCGCCGACGATCCCCGCCAGCATCGCCATGAACGTCAGCATCGGCAGTGCCACCAGCAACGCCAGCACGCGCGGCAATACCAGCAACTCCATCGGGTCCAGGCCCAGGGTGCGGATGGCGTCGATTTCTTCATTGGCCTTCATCGAGCCGATTTGCGCGGTAAAGGCGCTGGCGGTGCGACCGGCAATCAGGATGGCGGTGAGCAATACGCCGAATTCCCGTAGGAAAGAGAACGCCACCAGGTCCACGGTAAAGATCGTTGCGCCAAAGCTCTTGAGCACTGTAGCGCCGAGGAACGCCACGACGGCACCGACCAGAAAGGTCAGCAACGCGACGATGGGCGCGGCGTCGAGGCCGACCTGTTCAAGATGGGCGACCATCGGCGTCAGGCGCCAGCGCTTGGGCCGGAAAATGCCCCGGGCAAAGGTTTCGAGGATCAGGCCGATAAAGCCCAGCAGTTGCTTGCTGTCTTGCCAGACCTTGTCCACGGCCGCGCCGATACGCGCCAGCACCTGAATGCCAGTGGCTTCTTCCGGCGCTTTGTCCGGCACGCAAAAATCGTTGAGGGAGCGGTAGACGGTCTTGAGCAGCGCGCGGTCGGCTGCGGACAGGCTGCAGTCGGTCTGCTCGGCGGATTGTTCGATACGGGTGGGCCCCAGCAGCTCCACCAGCAGCGAGGCGCCGGCGGTATCCAGGGCGCCGAGGCCATTGAGATCGATGCGCGCTCCGGCGTCGTATTGGCCGTCGAGCTTGTCCGACAGCTTCTTCAGGTTTGCGTAGTGGGCAAGCGTCCAGTCCCCTGTAATCCGCAGTAACGGGGGAGCGGTGGACGTATCGAGGTGGGCTGCGCCGGCCGTAGTACTACTGGTCATAAGCTCCGAGCTTGTCTGGCTATCCACAATTCCTACGTAATAGCACGATCCTGCCTACTTTGGGTTGTCGGTTTGTGCTGTGTCCGTCACTTTAAAACGCAGCACGCCGATCACCTGGCCGTCCTCCGTCAACACTTGGACTTGCCAGCGCCCTACCGCTTCGGGCGGGAAGTTCTGCTTGTGGGTCCAGGCGCGGTAGCCCTCCTTGCGTCCGCCGTGGATGTCCAGGGCGATGCGGTCGACCTCTTTGCCGTTGAATTTCCACACGTGGTAGATGCGCTCATCCAGCCCGCGCGGCGCGTTGATTGCGGTGTAGGCATAGAGCCCGCCGCTGCGCAGTTGGGCGGCGCTGACTTCCTTGAGGTCGTCACCCGGCGTGCGGTCTTGCAGTTGGGTGCTGATCGCCACTTCGGTCATCCACAAGGTGGCCGGCGGTACCCAACTGCGCAGGAACCAGCCCGCGCAACCAATGGCGGCCGTTACCCCCAGCAGCATCGCCCAGCCCTTGAGGCTGCGCAGCGGTAGGCTCACCGCCAGGCTTGGAATCGACAAGGCCATGGCGACGCCGAGGGCGAGTTTGTAACTTTCGGCGGTGGTCAGGTGCAGGATGATCGGCAGCGCAGTGAGCAGCGCGGCGAACAGGGTCAGGGTGTGCAACGCGAGGAACAACGAACGCTTGGGCGCCAGCCATTTGTAGTACAGCGGGTCGACGATCGAAACCAGCGCGGCCGCGCCGAGCAGGCCGGTGAACACCGATTGGCCGCTGTTCCAGGCGGTGGTGACGAAAAAGAACGGCAGCACGAAGAACAGACTTTCCTGGTGAATCATCTGGGTCGCGTAGCGCAGCAGGGGTTCGGGTATTTCGCGCTTGAAGACTTTGGTGAACAGCTGGGTAAAGCTGTTTTCCAGCATCAGCCACAGCCAGCTCACCAGCATGATCACCGCGATCCAACTGGCCATGCCCTGCTGGCGATCCACCAGGATGAAGCTGCATACACCCGAGATAAAACCGCCGAGTGCAATCACCCCTGGGTAGCGCTTCATCAGTTCGAGGACGCGGGTGATTAAGCGGGTCAGGTTTTGCATTCGGCGGTTCGCAGTCTTTGTAGGAAAAAATCCCAGACAGAATAACGTCTTAGGCCAGGGTTCGGTGCCTCATTACGCGATCCGTTTGCGATAACGGCGCACGCCGATCAACGCAATGGCGATCAGCGCGAGGACGCCGGCGCCGATCCAGTTGAGCATGTCGTAGCTCAGCAGTGGTTTCTCGATGCGCCAGTAACCCGGTTGCTTGAGCAACTCGCGCATGGCCTGGCTGGTCTGCTCCAGGCTCACGGCCTTGATGCGTTTGACCGGGTCGCTGAAGTGGCCGTTGTCGTAATCGCCCGAGGCGCTCCAATAATAGTCGGCCAGCGCGCTGTTGCCCTGCACGGCCCAGGCCTGGCGGGCGATGGCGGCCTGTTTGAGGCGGGCAAATACCGTTGGGTCAAGGCCGTCCTTGAGCAGTTGCGCCTTGAGGTCTTGCAGCACCTGCTCGGCTTCGGGGAGGTTGTCCCGCTCGAGGTCGGCATTCAGGCTGAGGAAGCCAACGCCACCCAGCACCTCACGCTCGCTCCAGGGGCCGTAGGACAACCCATGCTTGAGGCGCAGTTGGCGGTACAGCGCCCAGTCCAGGTAATCCTTGAGCAGGTCGTAGGTTTCATCATGCTGGTCGTCCAGCACCGGCTCGGGGAACAGCCAGTGCAGTTTGGCACTGTCACCCACCCAGCCGTGGATCAGGTCGCGGTGGCTGGCGGCGGCGTGCTGGATCTGCGGCAGCGCCGGGTGCTCGCTGGGTTCGATCGGGTCGAGTTGACCGTAGGTGCGCTCCAGGTAGGCCGGCAGCAGTTTGTCGAGGTCGCCGACGATGATCAGGGTCATGTTGTTGGGGGCGTACCAATTTTTGCGCAGCGTCTCCAGTTGGTCGCGGGTCAGGTGATCGACCTCGGCACGTTCGGCGCATTTGAGCCCCAGCTCGATGGCCAGTTGATTGCTGGCGGTGTGACCCAGGTCCTGGCGGTCGAGCAGGCGTTGCAGGTGGGAGTAATGACCGCCGTCTTCGCGCTCGACGACCTGTTTGGCCGCGTTGATATTGGCGTCGGTCAACTGGGTGCGGGTGATGATCGCCAGCAGCAGGTCGAGCACCTTGCGCTGGTTTTGCGCGGGTGCCTCGATCACAAAGGTCGTATCGGCGTTGCTGGTGTAGGCGTTCCATTCGCCACCCAGGGCTTGCATGCGGTCTTCCAGCTCGCCTTCGCCGCCGCCGTCGATACCGCTGAACAGCAAGTGCTCGAGCAGGTGCGGCAGTTCCTTGTCCTCGCAACCGAAGTCGTCCAGGCCGATGCCGACCACCAGGCGAATCGCCACATGGCCGCGCTCGGTGCCCGGTTTAAGCAGCAATTGCAGGCCGTTGGGCAAGGTGTAGCCCTCAACCTGCAAGCGGTCAAAGGCAAGGACGTGGGCAGAACCCATGAGCAGGCAAGCGAACAACAGGCGACGCATAACAAGCTTCCTGGCGAGTGAGGTCAGCTTTAACTGACTTCACGGGCCATCGTACGTTCAGGGCGAATGTGTGATGTCGGCAATATCTTCGGCGGAGAGTGCGCCGGTGTCGGACGTTTCCAAGACTACATAAGCACTGCTGCAAAACAACGAGTTCAAGCGTTTCATGTCGGCAATCAGCTCCAGGTGCAGGGAACTGGTCTCCAGGCTCTGCACGATCTTGCGTTGCAGGCGACTGACGTGGGCGTGGGCCAGGCGGCGTTCCTGGGCGCGAAAGCGGCGCTTTTCGCGCAGCAGTTGGCGGGCGCTTTCCGGGTCGGCACTGAGGAACACCGACAAGCCCAGGCGCAGGTTGGCGATCAATTGGCTGTGCAGGCCGGTGAGTTCTTCCAGGCCCACTTCGGAAAACTGGCGGCGTTGGGAGGTTTTCTGCTGCTGGACTTTACGCAGCATGCGTTCGATCAGGTCGCCGGCCAGTTTCAGGTTGATCGACAGCTCGATGATTTCGGCCCAGCGCCGACTGTCTTGCTCGCTGAGGTCTTCGCGGGGCATTTGCGCCAGGTAGAGTTTGATCGCGCTGTAGAGTGCCTCGACATCATCGCTGAGGCTGCGTATTTCCTGGGTAATGGCTGTCTGTTTGCCGCGCAGCACTTCCTGCATGGCGGTGAGCATGTTGTCGATCAGATCACCCAGGCGCAGGGTTTCGCGCGCGGCGTTGGCCAGGGCCAGGCTCGGTGTGGTCAGGGCCGTGGGGTCCAGGTGGCGCGGTTTGGCCTTGCCGTTGACCTCGTCCCGCTCCGGCAGCAACCAGGCGCACAGCCTGGCCATGGGGCCGATGGTGGGCAGCAGGATCAGGCAACGGCTGACGTTGTAGAGCAGGTGGAAGGTGATGACCATGCCTTGGGCGCTGTAGTCCAGGCCGTCCATCCACAGCACCAGCGGGTCGAGCACCGGGATAATCAGCAGCAGGCCGATCAGTTTGTACAGCAGGCTGCCCAAGGCGACCTGGCGACCGGCGGCGTTCTGCATGCTGGTGCTGAGAAAGGCCAGCACGCCGCTGCCGATGTTGGCGCCGATTACCAGGCCGATGGCCACGTGCAAGCCGATCACCCCGGCGCCGGCCAGGGTGGCGGTCAGCAGGACAGCGGCGAGGCTGGAGTAGGAAATCATCGCGAACAGGGCGCCGACCAGGGCATCGAGCAAAATATCGCCGGTCAGCGAGGCGAACAGCACTTTCACGCCCTGGGCGTGGGTAATCGGCCCGGCGGCTTCGACGATTAACTGCAGCGCGAGGATGATCAGCCCGAGGCCGATCCCGACCCGGCCCAACTGCCCGGCCCGCGTCTGTTTGCGCGACAGGAAGAAAATCACCCCGAGAAAGATCAGCAGCGGCGACAGCCAGGACAGGTCGAAGGTCAGCACCCGCGCCATCAGCGCGGTACCGACGTCGGCGCCGAGCATGGTCGCCAGGGCGGGCACCAGCCCCATCAGGCCCTGGCCGACAAAGGAGGTCACCAGCATTGCCGTGGCGTTGCTGCTCTGCACCATGGCAGTCACCAGGATGCCGGCGACAAATGCCAGCCAGCGCTTGGACATGTTCTGCCCGATGACTTGACGCAGGTTGGAACCGTAGACCCGCAGAATGCCGGTACGGACGATGTGCGTGCCCCAGATAAGCAGGGTCACGGCGGAAAGCAGATTGAGCAAGGTCAGCATGCTCGGCCCCCCGTGTGGGTGTGCGCCATTTGGCGCAAATGAGAATTGCCGCGTGCCGTTCTACGTCTTGTAGTTAAGCTGTAGTTGGCGAATGGGCTCGGCGCCAGCATCGCATAGCTAAAGTGGGGATTGAAACAAAACTGTCATGAAATCAGCTTTTTATGCATGAAAAAAAGGGGCTTATAAAAGCCCCTTTTTTGTCTGGCTCGGGTTTATTGACCCGGAATATCCTTGCGCAGTTTCACAGGGTCCTGCTGTTTCTTCTTTTTCGCGATGGCGGTGCGCATCTTGATGTTCACCGCTTCCACCGCCAGCGAGAATGCCATGGCGAAGTAGACGTAGCCTTTTGGCACGTGCACGTCGAAGGATTCGGCGATCAGTACGGTACCCACCACCAGCAGGAACGACAGCGCCAGCATCTTCAGCGACGGGTGCTTGTCGATGAAGTCGCTGATGGTGCCGGCCGCCAGCATCATCACCAATACGGCAACAATGATCGCGGCAACCATGACCGGCACATGGGAGACCATGCCCACGGCGGTGATCACCGAGTCCAGGGAGAAGACGATGTCGATGATCGCGATCTGGATGATGGTGTAGATGAACTTGCCACCGGCGCCCTTGGGTTCGTCGTGGGTTTCGTCTTCACCTTCCAGGGCGTGGTACATCTCCTGGGAGCTTTTCCACAGCAGGAACAGGCCACCGAAGAACAGGATCAGGTCGCGGCCGGAAATGCCTTGGCCGAAGACCACGAACAGGTCGTCGGTCAGGCGCATGACCCAGGTGATCGACAGCAGCAACAGGATTCGCGTGACCATGGCCAATGCCAGGCCGAAGATCCGGGTGCGTGCCTGCATATGCTTGGGCATGCGGCTGACCAGGATCGAAATCATGATGATGTTATCGATGCCCAGGACGATCTCGAGGGCCGTCAGGGTGAAGAAGGCAATCCAGATTTCCGGATTGGTCAGCCATTCCATGTGTATTCCTTTGAGCAAGTGTTAAACCGCGCAAGCTGCAGCGCCGCGCGGTGAGTGAGTCGGTACGATTATAGAGTGCTGAACAGCGGAAAAATCCCCATCAGCAATGCGGCGAACATTATGCACAGGCATACCAGTACTGCCCACTTCAGGGTGAAGCGCTGGTGATCGCCAAATTCGATACCGGCCAGGGCCACCAACAGGTAGGTCGACGGTACCAGCGGGCTGAGCAAGTGCACGGGCTGGCCAACGATCGAGGCGCGGGCCATTTCCACTGCGGTGATGCCGTAATGGCTGGCGGCTTCGGCGAGTACTGGCAGTACGCCATAGTAGAACGCATCGTTGGACATGAAGAAGGTGAACGGCATGCTCACCAGTGCGGTGATCACCGCCAGGTAAGGGCCCATGGCTTCCGGAATGACGGCCAGCAGGCTCTTGGACATGGCATCGACCATGCCGGTGCCCGACAGGATGCCGGTGAAGATCCCTGCGGCGAAGATCAACCCGACCACCGCCAATACGCTGCCGGCGTGGGCGGCGACGCGGTCTTTCTGCTGTTGCAGGCACGGGTAGTTGACGATCATCGCGATACTGAATGCCACCATGAACAGCACCGGCAGCGGCAACAGGCCGGCGATCAGGGTGCACATCAGGGCCAGGGTCAGGGCACCGTTGAACCAGATCAGCTTCGGACGACGGGCGTCCGGGTATTGCGACACGCTGATCTCGCTGTGGTCGATCTCGTCGCCTTGCAGGTGCAGTTCACCCAGGCGCGCCCGTTCGCGCTTGCCGTACATGTAGGCAATCACCAGGATCGCGACCACACCGGCGGCCATCGCCGGGATCATCGGTACGAAAATATCCGAGGGGTCCACGTGCAGCGCACTGGCGGCGCGGGCGGTCGGGCCGCCCCAGGGGGTCATGTTCATCACGCCACCGGCGAGGATGATCAGGCCGGCCATGATCCGCGGGCTCATGCCGATGCGCTGGTACAGCGGCAGCATGGCGGCCACGCAAATCATGTAGGTGGTGGCGCCGTCACCGTCGAGGGACACCACCAGGGCCAGCACGGCGGTGCCGACCGACACCTTCAGCGGGTCGCCCTTGACCATCTTGAGGATCTTGCGCACAGCCGGGTCGAACAGGCCGGAGTCGATCATCAGGGCAAAATAGAGGATGGCGAACATCAGCATCACGCCGGTGGGCGCGAGCTTGGTAATGCCTTCGAGCATCATCGGGCCGATCTTCGGTGCGAAACCGCCGAACAGCGCGAACAGGATAGGCACGATGATCAGGGCGATCAGCGCAGACAGGCGCTTGGTCATGATCAGGAACATGAACGTGATGACCATGGCAAAGCCAAGGAAAGTCAGCATAGGAATACTCCAGGCGTAGCGCGGCTAGGGAATGGCGAACCGGGGTGGGGTCAGCGCAGAACGAAGGGCACGAGGCGTACGGGTGGAGTTGGGGCGAACAGGCGGGTACGGACGGACATCGGGGATCACCATTGTTGTTGTGTACAGCCGGTCTGTTGCCGGCAGTTGGGGGCGATCCTAGACGCGTTAGCTTTCAGCCAGCTTTCGTTGGCAAAACAGTTGGTGGTGGGAAGATGTACGGTCTTCAGGTGTACACATTTCAAATGTGGGAGGGGGCTTGCTCCCACATTGGAATGTGTTTATCCCGTGTACTTCAGGGCAGCTCGAGGCCGCCCGCTGCTTTGTGCAGTTTGCGCAGGTGTTCACCCACCTGCTTGAGGTTGGCTTCACACGCAGCAATTTCGGCCGCGCGGGACGGATCCAGCAGCGCCCTCACCTCTTTATCCAGCTCGCCGGTGAGCGATTGCAGCTGCTTCTGGCGCTCGGCGCTTTCCGATTCCAGGCGCTTGGCTTCCGATGGTTGCGGCAGGCCATAGCCACCGCTGCCCAGCAGTTCTGCGGGACGGCTGAGGAAGCCACTGTTGGCGAGGATCTGCTGCAGTGTGGCGTTGGCTTTCTCCATGCCGCCGTTTTTCAGCTCGCGTGCACCGAGGTAGCGTTGCTTGACTTCGTCCTGGGCCAGCATCAGCTGTTTGCGAAAGCTCGCCTGTTCCAGCAGCAGCAGTGCGGCGCTGGTGCGCAGGTCGGCCTGGTCGAACCACTGGCGGCGCTCTTCGGCGCTGAGGGACAGCCAGTCTTCAACCTGGGTCTGTTTGATCGGCAGGTGTTTGCGCAGCACGTCGAACATGGCCTGGTAGCGTTCTCGGAAGGAGTCGAAGTGATACCCCAGGCGCATGGCCTCGCGTTTGTCGTTGAGTACGCTGGTATCCGCCAGGCCGCGGGCTTGCAGCACTTCCAGCAGGCCATTAGGCGTGATGTTATCCAGGCCGGTCAGCTGGGGGTTGGCGCTGCCGCTGCGCAGCAGTTTCAGGCTTTCGACCGCGCAATTGTTGGACAGGAAGTAATAGTTGCCGTCATAGCTCCAGTGCATTTCAGCGGCGTGCTCGACGGTGTCGTTGATCTCCTGGCGCGACAGTTTCAGCGGCACGGACGCCAGGCCGCGCAGTTCGGTCTTGGTGTATTCGTCGATCACCTGGGCCAGCGGCAACACGAACAGCCGTGACGGGTACTTGCCCACCAGGCCGTCCCAGCTGGACAGCTGTACATCGCCGACGAAGGCGCGGTAGGACAGCACCAGGTGCTGGTCCAGGTCGAGCCGGCAGTCCGGCCCACGGGGGCGGCCCGGCGCGCAGATCACCAGGCGCAACATACTGTGGCCCCAGCGGCTGACCAGGTTCTGGTTGGCTTCGGCCAGCAGGTAGTCGATTTCGTAGACCCGCTCCGGGTCGACGTGGCCCAGGGGTGTCTTGGCGAAATCGTTGCCGGCGTTGAGGAACGCGTAGGTCTTGGCGCAGGTGTCTTGTTCCGGTGGGGCCCAGCCGAAGTGTTCCTTGTAATAGCGGAACAGCGCGGGGCGCCGGCAGGCATAGCTTGGGTCGAGAAGGAAGTACTCCATATTGACCGCTACGAATTCCAGCGGGCTGGTGGTTTCGTAGATATCCGGGCTGCGCGCGACCTGACGGTTGTGTTGTTCGCGCTCACCGCGACGGCCGACATATTGCGGCCAGCCCGCCAGGTCCAGCAGGCGCGGGTCATCGCTGAGGGTGAAGCGTCGGTCATTCTGGCCACGGCATTGATCGGGCAGGCCGATCAGGCCGGTGATGTTGTTCTGGCGGCTGCAACGCTGGATCAGCGCGCGTTCGTCCTTGGGCCACAGGCGCGCACGGTCATAGATGTGGGTCAGTTCATGCAGCACGGTGGCGAGCATTTCCCGGCGCACGGTGCCGTGGGGGCGATTGGTTTTTTGCGTGGCGGCGCTGCCGTCGGTGAGGCCGTCGAGCAGGTTGCGGTTGAGGTCCAACTCGGACACCAGGGAGGCCTGGCCGTAGGCATTTTCGGGCATCTTGTCGGTCCAGCCGACATCGATGCGCCGGTCCAACTGCTCGACGAAGCGCGGTGGCAGCGAGCGCATCGCCTCATCGAGCAATGCCTGGCTGGCCTGCTGTTCGGTCGGGCTCAAGCCATCTGTCTTGAGCCGCAGTTGCAGGCTGGCCTGGGCTGCGCTGGCACACAGCAGCACAGTCCCGGCCAGGAGCCAGGCGACAAGGCGCCTCACAGAGCGAGGATAGCTTCGGCGAGGGTCTGGTCGCTGGCATCGCGCGCTTCCGGCAGGCGGGTGCGCAGGGTGTCGAAGGCGGCTTCCAACTGTGCGCCGCGGATCTCGCCGTTGGTGGCGACGAAACTGGCCGCGTCATCGTGGGCTTCGCGCACGACTTTGGAGTCGCGGATGGAGGTGGTGGTGTCCGAAGTGAAATCAATGGTGCGGCCAGAGGCGCGAACAATGATGTTACTGGTGGCCACCAGGGTATGTGCCTGGGCAGCGTCGGCCAACAACAGCAGGCCAAGGGTGGCGGCGATCAGCGGGCTACGCATGGAATGACTCCGAAATACAAAGATGATTATTGGACGAGAATTGCCTGCGCCAGTTCAAGGTCGCTGGCGTTAAGTTTTGGTTGGGTACGGCGCAGGTAATCCAGCGCGGATTCCAGCCGTGCACCCCGCCATTGGCCGTCAGTGGCGATAAACGCAGCGGCATCAGCCTGGGCAGCCACGACTACTTTCCGGTCGAAAGGCGCTGAGCTCACCTTGCTGGTGGCGTACGCACTCGCGACGGTACCTTGGATGGTCAGGTCAAAGGCCGAAGCCAATGGCGACCAGCTGGCACACAAACACACAGGGACTATTAGCAGGCGGTATGAAAAAGCCATGGGACTCGACAACTGAAAGCGAGCGCCAAGGCTAGCGTAATGCCCGAGCGAGAGCCAGTGCGTCGGCATCGGGGAGCGACGGGCGCTCCCTTTGTCAGCCCACTCAAATAGCCAGGATGGCTTGGGCCAGTTGTGCGTCAGTCGCGGTGTTCAGTTGCGGCGCGTGTTGGCGGATCTGGGCCAGGGCGCTTTCCAGCTTCACCCCACGAATGGCGCCTTCGCTTGCGACGAAGCTGGCTGCGTCGTCACGGGCGGCGCGCACGACCTTGTTATCCCGCAGTGACGAAGTGGCATCGGAGGTGGCGTCGGAAGTAGCCTTCAGTGCGCCGACGATGGAGTCGGTGGTCACAATGAAGCTGGATGCGCTGGCGTTGGTGGCCAGGGCCAGCAGGGCAGCAGCACTCAGCAGGCGAATACGGGACATGGGGTGACTCCTGTAGGTGAACGAATAAGGTGGCGCAGGGCAGCCATTGGGGATCAGACGCCTGTTCTAAACGGTTCGCCACGTTGTGCATGGATATTAAGCCGCTGTTTATCCGTTCGGAAAGCTTCTTGACTGCCTAGTCTCGCCAGAACGGCTTGGACAGCTCGGCCATTCGGTCTCCCGGGCTGATGCCGACATCGGAGAGTTCTCGAAGATCGAGTTGCGCCAGTTGGCGGCGTTCGTAGGCGTGGCGGAGCCATTTGGCCAGCGTGGAAGCTGTCCTGTGTAACAGCCGTTTATAGAGAGAGGGTTGGGTGTCCATGGTGAGCGCCTTCCGTGAGGTCCTGGAACACCATGGTGGGCGAGTTGCTTTGACCGTTACAGATACACCAATACTTAATTGTACTGCTTAACTGTTATATTTTTCTGAACTGTACTGGTTGAGATGAATGGCTTCTGTTTGGCCTGGAACAAGGCTGGCCCCGAAACAACAAAGCCCGCCTCCGGTCTCCCGGGGCGGGCTTTGTTTTGACAAATCAGTGCTGGCTGTGGACCCGGTGGGTCAGGGCCAGCGGGCGTCAATTAACGCCAGAACGGCTTGCTCAGCTCTTCGTAGCGTTGAGCTTCGCTGATACCGGCATCAGCCAGCAGACGCGAATCCAGACGAGCCAGTTGATGGCGGCTGGAGATGCGGCGCTGCCACAACATCAGGTTGGCGAGAACGCGCAAAGGCAGGGAAGCCTGGGTGTTTACAGCTTTTTCTTCGAAGAACAGTTCGGAACTGAGTGTACGTTCCATGATGACATCCTTCCGCTTGTGGCGGGATTAGGTAGTGGTTTAACTGATGCCAATGATCCTCTTCCGGCGCAAGACTCTCTAGATACAGTTCACCTGTATTGTGAGGGGCCAGTTAACTGTTTATAGGCGCTGTACTGTACGGAAATGGGGAAACTGTACCTGTCCGCACTGAAATAGTGCGAAATAGGCATTTTATGATGTGGGGGTGGGAATTTTCGGTAGGAAATGACCGGTACAGCAGTACAGTTTTTTCAAGAAGCGAGGGTTGTGGCATCGAGCTGACGAAACTGTGTTTGCGTCAGCTCGAATCTGTATCAATCAAGCCTTGAGCATATGCCCGGTTTCTTCCAGGTTAATGTGCCAACTCAGTGCTTCGCGCAGGATGTGTGGCGTGTGTCCGCCGATGGCGCAGGCTGTGTTGAAGTAACTGTTCAGCGCATCGCGGTATGCCGGATGCACACAGTTGTCGATGATCACCCGGGCCCGCTCCCGCGGCGCCAGGCCCCGCAAGTCGGCGAGGCCTATTTCGGTGACCAGGATATCGACGTCATGCTCAGTGTGGTCCACATGGCTGACCATCGGCACCACGCTGGAAATCGCGCCGCCCTTGGCAATCGACTTGGTGACGAAGATCGCCAGGTGCGCGTTGCGCGCAAAGTCGCCGGAACCGCCGATGCCGTTCATCATCCGCGTACCGCAGATGTGGGTGGAGTTGACGTTGCCGTAGATGTCGAACTCCAGCGCCGTGTTGATGCCGATAATGCCCAGGCGCCGCACTACTTCAGGGTGATTGGAAATTTCCTGCGGGCGCAGCACCAGCTTGTCTTTGTAGTGCTCCAGGTTGCCGAACACGTCGGCATTGCGCCGCTCCGACAGGGTGATCGAGCTGCCCGAGGCAAAGCTCAGTTTGCCGGCGTCGATCAGGTCGAACGTCGAGTCCTGCAACACTTCCGAATACATGGTCAGGTCTTCGAACGGCGAATCGATCAGGCCGCACATCACTGCGTTGGCAATGTTGCCGATCCCGGCCTGCAGCGGGCCAAGCTTGTTGGTCATGCGCCCGGCGTCCACTTCCTGCTTGAGGAAGTTGATCAGGTGGTTGGCGATGCCCTGGGTGTCGCTGTCGGGTGGTGTCACGGTGGAGGCTGAGTCGGCCTGATTGGTGATCACGATGGCGACGATCTTCTCCGGCGGGATCGGGATCGCGGTGCTGCCGATGCGGTCGTCGACCTTTACCAGCGGGATCGGCGTACGGGTTGGCCGGTAGGTCGGGATATAGATGTCGTGCAGCCCTTCCAGATTCGGGTTGTGTGCCAGGTTGATCTCGACGATCACTTGCTTGGCGAAAATCGCGAAGCTGGCGGAGTTACCCACGGACGTGGTGGGCACGATATGGCCTTGTTCGGTGATCGCAACGGCCTCGATGACGGCAATGTCCGGCAGCTTGAGCTGGTTGTTGCGCAGTTGCTCGACGGTTTCCGACAGGTGCTGATCGATAAACATCACTTCGCCGGCGTTGATCGCCTTGCGCAACGTGCTATCGACCTGGAACGGCATGCGTCGGGACAGCACGCCGGCTTCGGTCAATTGCTTGTCCAGGTCGTTACCCAGGCTGGCGCCGGTCATCAGGGTGATTTTCAGCGGGGACGTCTTGGCGCGTTCGGCCAGGGCGTGGGGGACGGCCTTGGCTTCACCGGCACGGGTGAAGCCGCTCATGCCGACGGTCATGCCGTCCTCGATCAGTGCGGCGGCGTCTGCCGCGCTCATGACCTTGTTCAACAACGAAGGCAAGCGGATACGATCACGGTACATGAATTGTTATCTCAGGCTACGGAAGCAAGGTGGGCAGTGTAGTGATTTCAAAAAGTTTCGGCCCGCTACCATGGTCGAATGCGGGGCAGCGATTTAGAGCCTTTGGTCGGGTTTCATGGGGTAATAAAAAACCCCAGCCTACTGGAGGCCAGGGTTTCGGGTATTGCTCTGGCGCAGTGTTACTCGACGGCCTTGACCATATCTTCGATGACCTTCTTGGCATCACCGAAGACCATCATGGTCTTGTCCAGGTAGAACAGTTCGTTATCCAGCCCGGCGTAACCACTGGCCATCGAACGCTTGTTGACGATGATGGTCTTGGCCTTGAACGCCTCCAGGATCGGCATGCCGGCAATCGGCGAGTTGGGGTCGTTCTTGGCGGCCGGGTTGACCACGTCGTTCGCGCCCAGCACCAGCACCACGTCAGCCTGGCCGAATTCGGAGTTGATATCCTCCATCTCGAACACCTGGTCGTAAGGCACTTCCGCCTCGGCCAGCAGGACGTTCATATGCCCAGGCATACGGCCGGCCACCGGGTGGATCGCGTATTTCACGGTCACGCCACGGTGCGTCAGCTTTTCGGTCAGTTCCTTCAGGGCATGCTGTGCCCGTGCCACTGCCAGGCCATAGCCTGGAACGATGATCACGGTGTCGGCGTTGGTCAGCAGGAAGGTGGCGTCGTCGGCCGAACCGGACTTCACCGGGCGTGCTTCTTTAGAACCCGCTGCAGCACCGGCATCCGGCGCATTGCCGAAACCGCCGAGCAGTACATTAAAGAAGGAGCGGTTCATCGCCTTGCACATGATGTACGACAGGATCGCACCGCTTGAACCCACCAGCGAACCGGCAATGATCAGCATCGAGTTGTTCAGCGAGAAGCCGATGCCCGCCGCGGCCCAGCCGGAGTAGCTGTTGAGCATCGACACAACAACCGGCATATCGGCGCCGCCAATCGGGATGATGATCAGCACGCCGAGCACGAACGCCAATGCCAGCATCAGCGCAAAGGCGGTGAGGTTGCCGGTGAACATGAACGCCAGCCCCAGGCCCAGGGTTGCGAGGCCGAGCACCAGGTTGATCTTGTGCTGGCCGCCAAACTGTACCGGTGCGCCTTGGAACAGGCGGAACTTGTACTTGCCCGACAGCTTGCCGAACGCGATCACCGAACCGGAGAAGGTAATCGCCCCGATGGCCGCGCCGAGGAACAGCTCCAGGCGGTTGCCCGCCGGGATCGCATCGCCCAGGTGTTTGACGATGCCCAGGGACTGCGGCTCGACCACGGCGGCAATCGCGATAAACACCGCGGCCAGGCCGATCATGCTGTGCATGAAGGCGACCAGTTCGGGCATCTTGGTCATTTCTACGCGCTTGGCCATGATCGAGCCGGCGGTGCCGCCGACCAGCAGGCCGACGATCACGTAGCCGATACCGGCGGTGGCCAGCTCAGCGCCGAGCTTATAGATGAGGCCTACGGTCGTGAGTACCGCCAGCGCCATGCCGAGCATGCCGAACAGATTGCCGCGTCGCGACGTAGTGGGATGCGACAGGCCTTTGAGGGCCTGGATAAAGCAGATCGACGCGATCAGGTACAGCGTCGTCACCAGATTCATGCTCATTACTTCGGCGCCTCTTCTTTTACTTTCGGGGCTTTCTTCTTGAACATCTCCAGCATCCTGCGAGTTACCAGGAAACCGCCGAACACGTTCACGGCCGCGAGGGCCACAGCCAGGGTGCCCATGGTCTTGCCCAGTGGCGTAACGGTCAGCGCTGCAGCGAGCATGGCGCCGACAATCACAATCGCTGAAATGGCGTTCGTCACTGCCATCAACGGTGTGTGCAGTGCGGGCGTTACGTTCCAGACCACGTGGTAACCGACATAAATCGCCAGCACAAAGATGATCAGGTTGTAGATACCGGGGGAGATAAGCTCTTCCATCGTCTGAATCCCTGCTTAGGCGTTTTTGCGGATGACTTGGCCGTCGCGGCACATGAGGCACGCGGCGACGATGTCGTCTTCGAGGTTGATTTCAAACTGCCCTTCCTTGTTGAAGACCAGCTTCAGGAAGTCCAGCAGGTTGCGCGCATACAAGGCCGACGCATCGGCGGCGACGGCGCCGGCGAGGTTGGTCGGGCCGCAGATGATTACGCCGTTCTCCACCACCACCTGGTCGGCGACGGTCAGCGGGCAATTGCCGCCCTGGGCGGCAGCGAGGTCAATGACCACCGAGCCGGGCTTCATCTGCGCGACGGTGTCGGCGCTGAGCAGCGTCGGCGCCTTGCGGCCGGGGATCAGGGCGGTGGTGATGACGATGTCGGCCTGCTTGGCGCGTTCGTGCACGGCCAGGGCCTGGCGTTGCATCCAGCTGCTGGGCATCGGGCGCGCGTAGCCGCCGACACCGACGGCGCATTCACGTTCTTCGTCGGTTTCGTAGGGGACGTCGACGAACTTGGCGCCAAGGGATTCGATCTGCTCTTTTACCGCAGGACGCACGTCGGATGCTTCGATCACCGCGCCCAGGCGTTTCGCCGTGGCGATGGCTTGAAGGCCTGCAACACCGGCGCCGAGGATCAGCACGCGCGCGGCTTTGACCGTACCGGCGGCGGTCATGAGCATCGGCATGAAGCGCGGGTAATGATGGGCGGCCAGCAACACGGCTTTATAGCCGGCGATGTTGGCCTGGGAAGACAGCACGTCGAGGCTCTGGGCCCGCGAGGTACGTGGCGCAGCTTCCAGCGCAAAGGCAGTGATGCCTTGCTCGGCCAGCTTGGCAATGGTTTCGTTGCTGAACGGATTGAGCATGCCCACCAACGCGGTGCCGCTTTTGATCAGCGCCAGTTCGCTGTCGCTGGGGGCGACCACCTTGAGAATCAGCTCGGCGCCAAACGCATCGCCGGCACTGCCAATGGTCGCGCCTGCCGCTTCATAGGCACTGTCGACGATGCTGGCCTTGAGGCCTGCGCCGCTTTGAACAGTGATCTTATGGCCCTGGCCGATCAGCTTCTTGATGGTTTCCGGGGTGGCAGCCACCCGCGTTTCACCGGTCTGGGTTTCGAGAGGAACACCAATGTGCACGTCAAATCTCCTGCATGATCTTTTTGCTTTTGATCTTTTTGTAAAAAGGCCAGTGCACCGCGAGTGGCGCAGCTGGGGCGGCCGATCAGCACGATCCCGCTGAAATGACAGCGGGGCGCGGCATTTTGCAGGCGAACTTTACGGCCTTCAAGGGATTATGACGGGTGACGAAAAATTAACTACAAGTCACCCTGTGACTGATTGTCGCAACGGTCTGAAATAACCTCTTTAAATACAGGTGTTTAAAGGGCTTCAGCTGATTCGTGTGTTTTTTTCCATCGTTGATGTGAATAGTCGGGCATTGGCTGATAGGAGTCGCTACAAGCCACGAAAATCATGGCTTTAAGCCTTGTTTCAGACTGACAGGTACAGTCTGCTTAAATGCGACATATACGTACATCTGTAGGCTTGAGATTTAGCTGACTACAAAGTCAGCATGTGAGGCTTGTCCTTTAAATGCTGGGGCTGTAGCGCTGCGATTGGTCTATCAACCAGTCTCTGAACGCGTGCAGTGAGGCGGATTCGACTTTTCTGTCAGGAATCATCAGGTAATAAGCCTTCGAACTGGTCAGCGCCTGCGGGCTTGCGATCACCAGTCGATGCTCATCCAGTTCTCGCTGGATAAGGAATGGCGGGATCAGTGCAATACCCATGTCATGCATGGCGGCTTGAGACAACATCGAGAATAGCTCGTAACGTGGGCCTGTCATGTCGCGGGGCACGTTCAGTTGCTGGGCGTTGAACCATTGGCGCCAGGCGTAAGGGCGGGTGGTCTGCTGCAGCAATGGCAGTTCTGCAATCTCCTGGGGGGTGAATCGCTCAAGTTCGCCCAATAGTCGCGGGCTGCACACGGGGACAGGATTTTCTCCCATGAGCCTGTGGGATTCGGTACCGGACCAATCTGCGTCGCCGAAGTAAATTGCTGCGTCGAATTCCGTATCCGCAAATAGAAAAGGACGCGTGCGGTTAGTCAGGTTTACCGTCACTTCTGGATGCTCTCGTTGAAAGTCCTTGAGGCGAGGGATCAACCATTGCGTACCAAACGTGGGTACTACGGCCAGCTCAATGGTGTTTGCGCCTTGCTGCCCCATGACGGACAGGGTATCGCGCTCCACGGCGTCCAGCTGGGTGGCCACGCGACGGCTGTATGAAAGTCCCGCCTCCGTCAGCTTTACCCCGCGCCGTGAGCGCCGAAACAGCTCGACACTTAAAAACTCTTCCAGGCTGGCGATCTGTCGGCAAATGGCGCCTTGGGTGATGGAAAGCTCATGCGCCGCCTTGGTAAAGCTCTCGTGGCGGGCTGCCGCTTCAAAACTGACGAGGGCGGTGGTGCTGGGAATTTTTCTGCGCATATACCTTGTCCTCACATAAAAAGTGCAGCTGCGCCGCTTGTAGGCGTTACGGAGTGATAAATTATCACAAGCCTATGCTAAAACCTCGTTTGCTCTCCCTGCCTGCCCGGCCTAGGCTCCATGCACGACTTCTGATTTTTCTTTGCGAGGACTTATTCATGGCTGGCAAGGCAAGCTTCAACTGGATCGATCCACTGCTGCTGGATCAACAGCTCACCGAAGAGGAGCGCATGGTGCGCGACAGTGCTGAGCAATTCGCCCAGGACAAGCTGGCGCCGCGTGTGCTCGAAGCCTTTCGCCATGAAAAGACCGACCCGGCGATTTTCCGTGAAATGGGTGAGACCGGTTTGCTGGGGGCGATGATTCCTGAGCAGTACGGGGGCAGTGGTTTGAGTTACGTCGGCTACGGCCTGATTGCGCGTGAGGTTGAGCGCGTCGACTCCGGTTATCGTTCGATGATGAGTGTGCAGTCGTCACTGGTGATGGTGCCTATCAATGAGTTCGGCACCGAAGCGCAAAAGCAGAAGTACTTGCCGAAATTGGCCTCTGGCGAATGGATTGGTTGTTTTGGTTTGACCGAGCCTGACCACGGCTCCGATCCTGGCGCGATGACCACTCGTGCGCGCAAAGTGGATGGCGGCTACAGCCTTACCGGCGCAAAAATGTGGATCACCAATAGCCCGATTGCGGACGTGTTTGTGGTGTGGGCCAAGGACGACGCTGGCGATATTCGTGGGTTTGTTCTGGAGAAAGGCTGGAAAGGCCTGAGTGCGCCGGCGATTCACGGCAAGGTCGGCCTGCGCGCCTCCATCACCGGTGAGATCGTGATGGATAACGTGTTTGTGCCGGAAGAGAACATTTTCCCGGATGTGCGCGGCTTGAAGGGCCCTTTTACCTGCCTCAACTCGGCGCGTTATGGCATCTCCTGGGGGGCTTTGGGTGCTGCCGAGTTCTGTTGGCACACCGCACGCCAGTACACCCTGGATCGCCATCAGTTCGGCCGTCCATTGGCAGCAACTCAATTGATTCAGAAGAAGCTGGCCGATATGCAGACCGAAATCACCCTGGCGCTGCAAGGCTGCCTGCGCCTGGGGCGTATGAAGGAAGAGGGAACGGCTGCGGTTGAAATCACATCGATCATGAAGCGCAACTCATGCGGCAAGTCCCTGGACATCGCGCGTATGGCGCGGGACATGTTGGGTGGCAACGGTATCTCCGACGAGTTCGGGGTGGCGCGTCATCTGGTGAATCTTGAGGTGGTTAACACCTATGAGGGTACCCATGACGTGCACGCCCTGATTCTGGGGCGCGCGCAAACCGGTATTCAGGCGTTCTATTAATAGGAGAACGGCATGGGCGCGCTTTCGCATCTGCGGGTATTGGATTTATCGCGAGTGTTGGCAGGCCCCTGGTCCGGGCAGATCCTTGCGGACCTTGGGGCTGAGGTGATCAAGGTCGAGCGACCTGGTAGCGGTGACGATACGCGCGCCTGGGGGCCGCCCTTCCTTAAAGACGCTGATGGCGAGAACACGAGTGAGGCGGCGTACTACTTGTCGGCTAATCGCAACAAAGAGTCGGTGACGATCGACTTCACGCGGCCGGAGGGACAGCGGCTGGTGCGAGATCTGGCTGCCAAGTCCGACATCTTGATCGAGAACTTCAAGGTGGGTGGCCTGGCGGCGTATGGGCTGGACTACGATTCGCTCAAGAAGGTGAATCCGGAGTTGATCTACTGCTCGATCACTGGCTTCGGTCAGACGGGGCCGTATGCCGCTCGCGCGGGGTATGACTTCATGATCCAGGGGTTGGGTGGGCTGATGAGTCTTACCGGTCGGCCGGAAGGCGATGAGGGGGCCGGGCCGGTGAAGGTGGGGGTGGCGTTGACTGACATTCTCACTGGGCTCTACTCGACGGTGGCGATCCTTGCTGCGCTGGCGCATCGGGATCATGACGGTGGTGGGCAGCATATCGATATGGCGTTGCTTGATGTGCAGGTGGCTTGTCTGGCTAACCAGGCGATGAACTACCTGGCCACGGGAGCGGCGCCAAAACGACTGGGTAATGCTCATCCGAATATCGTGCCTTATCAGGATTTTCCTACGGCCGATGGCGATTTCATACTGACCGTGGGTAATGACGGGCAATTTCGCAAGTTCGCCGAAGTGGCTGGGCAGCCGCAGTGGGCGGATGATCCGCGGTTCTCTACTAATAAGGTGCGGGTAGCCAACCGCGCTGAGCTGATTCCATTGATTCGCCAGGTTACGGTCTTCAAGACTACGGCTGAGTGGGTGTCACAACTGGAGCGGGTTGGTGTGCCTTGTGGGCCGATCAATGACCTAGCCCAGGTGTTTGCCGATCCTCAGGTAAAGGCACGAGGGCTGGCGATACAGCTGCCGCATGCGTTGGCGGGGATGGTGCCGCTGGTGGCCAGTCCGATTCGGTTATCCAAGACGCCTGTGGAGTACCGTACTGCGCCTCCTTTGTTGGGGCAGCATACGGCTCAGGTGCTGCAGGATGTGTTGGGGTTGGGCTCGGCGAATGTGAAGGCTTTGAAAGAAGCGGGAGTTATCTAGGGGCGCTCTTCTATATAGAGGGCGTTTTGGTGGTTTTTTAATCAACTTCGGCAAATTGATAGGAAAACTAAATTAAGTGTTGACGGCAGATCCTGGAAGTCTATAATTCGCCCCACTTCCGGCGCAGTCGAAACGCAAAACTCCTTGGTAAACAAAGAGTTATGCAGAATAAGGCAGCGGATTGCTTCAGTTCATCGAAGCCCAGAAGAAGTTGGTAGGGTCGTGTTGTTTGACGCTATTAACGATTCGATCTTCTCGGTCGAAAGCGGAGAAAAAGAGGTGTTGACAGCAGCGTGTAACGCTGTAGAATTCGCCTCCCGCTGACGAGAGATCGGAGGCGCAAGTGGTTGAAGTTGTTGAAGAAATCTTCGAAAGCTTCTGAAAATAATCACTTGACAGCAAATGAGGCTGCTGTAGAATGCGCGCCTCGGTTGAGACGAAAGCTCTTAACCAACCGCTCTTTA